>LJHX01000001.1 GCA_001295935.1 alpha proteobacterium AAP81b
CGCCGCGGCGCTCGCCGATGTCCGCTGGGCGCTGGCTCGCTGGCAGGCGACCGCCGTGACAGTCACCGGCCATGCCGCCAGTCGCGGCGACGGCCGCGGCCCCCCGGCGACGCTCGCCCGCGCCCGCGCCGACGCCGTCGCCGCCGCGCTGGCGAATATCGTCACAGCCGCTGTCGCCGACGATCCCCCCGGCCCCCGCCAGCGCGCACAGGAACAGGAACAGGGGCTCGCCGCCTTCCGGTCAGTGACGGTGACTGCGGCGCCCTGACCTCAGTCGCGCGCCGGCGCGGCACGCACGACCAGCGGGAACAGCGCCGTCACGAGCTGCGCCGCCAGACCGAGCGCCCCGGCCGACGTTGCCAGCTGCGCCCCCTGGTCGGCAAGCGACCGCCAGAACAATGCCAGGCCCATCATCGCTGCGACCACAAAGAGCAGCAGCACGAACCACAACGCCATCGTCGCCCGGGGTGCGAGCGCCTCCGGCACTCGCCAATGCCGCACCGTCCGGCGGCACAACCACCAGCCCGCCGCCAGCATGATCGGCGCTTCGACCGCGGTCGCACCGAGCATGCCCAATTGCGGCACGACGAGCGTCACCCGGATCGCGCCCAGCACGAAACCGAGCGCGAACAGCGCCGCGAAATAGGCCGTTCCGGCGATCAGCGCGCGCTGCACGGAGTCTACTTGGCGATTTCTAGGGCCGCAATCCCCGCCGCCGCACCCCGGTCTTGAGCGCACGTTGCGCCAGCCCGGCGAATTCCACCAGCTCGGCGCGCGTCTCACGCGGGTCGATGATCGCTTCGACGCCGAAGCGCTCGGCGGTGCGAAACGGCGAGCGCACCTTCTCCAGCCTCGCGCGGATCTCGGCGAGGCGCGCCGCCGGGTCGGGCGCCGCTTCCAGCTCGGCGCGATAAGCCGCCTCCAGGCCCCCGGCGATCGGCAGGCTGCCCCAGTCGCCCGACGGCCAGGCGAGCCGCCAGCGCATGCGGTCGGCCGGCGCATGGCCGCTGCCCGCCATGCCATAGGCCTTGCGCAAAATGACCGCGCACCAGGGTACCGAGGATTGATATATCGCGGCCAAGGCCCTGGAACCCCAGCGGATTGTCGCTTCCTCCTCGGCGCGGCGGCCGATCAGGAAGCCGGGATTGTCGACGAAATGGACGATCGGCAGGTGAAAGGTATCGGCAAGATCGACCATGCGTTCGACCTTGCGCGCCGTCGCCGCGGTCCACAGCCCGCCGAGGCTCTGCGGGTTGGAAGCGATCACCGCCACCGCCCAGCCATCCAATCGAGCAAGCCCGGTGACGACGCCGGTGCCCCATTCGCGGCCGATCTCGAACCAGCTGTCGCGATCGACGACCGCCTCGACGATCGGGCGGACGGGATAGAGTTGCCGGCTGTCGCGCGGCACCGCCGAGAGCAGCCAGTCGTCGCCCTTGCGGCGCTTGTCCCTGACCGGGCCGCGCGCAGGCAGGTCGTCGACCGAGCTTGGCAGATAGGACAGGAAGCGCTTCAACCGCGCGAAGGCCTCGGCCTCGTCGTCGACGCGGTCGTCGTCGGCGCCGTTCTGGGCGTGGATATGCGCGCCGCCCAATTCCTCCTTGGTGCGGATCTCGCCCGCCGCCGCGACCACCGGCGGCCCGGCGACGAACAACTGCGACAGGCCGGCGACGAGCAGCGAATAATGCGCCATGACCTGGCGGCCGGCGCCGAGCCCCGCCACCGGGCCGAGGCCGAGCGCGACGACCGGCACCTGTGACAGGTTCTCGACCATCAGCTCCCACCCCGGGATCTCGGGGATATAGGTGTGGCCCATGGTTTCGAGGGTGCGCACCGAACCGCCGCCGCCGGTGCCCTCGATCATCCGAATGAGCGGCATGCGATATTCATAGGCCAGCCGCTCGGCCTCGCCCAGTTTGCGGTGCAGGCTCGCGTCGGCGGCGCCGCCGCGCACGGTGAAGTCGTCGGCGGTGATGCAGACCGGGCGGCCATCGATGCTGGCGCGGCCGAACAGGAAGTTCGCCGGCTGGAAGGCGGTCAGCTCGCCCTCCTCGTCATAGCTACCGAAGCCGGCAAGCGCCCCGACTTCGCGGAACGAGCCTTCGTCGGCAACCGCGGCGATCCGGTCGCGGGCGTTCATCCGGCCCATGGCGGCCTGCTTTTCGAGCTTGGCGGTGCCGCCCATGGCCGCGGCCAGGCGTCGGCGATGGGCGAGCTCGTCGATTTCGGGGAGCCAGGTCACCTGGTCAATCTAGCCGCGACAGCGCCACGGCAGCCAGTGGCGTTTCGGACAGGATAAGGGCAGGCGCAATGTCATATTCTTGCGCCTTGCCTCGACAACGAGAACGAATCAGCAAGTCGGCGCGCCGTCTCGTGACTTTCCGCCCCCCAATGCCGGAATGATTCGGCGCCGGGACGGCGATGTCGTGCCTCGAATCGTGGCGATTGTGCGCTGCGACGCCCGAATCCGGCGTTTCGCCGCCAGGCCGAGTCGTTGCCGTCCGACAACCTTGCTTAACGAAGCGGATTGGGCGAAGATATTCGCAGGGTCAGTGCCCTGGTCAGGCACAATGCAAAGGTGGGTCATCTCATGCGGGTCGATTTCGGCGCTGACGCGTCGCCAAGCCTTGACATTCCAGCCACATCACGCTGCCGTATTGCTATGACAACACGGCATGGCTCAAAATCCGCCGAACTGGCGCAGCTGACCGACGGTCAGCGCGACTGTCTGCGGCTGGTGTACGAGCATATGACGTCGAAGGACATCGCCCGGGTGCTCGATATCTCGCCGCACACGGTCGACATGCGGCTGCGCACGGCGATGCGAACGCTGCAGGTGGCAAGCCGGATCGAGGCAGCACGGCTGCTTGTCCTCGATGAAGGCGGCGATGGCCGCGCTGGCAGCTATCAGCCCTTGATATACCAGCCTCCGGAGCTTGTTCCGTCCGCCGAAACGTCGATTTTGACGGAACCGGCCTCAGGCGGAAGCGACGATACTGACCCGTCGCGCTTCAACCTCAGTCCGGATGTCGGTCCGCCTGCCAGCGGCCCTCCCTGTCTGGCAGGCGCATCGTCGCCACATACAAGTGAGCATCCGGTCGGCATCGCAGCCGCTCTTGCCATCGACCCCGGCCTTGCCGCCGCGGTTCCGGCCGGATCTCTCCCCGGATCTATCCAGGACTTTGGCGCCTCGGTACCCTTCAGCGATGCAGGGGCCCTGGCCGGCAACCTGCCCTGGGGGCGCCGCAACGATCTTTCGGTCGGCGTCCGTCTTGCCTGGATTTTCATCATTGCCGTCGGGTCGGCACTGGGTTTCGGCGCGGTTCTCGCGGCCCTGGCGGCATTGAAGACGCTTTTCTGACCCTTCCGGGCATGTCGTCCGGAAGGACGATTTGACCCCCACCGGTGCCCCGGCTGCACCGGCGCCTGACCCGCGCCGGAAACGGGCACCATTGACCCCGGAAGGACTGACTCATGATCGCCCAGACCCGCATCGCCGCCAATGGCGTCGCCGAAAAGCTCCTCGCCGCCGAAGCCGCCATCGACGCCGCGCTCGCCGCCGTCGCCGGCCTCACCGCCTCGGTGCCGCTGGCGACCCAGGCCGCCAATGTCGGCATGCACGTCGGCCAGGAAGCGCTGATGCACGCCATGGAAAGCTGCCAGCAGCTCGTCAAGGCGCGCACCAACATCATCCGCACCCACAAGGCGCTGCGCAGTGCCTCGGGCGAAGTCGGCCTCGGCAACGTCATGTTCGCCGACACCCACTGCCCGCCCGAAGCCGCTGCCGGCGCACCGGCGCGTCATCTCGCCGTCGTCGCGGCCTGAATTCCATCGCCCTGAGCAGTGCGGCTGGCAAAGTCGCACTGACTCGCGCAATCGGAAAGGGTGATCGAGGTGCTGCAATACATCGTGCTGCTGGCACTGCTTGCCAGCAATGTCATCGCCTGGCGCTGGGGTGGACTCGATGAGAAGCTTGCGGCGAGCGGTTTCGCCGTGGCCGGCCTGGCGTCGAACCTCGCCAACCAGAGCTTTTATGTCCACACCGAAACTGGCGTGCTGGCGGTCGACATCATGTTGCTCGCCGGATTGATCGCGCTGGCGCTGCGCAGCGACCGGTTCTGGCCGATGTACGCTGCGGCATTCCAGCTTGTCGCGGTGACTGTGCATGTCGCCAGCATGACCGAACATGGCAATTTCGCCTGGGCCTATGCCGTCGGACTGATCTTCTGGACCTATCCGGTTCTGATCGCACTCATGGCCGGCACCTGGTTCGAAGGCCGCTTCCGCCCGCGCTGACCCGCCCGGGCACGAAGACCCGGCGGTGCCTGGCACCGCCACCCGGCCGGCGCCTGACCCGCCCCGGCCCGACCCACCGGCAGTCCTGACCCGGCCGCCGGCGACCCCAAGCGCCCTGACCCGGCGCGACCGGCCCCTGGGGGCGTAGCGGCACGAGCCGCTGCGCCCCTTCGGTGCGTTCCGGCGGTGCGCCTGCGCCGCATTGCCCGGTAACGTGGCGCGCCCTATCTCTGCGCATCGCTCGCGCTTGCCAGGCGCGAACAGATGTGGAACAAACGCTCCCATGCTCACGCACATCAGCGTTCGCGGCGCCCGCGAGCACAACCTCAAGGGCGTCGATGTCGACCTGCCCAAGAACAGCCTGACGGTGATCACCGGGCTGTCGGGCAGCGGCAAGTCGAGCCTGGCCTTCGATACCATCTATGCCGAGGGCCAGCGCCGCTATGTCGAGTCGCTCAGCGCCTATGCCCGCCAATTCCTCGAGCTGATGTCGAAGCCCGATGTCGACCACATCGAGGGCCTCAGCCCGGCGATCAGCATCGAGCAGAAGACCACGAGCAAGAACCCGCGCTCGACCGTCGCCACCGTCACCGAAATCTACGACTATATGCGTCTGCTCTGGGCGCGGGTCGGCGTGCCCTACAGCCCCGCCACCGGCCTGCCGATCACCGCCCAGACGATCAGCCAGATGGTCGATCGCGTCATGGCGCTGCCGCAAGGCACCCGCCTGTTCCTGCTCGCCCCGATCGTCCGCAGCCGCAAGGGCGAATATCGCAAGGAGCTCGCCCAGCTGCAGAAGGACGGCTTCACCCGCGTCAAGATCGATGGCGAGTTCCACGACATCGCCGACGCCCCGGCACTCGACAAGAAGTACAAGCACGACATCGATGTGGTGGTCGACCGCCTGGTGGTGCGCGACGGCCTCGAAGCGCGCCTCGCCGAAAGCTTCGAGACCGCGCTGAAACTTGCCGAGGGGCTGGCAATCGTCGAACTCGCCGACCCAACTCCCCTCCCGCCTGCGGGAGGGGCCGGGGGTGGGACGGACCTTCCCGACGGAACACCTGCGGCGGTTCGAGCGAGCCCCACCCCCGACCCCTCCCGCAAGCCGGAGGGGAGCGAGCGCATCACCTTCTCCGAAAAATTCGCCTGCCCCGTCTCGGGTTTCACCATCGCCGAGATCGAACCTCGGCTGTTCTCCTTCAACGCCCCGCAAGGCGCCTGCCCCGCCTGCGACGGCCTTGGCGAGAAAGCCGTCTTCGATCCCGATCTGATCGTCCCCAACCACGCGCTGACGCTGGAAAAGGGCGCCGTCATGCCCTGGGCGAAATCCAACCCGCCCTCGCCCTATTACCAGCAGGTCCTCGCCAGCCTCGGCAAGGCCTATGGCTTCACCCTGAAATCACGCTGGCAGGACCTCAGCGCGGAGGCGCAGCACGCCATCCTCCACGGCTCGGGCACGCGCCCGATCACCGTGACCTTCCAGGACGGCCGCAAAAGCTATGACGTTACGAAACCCTTCGAAGGCGTCATCCGCAACCTCGAAAAGCGCCTCGCCAGCGAAAGCGCGTGGATGCGCGAGGAGCTCGAACGCTATCAGTCGGCGCAGCCTTGCGAGACCTGCCATGGCGACCGCCTCAAGCCCGAAGCGCTCAGCGTCAAGATCGCCGGCGAAAGCATCGCCCAGGCCGTCCGCCGCCCGGTCGGCGAGGCCTATCGCTGGGCGCAAGGCGTCGCCGACCAGCTGACGCCGAAGCAGCGCACCATCGGCGAGCGCATCCTCAAGGAAATCGTCGAGCGCCTCGGCTTTCTCGACAATGTCGGCCTCGATTATCTCCACCTCGATCGCAAATCGGGCACGCTCAGCGGCGGCGAAAGCCAGCGCATCCGCCTGGCGTCGCAAATCGGCTCCGGCCTCTCGGGCGTCCTTTACGTCCTCGACGAACCGAGCATCGGCCTCCACCAGCGCGACAACGACCGCCTGCTCGAAACCCTCAAGCGCCTGCGCGACCTCGGCAACACCGTGCTGGTCGTCGAGCATGACGAGGACGCCATTCGCCTCGCCGATTATATCGTCGACATGGGCCCGGGCGCCGGCGTCCATGGCGGCGCGGTGGTGGCGCACGGCAGCCTCGCCGACATCCTCGGCAACCCCGCCAGCATCACCGGCGACTATCTGGCCGGCCGCCGCGCCGTCCCTGTCCCCGCGAAACGACGCAAGGGGACGGGCAAGAAGCTCACCGTCAAAAACGCCCGCGGCAACAACCTCCAGGGCGTCACCGCCAGCATCCCGCTCGGCACCTTCACCTGCGTCACCGGCGTCTCGGGCAGCGGCAAGAGCACCTTCACCATCGACACGCTCTACAACGCCGCGGCGCGCGAGCTGAACGGCGCCCGCCTGCTCGCCGCCCCCCATGACGCCGTCGAAGGCCTCCAGCATCTCGACAAGGTCATCGACATCGACCAGTCGCCGATCGGCCGCACCCCGCGTTCCAACCCCGCCACCTACACCGGCGCCTTCACCCAGATCCGCGACTGGTTCGCCGGCCTGCCCGAGGCGCTGGCGCGCGGCTACAAGCCCGGCCGCTTCAGCTTCAACGTCAAGGGCGGGCGCTGCGAAGCGTGCCAGGGCGACGGCGTCCTCAAGATCGAAATGCACTTCCTGCCCGATGTCTATGTGACGTGCGACGTCTGCCACGGCGCACGCTACAATCGCGAGACGCTCGAAGTGAAGTTCAAGGGCAAGAGCATCGCCGACGTTCTCGACATGACCGTCGAGGACGGCGTCGAATTCTTCAAGGCGGTGCCGCCGATCCGCGAAAAACTCGCCATGCTCCACGAAGTCGGCCTGGGCTATGTCCAGGTCGGCCAGCAGGCGACGACGCTTTCGGGCGGCGAAGCGCAGCGCGTCAAGCTCGCCAAGGAACTCAGCCGCCGCGCCACCGGCAATACCCTCTACATCCTCGACGAACCGACGACCGGCCTGCACTTCGAGGACGTCCGCAAGCTCCTCGAAGTCCTCCACGCCCTGGTCGAGCAAGGCAACACCGTCGTCGTCATCGAACATAATCTCGACGTCATCAAGACCGCCGACTGGGTGATCGACCTCGGCCCCGACGGCGGCAACCGCGGCGGGCAGATCGTCGCCGTCGGCCCCCCCGAAGTCATCGCCGCTACCGAGGCGAGCTTCACCGGCCACTATCTCAAGCCGCTGCTCACCACTCCCCTCCCGCTCGCGGGAGGGGCCGGGGGTGGAAAGGTGAAAGCGCCAGCAGTAGCCAAACCCCGCAAACCCCGCACCGCCGCTGCCGCGGCGGGGTAGCCCCCTGGCGTCTCCCGCCTCCCCCTGGCGCCCCGACTTCCTCGCCGCGCTGCAACTCCTCGCCAGGGTCAGCGACGCTCTCGTCGCACGCGGCCTGCCCGCCCGGTGCTCGTCGGCGGCGGCGCCGTCGAATATTACTCGGGCAGCGCGGTAATGACTGGTGACATCGATCTCTGTTCGCCGATTCAAGCCGAAGTCGAAGCTGAGATGGAGCGTCACGGCTTCGTCAAGCCGTCGGGCCCGGGGCTGCTCACTCGCGGCTGGGTCCATCCCGATCTGCAATTGGGCTTTGAAGTCGTGGCATCGTCGCTATTCGACGGTCAGGTCGATGCCACCCATATCGCACTTGTCGAAAGCTTGCCCGGCGGCGGCGGCGTCGCGATGATTTGGGTCGAGGATCTGATCGCCGACCGCTTGGGCCAGTTCGCCTCGGGCAGCGCTCCCACAATGCGTGACCAGGCACAAGCGCTGCTCGCTCTTCACCCCAACGTCGATTTCGACTATCTCGAACGCCGCATCCGCTTTGAAACCGCAGGAGACCTTGGTGTCGACGACCTCATGCGATAGCGCCGGTTTGGCCGAAAGCTCGCTCGGCCGCCGCATCGATCATCGGGCGTTTGCCGCCCGCCTCGCCGCGCGCCGCGAAGAACTCGGCAACCCCGAACTGCCGCGCAATGACGGTAGCCGCCGCACCGAAAGCAAACGCGCCCTGCTCGCCGCCGTAACTGCTGCGGGCGGCCGCTGGTAGCCCCCCTTACTGTCCAGGGAGGAATCGACTGGCCAAGGGCGTGCCGGGCTGAAAGGAAACGCTACGGAAACCCAACTTCCCGATGCCGTCGCAAGCGCTGCCGATTTCCCTCCGTCAACCCCGACAAAAGCGCCGCCCGCGTTCCAAGCAAGACACCCAACGACTCTCCCGAGAGCTTGGGCAAGGACATCACCGTCCCATCATCGCCGAAAGTCACCAACCGCCGGTCAAACGCAGCATCCCACAACGCGGACAGCAGCAGACCGTTATCCGGGTTCACACGCTCGGCGTCACTTTCGCAGCGGTTCCACGGGATGATGTGGGACGCGCGTAGCAATTCCGGCTCGGCAATGCCTGTCAAAGGGCACCGCCCCTGCCAACGCGCCAGCAAGGCCGAGCGGAACGGCCCCTGGCCCACGCGGGCTTTCTGCAGCTTCCACTGCTCGGTGACGACGGCGGCTTCGAGCGGCGCCTGCGCGACCCCCTCGGCGATGCGGTAGTGACCCTGACCATCGAAGAGAAGCACACCATCGTCGCGCAGCTCCTGCAGAACGCGACTCAGTGTTTGCGCCGGGGTGGCGCCGGTAGAGCCCACTTCCGCGCAAATCGTCGAAAGCTCCTGGCTGATAAGGGCAGTACGAGTAATGGCCACGCCGGCACGTGCCTGGCGCTGAAGGGCATTCCATGTTGCTTCGCGCCAGGTGATCATTTTACCGGGAGGAGTTGCTACAGCCCATAATGCTCCCGCACAATCTCCCAGCCCTCTTCGGCCGTTTCCACCATGTGGAACAGCCCGAGGTCCGACTCGCTCACCACGCCTTCGTCGACCAGCGCTTCGAAATCGACCACCCGGTTCCAGAAGTCGGCGCCGTAGAGCAGGATCGGCAGCGGCGCGACCTTGCCGGTCTGCACCAGCGTCAGCAGCTCGAAGAACTCGTCGAAGGTGCCGAAGCCGCCGGGGAAGACTGCCACCGCCTTGGCGCGCAGCAGGAAATGCATCTTGCGCAGCGCGAAATAGTGGAACTGGAAGCTGAGCCCGGGGGTGACATAGGGGTTGGGCAGCTGCTCGTGCGGCAGCACGATGTTGAGGCCGATGCTGGGCGCGCCGACGTCGGCGGCGCCGCGGTTGGCGGCCTCCATGATCGACGGGCCGCCCCCCGAACAGACCGTCAGGCAGCGCTTGCCGTCCTGCTCGCATTCCGAGACGCGGCGGGCGAGGTCGCGGGCGACGTCGTAATAACGCGCCTTGGCGGCAAGGCGCTCGGCGATCGCCGCCTCGCGCGGGGTCTTCGCCCGCTCGCGGCGCAGTGCCACCTCCTCGGGGGCCGGAATGCGCGCCGAGCCATAGAAGACGAAGGTCGCGTCGATGCCCGCCTCGCCGAGAAGCAATTCGGGCTTCAGCAGTTCGAGCTGGAAACGCACCGGGCGCAGGTCCTGGCGCAACAGGAAGTCATCGTCCTGAAAGGCGAGCTTGTAGGCGGGGTCCTCGGTCTGTGGGCTCGACGTCGGGGTGTTGGCCGCTTCGGCCTCCTCGGCGGCGGTCGGGAACAGGCGGGGGGGCAGCGGCGGCGTCATCATCGGGCGCGGGGCCTACGCGGGTCGATGCGAAAAGTCACGCGGCTTGCCTTTGGCGGGCGGGCGCGCCACGGGGGGCGCCATGCTCGACTGCCAGATCGATTCCGCCGGCACGGCGCGCGTCAGCCTCGCCCGCCCCGATCGCCACAATGCCTTTGACGAGGCGCTGATCGCCGCGCTGATCGAAACCTTCGGTCGCCTCGGCAGCGATCCGGCGGTTCGCGCCATTGTCCTCGCCGGCCAGGGCAGGAGCTTTTCGGCGGGGGCCGACCTCGACTGGATGCGCCGCGCCGGCGGCTGGAGCGAGGCGGAAAACCGCGCCGATGCGCTCAAACTCAGCGACATGCTGCTCGCCATCGATACCTGCCCCAAGCCGGTACTCGCGCTTGTCCATGGCAATGTCGCCGGCGGCGGCGTCGGCCTTGTCGCCTGCGCCGACATGGCGGTGGCGGTGGCGGATGCGAAGTTCCGGCTGTCGGAAGTGCGGCTGGGGCTGACCCCGGCGACGATCTCGCCCTTCGTCATCGCCCGCATCGGCGCGCGTGCCCGGCGCTGGTTCCTCACCGCCGAAGCCTTTGACGCCGCCACCGCCCACGCGATCGGCCTCGTCGACGAAGTCGCCGCCGATGCGGCTGCGGCCGAGGCCGTCGTCGCCGGCTGGCTGGCGCATCTCGCCGCCGCCGCCCCCGGCGCCGTCGCCGACGCCAAGGCGTTGGTCCGCGACATCGCCGGCCGCGAAATTACCGACGATCTGCGCGCCGAGACCGCGGCCCGCATCGCGGCACGGCGCGCGTCGGCGGAGGGCCGCGACGGGCTGGCGGCGTTCCTTGACAAGCGCAAGCCGGGCTGGGCCGGCGGCTAGCGCCGGGGGCCGGCGTCTATCGGATCAGCTCGACGGTGACACCAAGCCCGTCAGCGACGGCCGCCATGCCGCCATCGGCGGTCAGCACCGGCACGCCGCGCGCCTTGGCGAGCATCAGGCAGATGCGGTCGCCAAGCGACAGGCCGTGGTCGCGCGTGACCACGATTGCCAGCCCCGCCTCGACCGCGACGCTTTCGTCGACGTCGATGAACGCCAGCCCGGCCATCAGCGACTCACGCACGCGGGCAATCTCGTCCCGGCTCCGCCCGATCCGCGCCAGTCGCGCCACGACCTCGGCGAGATTGACCGTCGACATCGCTGCCCCCGCGTTCATTGCCCGGCGCACCCGGGCCTCGCCGGGCTCGCCGAAGATCACCGCCAGCGCCGCCGAGGCGTCAAGCACGGCCGTCAATCGTCAGCCACTTCACGCGCGGCTTCGGCGCGCTTGTCGCGCAGGAAAGCGTCGACGCTGTCGCCGTGCAGCCATCGGCGCGCTTCTGCCTGGAGGTCGTCGATGACCGCGTCGAGGCTGGTGATGACAAGCGAGTTGCCGACCTGGCGGATTTGAACCGCACTTCCTGGCGCGATACCGACGGCGCGGCGCTGGGCGGCAGGCAAGCTGACCTTGCCCTCGCGCGACACTTGGGTCCTACTTGTCACAGATGATGGCGGCACGGATAATGTCCTGAATGCAAGTCTGGACCTAACATTCGATTGCGACCAATGCAACGGCTGGCGCTTCGCGACGCGGGGCGGTATCCCGGCGCCATGCACAAGCTTCTCATCGCCAATCGCGGCGAAATCGCCCGGCGAGTCATCCGCACCGCGCACCGCATGGGCATCGCCACCGTTGCCGTCTACTCCGACGCCGATGCCGCGGCGCCCTATGTCCGTGAGGCCGGCCAGGCGGTGGCGATCGGCGCCGCCGAGGCGCGCCCCTATCTCGATGGCGCGGCGATCATTGCCGCCGCCCGCCGGACGGGCGCCGACGCCATCCACCCCGGCTATGGCTTCCTCTCCGAAAACGCCGAATTCGCCGCGGCGGTGAAGGCGGCCGGGCTGGTCTGGGTCGGCCCGCCCGAGGCGGCGATGCGGATCATGGCGCTGAAGGACAGCGCCAAGGCGGCGATGAAGAAGGCCGGCGTGCCGATCACGCCGGGCTATCAGGGCAGCGACCAGAGCCTCGTCCGCCTGCAGCGCGCCGCCGAGGGCGTCGGCTTTCCGCTGCTGATCAAGGCGGTCGCCGGCGGCGGCGGCAAGGGCATGCGCGCGGTGCACGCCGCCGAGGACTTCCAGGAAGCGCTGATGGCGGCGCAGCGCGAGGGACAGGCGAGCTTCGGCAACGCCGGTGTCATGCTCGAAAAGCTGATCGCCCGCCCGCGCCATGTCGAGGTCCAGGTCTTCGCCGACGCCCATGGCAATGTCGTCCACCTCTTCGAGCGCGACTGTTCGTTGCAGCGCCGCCACCAGAAGGTCATCGAGGAGGCCCCTGCCCCCGGGCTGTCGGATCGCCTGCGCCACACGCTCGGCATCGCCGCGGTCACCGCCGCAACCGCCATCGCCTATCAGGGCGCCGGCACGGTCGAGTTCATCCTCGATCTCGACCACAGCGACAAATATGGCGACCCCGCCTTCTACTTCATGGAGATGAACACCCGCCTCCAGGTCGAGCACCCCGTTACCGAGGCGATCACCGGCCAGGATCTCGTCGAGTGGCAGATCCGCGTCGCGCGCGGCGAGATGCTGCCACTTGCGCAGGAGGCGCTCGCCGTCTCCGGCCATGCCGTCGAGGCGCGGCTTTATGCCGAGGACCCCGACAGCGGTTTTCTGCCGTCGACCGGCACGCTCAGCCGCCTCGCCTTCGGGGAGGGCGACGGCATCCGCATCGATACCGGCGTCGAAACCGGCAACCGCATCGGCCTCGACTACGACCCGATGATCGCGAAGGTCATCGCCCATGGGCCGACGCGCGGCGAGGCGATCGATCGCCTGGTGGCGGCGCTCGACGCGACGATCGTCGAGGGGCTGAAATCGAACCGCGGCTTCCTCGCCCGCCTCGCCGATGCGCCGGCGTTCCGCGCCGGCGAGGTCGATACCGGCTTCATCGCGCGCCATGCCGAGGTGCTGGCGCCGCCCGCCGACGTGCCGCCCGAGGCGCTGCTGCTCGCCGGGCTGTTCCGCACCCTGGCGGCGCTGGAAGTGCCCGCCGGCGCCGGGCCGTTCGCCCGACCCTTCCGCCTCAACCTGGCCGTCGAGTTCGTCCAGCGCTTCTGGGCCGGCGACACGCTGCACGAATTCGCCGTCCGCGACGCCGGCGGCGGGCGCTTCCGCGTCGCCGGACTCGAGGGCATCGGCGAAGTCGGCGCGGTGCGGGCGGGTACGACCGGCCTGCGCGTCGATATCGGCGGCCGCAATCACCTCGGCCATGTCGTCGATGGCGACGCGGCGATCGACGTCCGCCTCGCCGGCCAGAGCTATCGCCTCGGCGTCCGCGCGCCGCGCGCCGATGCCGCCGCCGGCCCCGGCGCCGGGCGCATCATCGCGCCGATGCCCGGCCGCGTGCTCAGCGTCGATGTCGCCGCCGGCCAGGCCGTGGCGACCGGCGACCGCCTGCTGGTGCTCGAGGCGATGAAGATGGAACACCGGCTGACGGCGCGCGCCGGCGGCACGGTGAGCGCGGTGCATATCGCTGCCGGGGATCAGGTCGCCGACGGCATGCTGCTGGTGGAGATCGGCTAACTACTCCCCTCCCGCTTGCGCGAGGGGCTGGGGGTGGGAAAGGCCCTCCCACCCAAGGTCACGCTTCCGGCATACGACTTCCCACCCCCAGCCCCTCGCGCAAGCGGGAGGGGAGATGGCTGGCGCCGGCGCCCCGCAAAGGCTAGAAATCCGCCATGTTTACCCAACTCCGCTTCGATCACGGCGAAACCATCGACATGCTGCGCGACAGCGTCCGCGCCTTCGCCGCCGCCGAGATCGCCCCCCGCGCTGCCGAGATCGACGCGAGCAACGCCTTCCCGCGCGACCTCTGGCCCAGGCTCGGCGACCTCGGCCTGCACGGCATCACCGTGCCGGAAGCCGATGGCGGCGCTGGCCTCGGCTATCTCGCCCATCTCATCGCCGTCGAGGAAATCTCCCGCGCTTCGGCGTCGGTCGGGCTCAGCTATGGCGCCCATACCAACCTCTGCATCAACCAGATCGCCCGCTGGGGGACGGCCGAGCAGAAGGCGAAATACCTTCCCGCGCTGATCAGCGGCGACCATGTCGGCAGCCTCGCCATGTCCGAACCCGGCGCCGGTTCCGACGTCATTTCGATGAAGCTGCGCGCCGAGGCGCGCGGCAACGAAAGCTATGTCCTCAACGGCAACAAGATGTGGATCACCAACGGTCCGCATGCCGAAACGCTCGTCGTCTATGCCAAGACCGACCCCGAGGCGGGGTCGCGCGGCGTCACCGCCTTCCTCATTGAAAAGGGCATGGCAGGCTTTTCGACGGCGCAGAAGCTCGACAAATTAGGCATGCGCGGGTCGGACACCTGCGAGCTGCTGTTCGAGGATTGCGAAGTGCCCGCCGCCAATGTCCTTGGCGGGGTCGGCAATGGCGCGAAGGTGCTGATGAGCGGCCTCGATTACGAGCGCGTCGTCCTCAGCGGCGGCCCGCTCGGCATCATGCAGGCGTGCCTCGATGTTGTCGTGCCCTATGTCCATGATCGCGAACAGTTCGGCGCGCCGATCGGCACCTTTCAGCTGATGCAGGGCAAGCTCGCCGACATGTATGTCGCGCTGTCGACGGCGCGCGCCTATACCTATGCGGTCGCTGCCGCCTGCGATCGCGGCGAGACGACGCGCAAGGATTCGGCGGGCTGCATCCTCTACAGCGCCGAAAAGGCCACCTGGATGGCGCAGGAAGCGATCCAGTGCCTCGGCGGCAACGGCTATATCAACGATTATCCGACCGGCCGCCTGCTCCGCGACGCCAAGCTCTACGAAATCGGCGCCGGCACCAGCGAAATCCGCCGCTACCTGATCGGCCGCGAGCTTTTCGAAGAGACGCGGTGAAGCTGCTTGGCGCCGTCCTCGCCGGCGGTGCCTCGCGGCGCTTCGGCAGCGACAAGGCGCTGGCGCTGCTCGACGGTACGGCGCTGATCGATCACGTCATTGCCGCACTGGCGCCGCAAGTGGCCGACCTTGTCATCTGCGGCCGCGTCCATCCGCCATGGGCCTCGCTCGCCGACCTGCCGGCGCCGGGGCTTGGCCCGCTCGGCGGGCTGTGCGCCGCGCTCGCCCATGCGGTGTCGGCGGGCCATGACGCCGTGCTCTGCGTGCCGTGCGACGCGCCGCATCTGCCCGGCGACCTCGCCCGCCGCCTCGGCCATGGCCCGAGCGTCGCCCTCGGCCAGCGCAGCGTCGGCGTCTGGCCGGCGGCGCTGGCGCCGGCGCTGCGCGACCATCTTGCCGCGGCCGGCGACCTGTCGCTGCGCCGCTGGATCGCCGTTAGCGGCGCCAGCGAGTGCGACGGTGGTGCCATCGCCAACATCAACCGGCCCGGCGACCTGACCCCCTGCCGAAGCGACTGACAACGCAACTCGAACCGCCCGGCCGACTTTGCCACAGCCTGCGGAACTCGCGTCATGGCCTGAACATTGAGGAAGCTTCCAGCCCCAAGGAGGCCAGCATGACCACTTCCCAGACGAAATTTTCGCGCAGCGGCGACTATGGTGCCGGCAATGGCGGTGGCTCGAGCGCGCTGATCGCCGGTGCCGCCGGCTTCGGCCTCGGCCTGCTTGCCGCCGCCGGCCGCAAGGCCGCCGTCCAGGCGCCAACGGCGCTTGCCGGCGACTGGTTCGAGGGCCTCAAGGCCGAGCACAAGCTGGCGCGCGCCCTCCTCGAAAAGCTTGCCCAGACCAGCGACGACGACAAGGCGGCACGCGCCACCCTCGTCGTCCAGCTTCAGCACGCCATCGGCAAGCACAATGTCCAGGAAGAATATGTCATCTACTGCGTGCTGCGCGAAAAGGGCCAGGCCGACGCGGCCGATGAACTCCACGCCGACCATGGCGAGCTCAAGCAGGGGCTGTTCGACCTCGAGATGATCGGCAAGCACCAGCAGCCGGGCTTCCTCGACAGGCTTGCCCAGGTTCGCAATGCTTTCGAGGAGCATGTTCTCGAAGAGGAGAGCGACGTATTTCCGAAACTGCAGGAGTCGCTCTCGGACGACGAACGCAAGCGGGTAACGATGCGCATGAACCGCGAGGGCTTCAAGGTCGCCTGAGGCCGTCCCCCGAGGGCCGTTCCGCCGGACGCCGGGAACGAAGTTTCGGCGTCCGGTCGGGCAATGACTTGGTGCAGCCGCCGCACCACAGTCCCTGCACTGGCGCCCCCCGCCGCACCCGGTTATCCCGCCGGGGATGTCCGCCCCACCCTCACGCCCCGCCGCGCTCATCCAGTGCACGCTCGGGGTCGGCGCGCTCTGCGGCATCGATGCCATCGTCAAGCATGTCGCGATCGATCATGCGATCCTGACGATCAGCTTTGGCCGTTACCTCGCCGGCACCCTGTTCGCGCTCATTGTCTGGGTCAGCGCCGGCCGCCCGGCGATCCGCCGCGCCATGCTGCCGGCGCATCTCGGCCGCGGCATCCTCATCGCCGTCATGGCGAGCCTGTTCTATTTCGGCCTCAGCCGGTTGGGGCTCGCCGAAACCATCACCATCTCGTTCATCGCGCCGCTGCTGGTGCCGCCGCTGGCGCGGCTGTTCCTCGGCGAATCGATGCAGCCGCGTTTCGTCGCCGCCGGCGGGCTCGGTTTCGTCGGCGTGCTGGTCACGACGGGCGGCATTCCCGATCTTGGCGGCGATCGCGCCATTGCGGTGGCGGCGGTGCTGCTCTCGGCGGCGCTTTATGCCGGCGCGGCGATCATTTTGCGGGCCCGTGCCGCCAGCGATGGCGCGGTCATCGTCACCCTGTTGGCCGCCGCCGTTCCCATGCTGGTGCTGGCGCCCTTCGGCCTCGCCGCCCCGGCGCCGACCCTGGCCGGGGTCGGCTGGCTGCTGGCGATGGGGGTGATCGGCAATATCGGCGTCCAGCTGATGAGCCGCGCCTATGTGCATGTCGAGGCGCAGGCCGCCGCGGTCGTGGAGTTCGCCGCGCTGCCCTTCGCCGCGCTGTTCGGCTGGGCGTTCTTCGCCGAACCCGTCGCGCTGCGCGTCTGGATCGGCGCCGCGATCATCGCCGCGGCGTGCCTGTGGGCGGCGCGCGGCGAGCGCCCGGCAGCGGCGGCACCGGGCGAAGTCGTCTAGGCCGGATCGGCGATCATCGCGGTGAAGTTCGCCTCGGCGACGAGCTTGCCGGCGACCATGGCACGCCCGGCGAACTTCGAGACCCGGCCGCGGTTCTGGACATAGTCGACATGCAGGTCGAGCAGACACCCCGGCTCGACCGGCACGCGGAACTTGGCGCTGTCGATGCTCATGAAATAGACGAGCTTGCCGAGGCCGGCATCGCCCAGCGTGCGGATCGCCAGCACGCCGGCGGTTTGCGCCAGCGCCTCGACGATCAGCACGCCCGGCATGATCGGCCGGCCGGGGAAGTGCCCGGCAAAGAACGGCTCGTTGATCGTCACCGCCTTCACGCCGCGCGCCGAGCGCCCCAGGACGATGTCCTCGACGCGATCGACGAGCAGCATCGGATAGCGATGCGGCAGCATCGCCATCACCGCCGTCACATCGACGGCGGTGGCGGCAGGGGCGGCAATGGCGGTTTCGGCCATTACTTCGCCGGCGGCGCCGCGGGCGCGGCCGGCGGCGTCGTGCCGACGCGCGGCAGCGCCTTGTCGAGACGCGCGATGACATCGGTGGTGACATCGACCGAAGCGCTGTGCTGCAGGGTGGCACCCTCGGCGATGGCGATCGACGCGCCGCGTTCGCGCATGATGGCGCTGATGATCGGCTGGGCGCCGTCGTTGATCTGCTTCAGCACATATTGGCGGCTGGCCTGCAACTCGTCATTGCGGCGCTGAATTTCGGCCTGCGCCTGCTGGCGGCGGGTGGCGAAGTCCTTGGCCTTGTTCTCCCAGGCGGTGATCATCGCCGCGGCGGCGTTCGGCGCCGGACGCGTGCGGCCGAGCTCCTGCTCCTCGGTGGTGAACGAGGTGTTGAGCTGGGCGATGCGCGCCTGGATGCTGTCGAGCTTGGTCTTGAGCTCGGTGAAGGCGCCCTTGCCGGCGACCGAACCGCTGAACACCTGGTCGAGATCGACGAGGATGATGACCGCCGGTGGCAGTGCCTGGGCGGCGGCGGGCGCCGCGATGATGGTGGCGGGGGCGACGATGGCGGCAGCGCCGATCGCCAGCGAGGCAAGCAGAGTCTTCATCAGAATTGGGTCCCTACATTGAACTGGAAGAGTTGGGTGTTGTCGCCATCCTGCTTCAGCAACGCTTTGGCAAGATCGAATCGGAACGGTCCGAAAGGCGAATTCCACGACGCGCCGATGCCCACCGACAGGCGGGGACTCGGCGAATTGCCGAGGAACCGCTCGACGAAACCACCGCTGTTGTCGACCGCGGCGGAACAGGTGATGCCATCGATGACGATCGGCGTGACGATCCCGCTCGGGGTACGGCACTGCAGGATGGGGCGGTTGACCTGCCACAGCGCGCCGACGTCGGCGAAAATCGACGGCCGGATGCCAAGTTCCTCGCCCGCCGAGCCGAGCGGAATCTGGATTTCGGCACGCGCCTGATAATAGGCCTTGCCGCCGAGCGCGTCGTCCTGCGCCTGGCGGCGATCGGTGATGACCGTACCATCGGGGTTGAGCGGGAAGCGTAGCACGCGCGGGCCGACGCCGCGGATGCCGAAGCCGCGCATCTGCGGCTGGCCGAGGAAGAAGCGATCGGTCAGCCGGACATCGTCGCCGCCGAAACCGAAGATATAGCCAGCCTCGCCACCGATGTTGAGCACGAAGCCCGAGCCGAACAGCCGCTTGTACCAATCGTAATTGACGCGGCTGCGCAGATATTTGACGCCGACCGGCACGCCGGCGAGATCCTGGCTGAAGCCGAAGCGCTGCCCCGCCGATGGCCGGCGGCCGTTGTTGAGGCTGTTGTAGATCAGGCTGTAGCCGACCGACGAAATCGTCCGATTGCCGATCGCCTCGCAAAGATAGCGGCCGGCGGTCAACGGATCGCAGACGCCATTGCGGAAGAACAGGTTCCGGTCGAGGCCGATTTCCTCGAAGCTGAGGCCATAGCGGAACGACGCCGCCCAGAATTCGGTGAGCGGGAAACCGGTGCGGATCTGGAAGCCGGTCGACACCTGGGTGTAAGTGGTGTTGCGCTGCGTGCCGATCTGGTTGAACGAGCGGAAATCGCGGCGGAAGACATCAAAGCCGAGCGCCAGATTGCGTCCGAACAGATAGGGTTCGGTAAAACCGGCTTCGACCGAGCGCGAGAAGCTCGAGATGTTCCCCGACAGGCGGAGTTCCTGGCCGCGGCCGCGGAAATTGCGCTGGCGGATCGACAGCGACAGGATGAAGCGCTCAAGGCTCGAAAAGCCCGCCGACAGCTGGAGCTCGCCCGTCGGCCGTTCCTGGACATTGGCCTCGAGGACGATCTTGTCGGGCGCCGAGCCCTGCTTCTGCTCGATCTCGAACTTCTCCTGGAAGAAGCCGAGGCTCTGGATGCGGTCGCGGGTCCGCTTGACCTTGATCGAATTGAAGGCATCGCCCTCGGCTAGCCGGAATTCGCGGCGGATGACGTTGTCGGTGGTGATGGTATTCCCGTTGACCTGAACCCGCTCGACATAGACGCGCGGCGCCTCCCCGATCTGGAAGGTGACGTTCATCTCGAGCTTGTCTTTGTCGCGGTCGAAATTCGGCCGCACATCGGCAAAGGCGTAGCCGAGCAGCCCGGCGGTTTCGGTCAGGCCCTCGACGGTATCCTCGATCTTCTGGGCATTGTACCAGTCGCCGGTCTTGATGCTGATCAGCGCGCGGAAATCCTTGGCCTTGATGTCGCGAATGTCGCTTTCGAGATCGACCTTGCCGAACTTGTAGCGCTGGCCCTCGTCAAGAACATAGGTGACGATGAAGTCGCGCCCGCCCGGGGTCAGTTCGGCGACCGCCGAGACGACGCGGAAATCGGCATAGCCCTGCGTCAGGTAGAATTGCCGCAGCTTCTGCTGGTCATAGGCCAGGCGATCGGGGTCATAGGTGTCGTTCGACGAGAGAAAGCGGAACCAGCGCGATTGGCGCGTGATCATCTGCTTGTGGATCTGGGCTTCGGTGAATTTCTCGTTGCCGATGATGTTGATCTGGCGAACCTTCGACTTCGGCCCTTCCGAAATTTCGAAGACGACATCGACGCGGTTCTGTTCGAGCTGAACGATCTTGGGCTCGACCGAGGCGGCGAAGCGCCCCGAGCGGCGATAGAGTTCGAGAACCCGGCCAAGATCGGCACGCGCCTTCGATCGCGTGAAGATCTGGCGCGGCGCGAGGCGGATTTCCTCGCGGATCTTGTCCTCCTTCACGCGCTTGGCGCCTTCGATGATGATCCGGTTGATCACCGGATTTTCCTTCACCTCGACGGTCAGCGCGCCATTGTCGTCGCGGATCGTCGCATCGGCGAAGAGCTCGGAGGCGAACAGTGCCTTCAGCGCCTGGTCGGTACGCTCGCGATCATAGCGATCGCCGATGTTGAGATTGAGGTAGGAACGCACCGTCTCGGGTTCGAGGCGCTCGGTACCGCGGATGACGACCGAGCGGACGATGCCGGCATTGGCGGCGGTCGCCGGCAGCGCCGACTGGAACGCTGCCGCGGCGGCGCGGCTTTCGGCCTCGGCCGACGGCATCTCGGGGGGCGGTTCGGCCTTCTTGGGCCGCTGTGCCAATGCCGGCGTGCACAAGGCACTCGACAGCAGCAACGCCGTGAACAACCGATGCCGGCGCACCCGATCCTGCTCCATCGAGCTTTGCGTCACGCGGCAATCCCTGAACATACCCTGGTCGTCGTCACTCTTGTCACTCATCCTCAGCCGACCCAGCGCGACAGGGTGTGGAACACCCCGACGGCGCCCAGATCATGCCAGGTCAGGACGGCCATCAACGACATCAGCGCCGCAAATCCCGACATGAAGGCCCATTCCTGCACCTTCGCGCCGATCGGCTGCCGCCGGATAGCCTCGACCGCGTAGAGCAGAAGATGGCCGCCGTCCAGCATCGGGATGGGCAGCAGATTGATGAAACCGAGGTTGATCGAGAAGAACGCCATGAAAGCGACGAAGGCCAGAACCCCGAGCGACGCCTGCTGGCCGGTGACGACCCCGGCCTTGATCGGCCCGCCCATCTCGCTGAGGCTGCGCGTGCCGGTGACGATCTGGCCGATGGTGGTGGCGATCGACGCACTGATTTCCCAGGTGTCGCGGACGGCAAGCCCGAGCGCCGCAACCGGTCCGACGCGCACCAGTTCGCGCCCCGTCGCCAGCAGGCCGAGCCGGCCGTGGCGGCTGACATTGCCGAAGCGATCCTTCTCCTCGACGACGCGCGGCACCAGCGTCACGTCGCGCGTCGCGCCGCCGCGCGCCACGGTCAACCGCATCGGCTCGCCGGCGTTGACCATCACCTTGTTGAAGATGTCCTCGAAACGCGTCGTCGCGACGCCATCGACCGCGGTTATACGATCGCCGGGACGCAGGCCGGCGGCGGCGGCGACGCTGCCCGGCATGATCTGGGTGGCGACCGGCGGCGTCACCGGATGGCCGAGGCCGATGTAGAAGCCGGCGAGGATCAGGATGGCGAAGACGAAATTGATCGCCGGCCCGGCGGCGACGATGATGGCGCGCTGCCACAGCGGCTTGAAGACGAACAATTGCTCGCGCTCGGCGGGCGGCAGCGCCAGCAGCGCCGGATCGGGCTGGCTGGCCTCGTTCATGTCGCCGGTGAATTTTACGTAACCGCCCAAGGGAATGGCGTTCAGCTTCCAGCGGGTGCCGCGCCTGTCGTTCCAGCCGACAATCTCGCCGCCGAAGCCGAAGGCGAAACTGTCGATGCGGCAGCCGAACAGCCGTCCGGCGAGATAATGCCCGCCTTCATGGACGACGACGAGGATCGCCACCATCAGCACATAGGTAGCAAGGCTGAACACCACGCCGGGTTGCGGCAGCATGTCGGTCATGCGGCGCGCGCCATGACCTGGGCGGTCGCGGTGCGCCGCGCCGCGCCATCCACCGCGACAACCTCGTCGAGCGATCCGACCGGCCCCGAAGGCACTTTGGCGAGCGTTGCGGCCACAATAGCATCGATATCGAGGAAGCCGACTTGCCCGGCGATGAACGCCGCCACCGCGACTTCATTGGCGGCATTCAGGATGCACGGCGCCGAACCACCAGCGGTCATCGCGTCCCAAGCGAGCCTGAGGCAGGGGAAACGCTCGAGGTCGGGGGCGTAGAATTCGAGCTTGCCGACCGCGGCAAGATCGAGCCGCGCCGCCGGCGTGGCGATGCGCTCCGGCCAGGCCATGGCATAGGCGATCGGAATGCGCATGTCGGGGCTGCCGAGCTGCGCCAACACCGAGCCATCGACATATTCGACCATCGAATGGACGACCGATTGCGGGTGGATGATGACGTCGAGCTTGTCGATGCCGACCGGAAACAGCTGATGCGCCTCGATCAGTTCCAGGCCCTTGTTCATCAGCGTCGCTGAATCGATCGAGATCTTGGCGCCCATCGACCAGACCGGGTGCTTGCAGGCGTCGGCAACCGAGACATTGGCCAGCTCGGCGCGGCTATGGTTGCGGAACGGCCCGCCCGAACAGGTCAGGATGATCTTGGCGACGCGCTCGGGGCGGTCATGGTCGAAAACCTGGAAAACGGCATTGTGCTCGCTGTCGACGGGCAGCAGCGTCGCTCCCGATTTGCGCGCCGCGGCGTTGACCACCGGGCCAGCGCAGACCAGCGTCTCCTTGTTGGCGATGGCGAGGGTCGCGCCGCGCTCGACCGCGGCGAGGGTCGGCGGCAGCCCGGCGGCCCCGACGATCGCCGTCAGCACGATCTCGCCGGGGCGGCGCGCCGCCTCGCACAGTGCCTCGGGGCCAGCGCCGGTTTCGATGCCGCTGCCGGCGAGCGCGTCGCGCAGCGCTGGCCAGGCCGCCGTATCGGCGATGGCGGCGAATTTGGCGCCGGAAGCGCGCGCCGCGGCGGCGAGCCCCGCGGCGTCGCTGTTGGCGGTCAGCGCCTCGACCTGCCAGCGGCCAGGGTTGCGCGCGACAAGGTCGAGCGCCTGGCTGCCGACCGACCCGGTGGCGCCAAGGATGGTCAAGGTCTTCATCCGGCCCACCCTGTCGCTGCAAACACCGCGGCGCCGGCGATCGCCGCCGGCACCAGCCCGTCGAGGCGATCGAGCACGCCGCCATGGCCGGGCAGCAGCGCGCCCGAATCCTTGACGCCGGCGCGGCGCTTCAGCGCGCTTTCGTACAGGTCGCCGAGCACCGCCAGCGCCGCAAGGCCGCCGGCGAGACTCGCGAAACTGCCCAGAAAGCGCGGACTGTCGATCTGGCTCGCCGCCAGCCCGGTTCCCACCACCATTGCCCCCATGATCCCCCCGATGGCCCCCGCCCAGGTCTTGGCCGGCGAAATCGCCGGCGCCAGCTTCGGACCCCCGATCGCCCGCCCGGCAAAATAGGCGGCGATATCGGTCGCCCAGACCACCGCCAGCACGAACAGGCAGGCGTCGAGCCCGAGCGGCCGACCGCGCAGCCAGACCAGCGCCATCGCCGGCAGCGCGCAATAAAGCAACCCCGTCGCCGCGGCGATCCCCCAGCGGCGGTAGAGCCGCAGCGCGAACAGGCCGAGCAGCCCGGCCGCCGCGCCGAGCGCGATCAGCGTTTCGCCGATAGTAACGAGCGGCATCGTCAGCAACAGCCCGCCGACCAGCGCCAGCCCGGCCAGGCGCAGCGGCCGCGGCAGGCGGTGCATCACCGCCCATTCGGCGAACATCAGCAGCGCGCCCGCCGCCACCAGCGCGGTGAAGACGGCGCCGCCGGCCCAGACCGCCGCCAGCGCGACGGCGACCAGAACCACCCCGGTCAGGGCGCGCGTTGCCAAAGCCTCAGCGGCCACCGAAGCGCCGGACGCGGGTGGCGAATTCGGCAAGCGCGCTTTCGAGCGCGGCGCGGTCGAAATCGGGCCACAAAGTCTCGGTGACGACGAATTCGGCATAGGCCGATTGCCAGAGCAGGAAGTTCGACAGCCGCATTTCGCCCGAGGTGCGCAGCACGATATCGGGCGGCGGCAGCCCGGCGGTATCGAGCCGCGCGTCGATCGCCGCATCGTCGATGGCATCGGCGGCGAGCACGCCGGCGGCGACATCGGCGGCGAGCGCCCGTGCCGCGCGCACCAGTTCCTGCTGGCCGCCATAGTTCAAGGCGACGACAAGCGTCAGGCGGTCGTTGCCGGCGGTCAGCGCGCGGGCGTCGTCGAGCATCGCGACGATATCGGGTTTGAGCGCCCGCCAGTCGCCGATGAACTGCAGCCGCACGCCATTGCGGTGCAGTTCCTTGATCTCGGAGCGGATGTAATGGCGCAGCAGCCCCATCAGATCGGCGACTTCATCGGCGGGGCGCTTCCAATTCTCCGCCGAAAAAGCGTAGAGCGTCAGCACCTCGATGCCGAGCACCGGCGCCGCCTCGACGACGCGGCGCACTGCCTCGATCCCGGCGCGATGGCCGGCGACGCGCGGCAGCCGGCGCGCCTGCGCCCAGCGGCCGTTGCCGTCCATGATGACGGCAAGATGGCGCAAGGCCACATCGCCGTCCGCCCCGGCCGCGCCGGTCGGCACCGTGGCCGCCGCCAGGCTCACTTGCCGAGGATTTCCTTCTCCTTGGCAGCGGTCGCGGCGTCGATGTCGGCGATCGCCTTGTCGGTGATCTTCTGGACCTCGGCCTCGTGGCGCTTCTGGTCGTCCTGGCTGATCTGGCCCTTCTTCTCGGCGGTCTTGAGCGCGTCCATGCCGTCGCGGCGGACGTTGCGCGCCGCGATCTTGGCCTTTTCGGCATAGGAGGAGGCGAGCTTGGCCATTTCCTTGCGGCGTTCTTCGGTCATGTCGGGGACCGGCAGCCGCAGCGTCTGGCCGTCGGTGATCGGATTAAGACCGAGCCCGGCCGAACGAATGGCTTTCTCGACCGGCGTGACGTTCGACTTGTCCCAGACTTGGACCGACAGCATCCGCGGTTCGGGCACCGTCACCGTCGCCACCTGCGACAATGCCATGTGCGAGCCATAGACCTCGACCGTCACCGGATCGAGCAGGTTCGCCGAGGCGCGGCCGGTGCGCAGGCCGGCAAGGTCGCTCTTCAGCGCCTCGATGGCGCCGGTGGTGCGGCGCTCGAGGTCGGACTTCCAGGCGGCGCGATCGAATTCAGCCATGTTCTTCTTCCTGTTTCAACCTGTCGTCGTCACCATCGTCGAAACCCCCGTCCCCGCCAGCACCGCCGCCAGCGCGCCGGGCTCGCGCATGTTGAAGACGACGATCGGGATGCGATTGTCGCGACACATGGCAACGGCGCTGGCGTCCATCACCTTGAGATTGTCGGCGAGCACCTTGTCATAACTGAGGCGGTCGTAGCGCCGCGCCGTCGCCACCTGCTTGGGGTCGGCGTCGTAGATGCCATCGACCGAAGTGCCCTTGAACAGCGCGTCGCAGCTCATTTCGGCCGCACGCAGCGCGGCGCCGGTATCGGTGGTGAAAAAGGGATTGCCGGTGCCGGCGGCGAAGATCACCACCCGCCCCTTCTCCATATGGCGCTCGGCGCGCCGGCGGATATAGGGCTCGCACACCGACGGCATCGGGATCGCCGACTGTACCCGCGTCGGTACGCCCTGTTGTTCCAGCGCATTCTGCACGGCGAGCGCGTTCATCACCGTCGCCAGCATCCCCATATAATCAGCGGAAGCGCGGTCGAAGCCCTTGGCCGCCGCCGCCAGCCCGCGGAAGATGTTGCCGCCGCCGACGACAAGGCAGAGCTCATAGCCCGCCGCCACCGCCGCCTTGACCTCGCCCGCCAGTCGCGCCGTCTCGGCGGGGTCGATGCCATATTGGCCCTGGCCCATCAGCGCCTCGCCCGACAGCTTCAGAAGGATGCGTTTGAAGCCGGACGCGGGCATGATGGATCGAACACTCCGAGCGGGGCGCAGTGCCCGAAAGGCGCTGCCATGCCAGCGTCATAGAGACGCCTTCCGGCGGTGCCAAGGGCGGTTGACGCCCCGGCACCGCCGGCAGATCCGGCAGCGGTCAAACGCCGGCCGCGGCAGCGACTTCGGCCGCGAAATCCTTCTCTTCCTTCTCGATGCCTTCGCCGAGCTGGAGGCGGACAAAGGCCTTGATGGCGATCGGCGTGCCGGCGGCCTTGGCGGCGGCGGCGACGACGTCCTGGACCTTCGACTTGCCGTCCATGACGAAGACCTGCGTCAGCAGGGCATTCTCCTGGGCGAACTTGCGCACGCCGCCTTCGATCATCTTCTCGATGATGTCGGCGGGCTTGCCCGAGACGGCGGCCTTTTCGCGGGCGATGGCGCGCTCGCGCTCGACCAGCGCCTGATCGAGGCCCGATTCATCGAGCGCCAGCGGATTGGCGGCGGCGATGTGCATGGCGATCTGACGCCCGAGCGGTTCGAGAACATCGGCGGGGGCGGCGCTTTCGAGGCCGACGAGAACGCCGATCTTGCCGAGCCCCGAGGCGGCGGCGTTGTGGACATAGGACGTCACCACACCCTGCTCGACCTCGACGATCGCGGCGCGGCGCAGGTTCTGATGCTCGCCGATCGTCGCGATGTTATGGGTCAGCTTGTCGTGAACGCTGCCGTCGGTTTCGGGATAGCTCGCGGCGAGCAGCGCCGCGACATCGCTGCCAAGCTCGGTGGCGATTTCGGTGACGGTGCGGACGAAGCCCTGGAAGGTTTCGTTCTTGGCGACGAAGTCGGTTTCCGAATTGACCTCGACAACGGCGCCGCGGGTGCCGGCGACGGTGACCCCGATCAGGCCCTCGGCGGCGGTGCGCCCGGCCTTTTTGGCGGCGGCGGCAAGGCCCTTGGTGCGCAGCCAGTCGATCGCGGCTTCCATGTCGCCGTTGGTCTGGGCGAGCGCCTTTTTGCAATCCATCATGCCTGCGCCGGTCGATTCGCGCAGATCCTTCACCATCGCGGCGGTGATTTCGGCCATGGTCGTGGCTCCCTCAAGCTGGGCAATAAGATTGGGCCGCCGGTGGACGGCCAGCGTTACAAGCGTGTGACGGCGACCCGCGCCGCCGTCACGAATGCCTCAGGCTTCGGCAGTCGGTTCGGCCGGCGCCTCGGTCGCGTCGACCGCGGCCTCGGTAAAGGCGACGTCCTCAGCCGGGGCTTCCTCGACGAAGGCGGCTTCCATCGGCGGCTCGTCCATCGCGCCAAGGTCATAGCCTTCATAGGCCGCGCGGCCCTGGCGGGCATCGAGCACGGTATCGGCGATGGCGTTGACGTAGAGCAGGATGGCGCGGCTGGCGTCGTCATTGCCCGGCACCGGGAAAGCGATGCCCGACGGATCGGTGTTGGTATCAAGGATGGCGACAACCGGGATGCCGAGGACATTGGCTTCCTTAACGGCGAGCTCTTCCTTGTTGACGTCGATGATGAAGATGATGTCCGGCAGGCCGCCCATGTCGCGGATGCCGCCCAGCGACGCCTCGAACTTGTCGCGCTCGCGGGTTAGCTTGAGGACTTCCTTCTTGGTCAGCCCTTGGGTGTCTCCCGACAGCTGCTCCTCAAGCTGCTTGAACTTGCGGATCGAGCCGCTGATCGTCTTCCAGTTGGTCAGCATGCCGCCGAGCCAGCGGTGGTTGACATAGTGCATGCCGCAGCGGCGCGCGGCGTCGGCGACGGGGTCCTGCGCCTGGCGCTTGGTGCCGACGAACAGGATCTTGCCGCCGGCCTGGACGGTGGCACGGACGAAATCGAGGGCGCGCGCGAACAGCGGCACGGTCTGCGACAGGTCGATGATGTGGACGCCGTTGCGATCGCCGAAGATGTAGGGCTTCATCTTCGGGTTCCAGCGGTGCGTCTGGTGGCCGAAATGGGCGCCGGCTTCAAGCAATTGCGCCATGCTGACGTGAGTCGCCATATACATTCAATCTCCGGTTGAGCCGCCGCGGGGGAGTGGCTCGAAGGCTTCGAGCACCGGATATGGACCCCCCGCGTGGGGATTTCAGGAAGCAGCGCCCCTAGGCGCGCCGCCGCGCCGCGTCAAGCCCGGCGCGGCGGCACAAGTCAGATGTCGATCCGGCGCCAGGGCGGACTGGCGCCGGCGCACAGCTGCCTGACCAGCCCCGCGACTTCGGGCCGGGCGTTGTTGGTGTCGAGCCTGCTGAGCCGTCCCGCGGCGGCGAGCGCGTCATAGCTGGCGAGCGCGTCGCGCCAGGCCCGACAGGCGCCCTGGGTATCGCGCAGGTTCCAGCGGTTGCTGCCCTGCGTCCTGAGGCTGGCGGCGCGCGAGCGCCGGGCCCCCGGGGCAGCGCCGGCCAGTGCCACCAGCCGGTCGTGCGCCGCCAGCATTTCGGCGGCGATCGCGGCATTGCCGGCGGCGTCGCCGGCATCGGCGAACAGCTGCGCCTGCACCTCGCTGGTGATCGCCAGCATCTGCCAGGCACCGGCATCGGCGGCGTCGCGCGCCACCATCGCCCGCGCCAGCGCCACCGCCTCGGCAATCGCGGCGCGCGCCTCGGCCAGCCGCTGGTTGGTGCGGTGGACGACGCCGGCATACCAGAGCGAGGTCGTCAGCTTGCGCAGGCGTTGCGGATCGTCGGGCGCAGCGGCGCGGCGGGCGCGGTTGACGGCGATGGCCTTGTCGAGCGCCGCACGCGCCACCGCGCTCCGGCCGGTCTTGTGCGCCGCCTCGCCGAACAGGCGCAGGATGCCGGCGCGCGCCGCCAGCACCCGGTCGTCCTGCGCCAGTGCCGGGGCGAGACCGGCGAGAAAGGCCTCGGCGCGCTGGTGGTGCGGAAAGGCGGCGGCATAATCGTCGTTCCAGCCATGGCTGCCGCCGATCGTCTGCAGCGCCGTTGCATATTTCGCGGCTGCCTCAGCATCGGGCGCCAGCGGGCGCCAGCGGGCGCAGCGCCGCTTCCGCCTCGCCGGCCTGCGCCCGCGCCGCATCGGCGGCATTGTTGTTGTAGAGGTTGGTGCCGGCCTGTTCGAGCCGCAGCGTCGCAAAGGCCAGCGCCGTGGCGCGATCGCCCGGCCGCGCCCGCCATTCCGGCAGGATCAGCGTCTCGGCGCGCGCCAGCAGCGCCGCGGCGTCGGCATAGCGGCCGAGCTGGCCGGCCTGGCCGCCGCCGGTGACTTCCGCCAGCCGGACGAAGCCGCGCCCGGCCTCGACCCGGACATCGGGCGGCGCCGCGGGCATCGCCGCCAGCGTTTCGAGATGGGCAAGGCCGGTCCGTGCCAGCTCGGCCTTGGCGGCGGTGCTGCCCGAAACCCGCGCCACCTGGTCGTAGACCGGAAACAGCAATGCCTTGGCGACACTGCGCGTCTGCTCGAAGCGCCGGCTCGTCTCGGCTTCGGCGATCCGCGCCTGGCGGTTGGCCGCCAGCACCGCCACCAGCGCGCCGACCAGCAGCACCAGCGCCAGCGCCGCCGCCGACGCCGAAAGCCGGTGCCGCCGCAGGAATTTGCCAAGCGCATAGCCGCGCCCGCCGGCCATGGCGCGCACCGCCCGGCCATCGCGCCAGGCGATGAGATCGTCGGCGAGTGCCTCGACTGTCGGATAGCGCGCGCCCGGGTCCTCGGCGGTGGCACCTGCCGTGATCGCGGCGATTTCGGCGTCGGGCGCGGGAAGCAGCCGCGCCAGCAGCCGGCCGAGGCCATAGACATCGGTCGCCGTCGTCGTCGCGGCGTCGGCGGCGCGGGAAATGCCGAAGTCGATCAGCTTGACCGTCCCGTCGGCGGTCACCAGCACATTGGCCGGGGTGATGTCGCGGTGGATGACCAGCCGGCTATGGGCATAGGCGACGGCGCGCGCCGCGGTGACGACGAGGCCGACGCGGGTCCGCGCATCGGCGCCGGCGGCGTCGGCCCAGCGGTCGGCCGGCCGGCCGTCGATCAGCTCCATGATGATGTAGGGGGCGCCGTCGTCGAGCGTGCCGCCATCGAACAGCCGGGCAATGTTGGGGTGGTTGAGGCTGGCCAATGTCTGGCGCTCGGCGGCGAGGCGCTGGGTCAGCTGGTCGGAAAGCAACCCCGGCTTGATGATCTTGATGGCGACGTCGAGATCGAAGTCGCCCGTGTCGCGGCGGGCGCGATAGACGGCGCCCATGCCGCCGCGGCCGATCAGCCCGACGATGCGATAGGCGCCGACGCGCGCCGGCCCCGGCGCCACCGCCGCCAGCGCTGCGGCGCCGGTGCCGAGGCTGGTGGCGCTGTCCGCCGCGACCATCGCCGCCAGCCGCGCCTTGACTGGCGACGGCACATCGAGCGGCGCGATCCAGCTGTCCCGGTCCGATTCGCGGACGTCGATCAGCTGTTCGAACAGCGCCAGCGCTTCGGCTTCCTCAGCGAGGCTCGGGTCAGTCGTCATCGTCGGCCAGCACCGTCTGGCCCGCGAGCGTCGCGGCCAGCCAGGCCCGCGCCACCCGCCAGCGCCGTTTCAGCGTCGCTTCCGACAGGCCGGTGACTTCGGCGATGTCGCCCATCGCCATGCCGCCGAAATAGCGCATCTCCACCAATGCCATCAGCCCCTCGTCGATCGCCGCCAACCGGATTAGCGCGGTTTCGAGCGCAATCAGGTCAGGCCGGGCTTCGCCATCGAGATCCTCGTCGAGCACGACGCGGACATGGTCACGCTTGTCGCTGCGCCGGGCGCGGGCATGGTCGATCAGGATGCGGCGCATCAGCCGCGCCGCCAGCGCCAGCATGTGCGCCTTGTCGTTGAGGCTGATGCGGCCGAGCTGGACCAGGCGCAGGATGGCATCGTTGACGAGATCGGCCGACGAGAAGGAGGCGCCACGCTCGCGCCGCATCTGCGCCTAGGAAATCGCCCGCAGTTCGGGTGCCAGATGTTCGAGCAGGGCATCGCGCGCGGCCAGATCGCCATCGCGCCACGCCGCCATCAGCGCCTCAGGGGATCGTGCGTCCATCCACGCGCCTCGGGGACCGGGATGCCGAGGCTAGCGGCGCCGGAAAATCTTTACAATCCGTCCATCATCGCCTGACCCGTTTTGGCGCGCCGCACCGCTTTTCCAGACAGGCCGGGCAGGATTTCGCAATGGCGCCAACGGAAAAGGGGAAAGTCATCATGGGTATTTCGAGGATTCTCGTCGTTGCTACGCTGGCGGCCACTGCTCTGCCGGCCGCGGCCGCCACCATCGTCATCGCGCCGAAACTCGGCACCGATCCGGGCGCGGTGCCGGCCTGCGCCGGGGCGTCGAATTCACCCACCGACCGGCTGTGCGTGAACGCCGCCTTCATCGGCAACGACTTCGGCACGACGCCCGAGCTGCAGGTCGTCCACAGCATCGCCGCGGGCTCGCCGCCCCAGAACTTCCCGCGCTTCAGCCTCGATGCCGGGTTCCGGGAAATCTCGCACGGCGGTGTCCAGTCATTCATCACCTTCACGCCGAGCGCCGGCTATGACGTGCGCATGATCAGCTTCGATCATCGCAAACGCTCGGCGACCTCGACCCGGCCGGTCTATTCGCTCGTCGATGTCGCTACCGATACGATGCTGTGGAGCTCGCAGCAGCGCGCCTCGGGCAGCGGCGCCTTCACGACCCTCAGCATCGACAGCGGCTGGTTCAGCAACGCCCTGCGCTTCGGCTACAACAACGGCCAGGGCACCATCGGCCTCAGCAACTTCACGCTGGAAGTCCGGGCGACGCCGACGACGGGCGCTGTCCCCGAGCCCGCCAGCTGGGCGATGCTGATCGCCGGCTTCGGCATGGTCGGCGCGGTCTCGCGGCGCCGGGTGACTGCCTGAAACGGGGGGCGCGACCGTACCGCCTGCCGGACGGTCGCGCCCGCTGTGTCTCAGGGCCGCGTCAGCCGCTTGAGGTTGCCGTCGTCGGTAAGGATGAACACCCGCCCCTGCGGATCGACCTCGATATCGCGGACGCGCTCGCCGATCGGGATGCGTTCCTCATTGGTGATATTGATGCCGCTCACCGACAGGCGGATGATGGCGTTCTCGCCCATGCTGCCGATCAGCAGGTTGCCGCGCCACGCCGGGATCGCCGTGCCGCGGTAGAAGGCGAGGTTCGACGGCGCGATCCGCGGCGTCCACCAACGCGTCGGCAGGCGGAAGCGCGGCTTGGTATTGTGGTCGGGATAGTCGGTGCCGTCATAGCCATTGCCCCAGCTGACATCGGGCCAGCCATAATTGGCCCCGGCAAAGATGACGTTGAGCTCGTCGCCGCCCGACGGGCCGTGCTCGACGCTCCAGATCGCGCCATTGTTGGGGTTCATCGCCAGGCCCTGGGGGTTGCGATGGCCGAGGGTATAGATTTCCGGCAGATAGCCGGCGCGCGTGGCGAAGGGGTTGCCCGGCGCCGGGGCGCCGTCGGTGGTGATGCGGACGATCTTGCCGATCGCGGTCCCAGGGTCCTGCGAGGGCGTGAACAGGAAGCGGTCGCCGAGCGACACCAGCAATTGCCCGGCCTTGTTGAACAGCAGCCGCGAGCCATAATGATTGGCGCCTTCGACCCCCTGCGGCCCGCTGCCGGTCTTGGGGGTGACGCGCCAGATGATCTGCTTGTCGACGAGCACGGTGCCCGACAGCCGGGCGCGCAGCACCGCCACCCCGGCGCCGCCCGCGCCGGCTTCGGCAAAGGTCATGTAGATGCGGCCGTTGGTGATGAACTGCGGATCGATGGCGATATCGAGATAGCCGCCCTGCCCGTCCTGCACCGTCGCCGGCCCGCCGGTGACCGCGGCGACACTGTTGCCGGCGGCGTTGACCAGGCGGATGCCACCGGCCTTTTCGGTGACGAGCATGCGGCCGTCGGGCAGCACCGCCAGGCCCCAGGGGGCATTCAGCCCGGTGACGAGCGTGTCGACGCGGATTGGCCCGGTGGCGGTGGCGATGGTTTCGGCGAAGCCGGCGACCGGTGCCAGTCCCAGCAATCCGGCGAACAACAAGCGCTGGTAGTACGCAAACATCAACCGATCTCCCGATCAGAACGCCACACCCCCAGAAGGGACACTAGGCGCCGATCGTGACAATCGCGTTAGCGCGCCGCCGAGACCCGCAGCAATTTGCCGTTCTCGGCATCGGTCAGCAAGTACAGGGCGCCGTCGGGCCCCTCGACGACATCGCGGATACGCTCTTCGCGATCGGTCAGCAGCCGCTCCTCGCCGACGACGCGGTCCTTCTCGACGACCAGCCGGATCAGCGCCTTGGTGGCGAGCCCGCCGGTGAGGAAATTGCCGCGCCATTCGGGGAACATCGCGCCGGAATAGATCGCCAGCCCCGATGGCGCGATCACCGGGTCCCAATAATGCACCGGCTGTTCCATGCCCGGCGCCTGCGTCAGCGCCTTGCCGATCGGGGCGCCCGAATATTCCTCGCCATAGCTGATCGTCGGCCAGCCATAGTCCTTGGCCTTTTCAACAAGGTTCAGCTCGTCGCCGCCCTTGGGGCCGTGCTCGAGCTCCCAGAGCCGGCCCTGGCCGTCGAGCGCCGCCGACAGGATGTTGCGATGGCCATAGGACCAGATTTCCGGCCGCGCCCCCGCCTTGCCGACAAAGGGATTGTCGCGGGGGATCGAGCCGTCGCGGCCGATGCGGACGACCTTGCCGAAATCGCTGGCGAGATCCTGCGCCTGCACCCGCCCGGCGAGGATCGAGCGCTCGCCCAAACCGATGAACATCAGATTGCCCGGCAGGAAGACCATGCGGCCGCCATAATGCGCCGTCGAATCGAGCGTCGGCATCGCCCGGAAGATGACCTTGACCTCGCTCAGCGTCGGCGCGCCGGCCGGACCGCCGAGCTTGCCGCGCGCCACGGCAAGGCCATTGCCACCCTGTCGCGGCTCGGCGTAGCTCCAATAGACCCAGCCATCGCCGGGCACGCCCACCCCCATCATGCCGCCCTGCCCGCGCGCGTCGACACGCGGCGCGCCGGCGACCGGCGGCGACTTCCTGCCGTCGGGGGCGATGATGCGCAGCGTACCGCCGGCCTTTTCGCTGACCAGCATGCGGCCGTCGGGCAGGAAGGCCAGGCCCCAGGGCTTGTTGAGGCCGGTGGCGATTTCGGTGACGGTCAGCGGCGTCCGCGAGGTGACGGCTTCGGCGCGCGTCTGGCCGACGAAGGCCGGCTTGAATTCGGGGACATTGGGCGGGCCTTGCGGCACGGGCGCGGCACCGCAGGCGGTGGCGGTGGCAAGCAGGGCAAGGCCGAGGGTGAGGCGCATAAGACGGGGCTCCGGAGGACCTCCCGGTCAATGCCCAAGGCGGCAAAAGGGTGCAAGCGCTCTCCCCTCCCGCTCGCGGGAGGAGAGGAGTCAGACCGCCATCCGCATCGCGCCGAGGAAGTCGCGCTTGCCGAGCTTGGCGCCCTGGTTGCGCAGGATGTCGTAGAGCGTCGCCGCGTGAAAATAGAAGTTCGGCTGGCTGAACGACAGCAGGAATTGGTCGCCGGTGAAGGGCAGCTCCATCGTGCCCAGCGCGAAAATCATCGGCTTGCCGATGAAGGTCTCGAGTTCGGCTTCGTCGGTCGCCGCCAGTGCCGTGTCGGCCTCGACAAGGGCAGCTTTCAGCCCGGCGAAATCGGTCGGCATCTCGCCGAAGCTCGGGGAGAAGCGGCCAGCGCGCACCCCGGCGACGGCGCCCGCCGAATGCGCCGCGACCGAGCGGACCTGGAAGGGCACCGGCGCCATGTCGGCGGCGAGGCAGGCGCCGATCAGCGCCGCGTCGCCGCAGCCCGTTTCGGCGGCATGCGCCTCGGCCTTGGCGAGGACGCCGAGGCACGACCCGATGATCTGGCGCGCCGAAGGCACGAAGGCGGCGTGGAGCGAAATCGGCATGTCAGTTCCCCAAAAAAGCACCGGGGGCGCGAGGCCCCCGGTTCGGCGATTGTCTCGGCTTAGTGTTGGCTCGCCGGCATCCTGAGCACCAGCCCGTCGAGCTCGGGCGACGCCGAAATCTGGCAGGCGAGCCGGCTGTTGTCCTCCAGCCCATCGGCGAGATCGAGCATGGCGCTTTCATTCTCGCTGCGCTCGCCGGTCCTGGCCAGCCAGTCGCCTTCGACATAGACGTGGCAGGTGGCGCAGGCGGCGTTGCCGCCGCAATCGCCGTCGATGCCGGGAATGCCGTTCTGCAACGCGCCTTCCATCAGCGAGACGCCGGTCGGCACCTCGACGACATGCTCGGCGCCATTATGTTCGATATAGGTGATCCTGGCCATTCGGTCCCCGCTGGCGATTGGTGAAAGGATGGCACCCCGGCGTCAGGCCGGGATGCGCACCATCAGCGACTTGTAGCCGCGAACGAACGCCGATGGCACGCGCTCGGGCTCGGCGACGACTTCGATATTGTCGAAGCGCTTGAGGATCTCTTCCCAGAGTATCTTCAGCTGCAGTTCGGCAAGGCGATTGCCGACGCAGCGGTGGATGCCGAAGCCGAACGACATGTGCTGGCGGGCGCGCGGGCGGTCGATGATGAAGGCGTCGGGGTTGTCGATGGCGCGCTCGTCGCGGTTGCCCGAATGATACCACATGACGACCTTGTCGCCCTTGGCGATATGCTTGCCGCCGAGGATGGTGTCCTCGATCGCGGTGCGGCGCATATGGGCAAGCGGCGTCTGGTAGCGGATGATCTCGCTGACCATCGAGTCGACGAGACCGTGGTCGGCGCGCAGCTTGGCGTATTCCTGCGGGTTCTTGTTGAGGAAATAGACCCCGCCCGAGATCGAATTGCGCGTCGTGTCGTTGCCGCCGACGATCAGCAGCACGAGATTGCCCATGAACTCCATCGGCGGCATGTTGCGCGTCGCGGGGTTGTGGGCGAGCATCGAGACAAGGTCGGTCTTGGGCTCGGAATTGACCCGCTCGTTCCACAGCTGGGTGAATTCCTGCAGCATGCCGAGCAGGATACCCTGGCGCTCTTCCTTCTGCGGATTGCCGGGCACTTCGGGGTCCGACGTCGAGACATCCGACCAATAGGTCAGCTTGCGGCGGTGCTCCTGCGGCCAGTCGAACAAGGTCGCCAGCATGCGGCTGGTCAGCTCGATCGAGACGCGATCGACCCAATCGAAGACCTCGCCGCGCGGCAGGCCATCGAGGACTTCCTGGGTGCGGGTGCGGATCAGCCCTTCGAAGCTGGCGAGGTTGGGGCCCGAGACGATCGGGTTGACCGCCTTGCGCTGCACGTCGTGCTTGGGCGGGTCCATGGCGATGAACATCGGCATGATGAAGTCGCTGTCCATGTCGAACAGCGTGATGCCGCCGAGATAGGCGTCCGACGAATAGACCTGGTGGTTGGTGTCGACCGCCATGATGTCGGCCCAGCGCGACACCGACCAGAAGCCGCGGTGGCGCTCGGCGTTGACGGCGTTGAAATGCACCGGCGCCTCGTCGCGCAGGCGGCGGAAATAAGGCCAGTGCGAATTGGTTTCCCAATAGAGCGGATCGGAGATGTCGACCTCGTCGAGCGGCGCGGTTTCGAGATAGGCCATCAGCGTTTCGCGGCTGTAGTCGGCGAGCGCCGGTCGCTTGCGCGGCGGCAGCGGCCATTGGAAGGGCGCTTCCTCGCGGCTGAGCGTGTGGCGGATCGCGGGTTCGCTGGCAATCGGCTGGCTGGCCATCGGACGGTCTCCTCATGGGGCGCCCGGCGGGTTCCGGGCATCTCCTCTCCCATTTGCGTTGTTACACTACGCAGCTTATGAGCGCCACTCATTTTATCGCGCCGCTGTGCCGCCCTGACGCTTGCGAGAGGGTCCCGTCGCGGCGATGATCGGCCCCCGAAATATCCCCGCGCGGCCCCCGACCGCCCCCCGACAAGGCCCAGGATGTCCGACCTCGCCGCCACCATCGCCGCCATCGCCGCCGCCATGGCGCGCGAGACGACCCGCGGCGCGGTGGCGGGCTACATCCCCGAACTCGCCCATGTCGACCCGCGCCATTTCGGCATCGCCGTCGTCGACGCCGAGGGCCGCGAACATGTCGCCGGCGACGCCGACCTGCCCTTTTCGATCCAGTCGATCAGCAAGGTTTTCGCGCTGGTCGAGGCGCTTGCCGCACACGGCGACCGCGTCTGGGCGCGCGTCGGCCGCGAACCTTCTGGCAGTGCCTTCAATTCGATCGTCCAGCTCGAAGCCGAGGCTGGCCGGCCGCGCAACCCCTTCATCAACGCCGGCGCGCTCGCCGTCACCGACCTTATCGCCGGCAGTGGCGGTACGCCTGCGATCCTCCGCCGCGTCCGCGATCTCGCCGGCGACCCGACGATCGCCGTCGACGCTGCCGTCGCGGCGTCCGAGGCGGCGACCGGCTTCCGCAACGCCGCGCTCGCCAACTACATGAAAAGCTTCGGCGTCATCGACGGCCCGGTCGAGCGGACGCTGCCGGTTTATTTCGAACAATGCGCCATCGCCATGTCGTGCCGCCAGCTGGCGCGCGCCGGCCGCTTCCTGATGCACGGCGGCCGCTGCCCGACGAGCGGCGCACCACTGGTCAGCGCCGAGCGTGCCCGGCGGCTGCTGGCGTTGATGCTGACCTGCGGCCATTATGACGCCAGCGGCGAATTCGCCTTTCAGGTCGGGCTGCCAGGCAAATCCGGCGTCGGCGGCGGCATCCTGGCGATCGCCCCGGGCCGCGCCAGCATTGCCGTCTGGTCGCCTGGCCTCAGCAAGCAGGGCAACAGCCTGCTTGGCACGCGGGCGCTGGAACTGCTGGCGCACGCGATGATGTGGAATGTCTTCAATCCCGACGAGTGACGGCAGCCCGCACGTCACCGCCAGTTTTCGTTGCGGCGACTCCATGAAGGCGACTAAATGCACCGCAGCGAGGATGTTCCCCTGATCGACCTGCTGTTGCGTCCCGACTGCCTGCCGTTCAGCGTCGCGCTGCTGCTGATGCTGTTGATCGGCGCGGTCGAAGCCGTTGGTCTCGGCAGTGCGGCGCTCGGTCTCGACGCCCATGCCGACCTTCCCAAGGGGCTCGATTGGCTCAACATCGGCCACCTGCCGCTGCTCGTGCTGCTCGTCGTCTTCCTGGCGCTGTTCGGCACCGCCGGCCTCGCGATCGAGACCGCGGCGCTGCTCGGCACCGGCGGCGTCCTCGCCTGGCCGCTGGCGGTGCCGGCGGCGCTTGCTGCCGCGCTGCCGCTGACCCGCCTCGCCTCGGCGGGCCTCGGCCGCATCCTGCCGCGTGACGAGACGACCGCCGTGCCCCTCGACGCGCTGATCGGCCGGCGCGCCCGCATCGTCATCGGCACCGCCGGCCCCGGCAATCCGGCGCGCGCCCGCGTCGTCGATGTCCATGGCCAACCGCACTTCGTCATGGTCGAGCCCGAGGACAGCGCGATCCCCGATCGCTTCGACGACACCATGCATATCCTTCTCACCCGGCGCGACGGGGCGCAGTTTCGCGCCGTCGCCATCGAGTCCGACTATTTTACTCAGGCGGAGCTTCGCTGATGCAGGACAATCTCCCCGCGACCACCGCCGACAGCGGCCTGCCGGCGACAAACGACCTTATGGCCAGCTACGGCAGCCTCGTCGCCATCGGCAGCATCGGCCTTGTGCTGCTCGTCGCGCTGCTTGTCATCGGGCTGATCTTCGCCCGGCTCTACAAGCGCGCGTCGAAGGAAATCGGCTTCGTCCGCACCGGCTTCGGCGGCGAAAAGGTCGTCATCAACGGCGGCGCGCTGGTGCTGCCCGTCCTCCATGAGACGATGCCGGTCAACATGAACACCGTCCGCCTGCCCGTCGAGCGCCGCAACACCGATGCGCTGATCACCAGCGATCGCATGCGCATCGACGTGAAGGCCGAATTCTACGTCCGCGTGAAACCCGACGCCGGCAGCATCGCCATCGCCGCCCAGACGCTCGGCCAGCGCACCATGCAGCCGACGGCGCTCAAGGAACTGATCGAGGGCAAGTTCGTCGACGCGCTGCGCTCGGTCGCCGCCGGCATGACGATGAACCAGCTCCACGAACAGCGGTCGGACTTCGTCCAGAAGGTCCAGCAGGTGTCGTCGGCCGATCTCGCGATGAACGGCCTCGAACTCGAATCGGTGTCGCTGACCGGCCTCGACCAGACGTCGATCGAGCATTTCAACGCCAACAACGCCTTCGATGCCGAGGGCCTGACCAAGCTCACCGAGCAGATCGAACTGCGCAAGAAGACCCGCAACGATATCGAGCAGGACACCCGCGTTCTCATCGAGACCAAGAACCTCGAGGCCGAGCGCGAGCGCCTCAACCTGTCGCGCGAGACCGAATTCGCCCGGATCGAGCAGGAGCGCGAGCTCGCCATCCGCCGCGCCGGCCAGGCCGCCGAGATTGCCCAGACCGAAGCCGAGCGCAGCCGCGAGGCCGAACAGGCGCGGATCACCGCCAAGCAGGGCACCGACGCCGCGCAGATCGAAGCCGACCGCGCCGTCGCCGAGGCACGCATCGCCCAGGAACAGGCGGTGGCGATCAAGCGCCAGGAAAGCCAGATCGCCGTCCAGAACAAGTCGCGGGAGGAAAGCCAGGCCAAGGCCCAGGCCGACAAGGCCCGCGCCGAAGCGGTGGCGGCCGAGGAACAGGTGACCAGCGCCCGCCAGACCGAGATCGCCGAGCGCGCCAAGAGCATCGAGCTGATCGAGGCGTCGAAGGAGGCCGAGCGCGCCGCCATCGGTATCCGCATCGCCGCCGACGCCGAGAAACAGGCCGCCGCCGACCGCGCCGAAGCCGTCCGCCTGCAGGCGCAGGGCGAGGCCGAGGCCGCCAAGCTCGCCGCCGAAGGCGCCGCCGCGAAGTTCGAAGTCGATGCCGCCGGCCAGCGGGCGATGAACGAAGCCGCCAATCTGATGTCGCCCGAGCAGGCGGCGCTGGCGACGCGGCTGGCGCTCTTGAAGGCGCTTCCCGAACTGATCCGCGAGACGGCGAAGCCGATGGAAGCGATCGACAGCATCCGCATCGTCCAGGTCGAAGGCCTGAACGGCGGCGCGGGCGCGGCGACGCCGAGCGGCGCCGCCGGCGGCGACGGCAACCTCGCCGATGCCGCGCTGTCGGCGGCGCTGCGCTACCGCGCCCAGGCGCCGATGATCGACTCGCTGCTGAAGGAATTGGGCCTCGACGGTGCCGTGCCGGGGCTGATCGGGCCGAAGACGCTGACGCGCGACGAGAGCGCGGACTGAGCCGCGACTCCGTGGGACGGTTGCGCCCTCGGCGGGCGCCTGCCATCTGCTCCGGATGATGCCAGTTCACATTGTCGGCGGCGGCCTCGCCGGATCGGAGGCGGCGTGGCAGTTCGCCCGCGCCGGGGTGCCGGTGGTGCTCCATGAAATGCGCGGGGTGCAGGGCACCGACGCGCATCATACCGACCGCCTCGCCGAACTCGTCTGCTCGAACAGCTTTCGGTCGGACGATGCCGAGAACAATGCTGTCGGGCTGCTCCATGCCGAGATGCGTGCGCTGGGGTCGCTCGTCATGGCGGCGGCCGATGCGGCGCGCGTGCCGGCGGGGTCGGCGCTCGCCGTCGATCGCGACGATTTCGCCGGGCGGGTGACCGCGGCGCTCGAAGCCGAGCCGCTGGTCGAGATCCGCCGCGAAGTCGTCGCCGGGCTGCCGCCGGCGGATTGGCAAAGCGTCATCATCGCGACCGGGCCGCTGACCGCGGCGCCCCTCGCCGAAGCGATCCGCGACCTTACCGGCGAGGAGAGCCTCGCCTTTTTCGATGCCATCGCGCCGGTGATCCACCGCGAGTCGATCGACATGGACGTGGTCTGGGCGCAGTCGCGCTGGGATCGCCCCAACGAAAATGGCGATACCCAAGATTATCTCAACTGCCCGATGGACAAGGACCAGTACAACACCTTCATCGACGCGCTGCTCGCCGCCGAGAAGACGGTGTTCAAGGATTGGGAGAACGTCCCCTATTTCGACGGCTGCATGCCGATCGAGGTGATGGCCGAGCGCGGCCGGATGACGCCGCGCTTCGGCCCGATGAAGCCCGTCGGGCTGACCAACCCGGCCACAGGCCGCAGAGCCTGGGCGGTGGTGCAGTTGCGCCAGGACAATGCACTCGGGTCCTTGTGGAACATGGTCGGCTTCCAGACCAAGATGAAACACGCCGAACAGGTGCGGGTATTCCGGATGATCCCCGGCCTCGAGCGTGCCGAATTCGCTCGGCTCGGCGGGTTGCATCGCAACACCTTCATCAAGTCGCCAGTGCTGCTCGACGCGACGCTGCGGCTGAAGGCCGACCCGCGGCTGCGTTTCGCCGGGCAGATCACCGGGTGCGAGGGCTATGTCGAAAGCGCCGCCATCGGCCTGGTCGCGGCGCGCTTCGCCATCGCCGAGGCGCGGGGACAGACGCCCGTGCCGCCGCCCGCCACGACGGCACTCGGCGCGCTGCTGGCCCACATCACCGGCGGCGCCGATGCCAAGCACTTCCAGCCAATGAACGTCAATTTCGGGCTGTTCCCGCCGCTGTCGCCGGCGCCGGTATCGAAGGACCAGCGCAAGCCGGCGCTGGTCGCCCGGGCGCGGGCCGATCTGGCGGGGTGGATGGCGGCCTGAGGTGCGTGCGGTTGCTACGGCGTCGCTCGTCCCGCTCGTGCCGAGCGTAGTCGAGGCACCTCCCCGCGCTCGAACGTGCCTCGACTGCGCTCGGCATGAGCGATCCGAATTCATCTCGACGTAGCGAGTCGATCCTTAGCCGCCCGCAGGGTCGCTAGCGCGCCCGGGGAGGCAGTGGGAACGCCAGCGGCGCCACCGCCGCCCCCGGTGTGCCGGCAGTGATCGCGCCGTAGAGCGCGGTCCCGACAGGCGAATATGTCACCAGCTCAATCGCCACCAGCATGGCGACCATTGCCGCGATGCCGCGCCCCCAGGCGGGATGCACCCGACCAGTGCGGCGCCAGTCGGCGATCACCCCGGCGATCGGGAAGAGCAAAGTCGCCACGAAGGTCGCCTCGAATGCCCAGGGGATCAGCAGCGGCATCGGCATCAGCCGACCGAAGCCCGGCCCGAGCAGGGTCGCCATGCCGCAGAAATGCAGGCGACGGTGCCAGTCGGTCCGCCGCCGCAGCACGATCGCCGCGCCGCTGAGGCCGACGAACGTGAACAGCGACAGCGGATCGAAGACCAGGAACTGCAAGGGCCGGAAGAAGAACGGCACCCGCCCGCCCTGCACCAGCGCCAGCGTCACCGCGACGCCGAGCCCCAGCATCGGCACCATCCACACTGCCGCCAGCCAACCGAGGCGCCGATGCAGCGCCAGGTTGCCCGACGCCACAAGCGCATTCTGCGCCAGATAGATCGCCACCCAGCCCATGAAGACGAAGGCATGGGCATGGACGAGCAGCGGCGCGGCAAAGCTCGACCGCCCCATCGCCAGTTGCAGCGAAAAGCCGGCGACGATGACCAGCACCATGGCGATGGCGGCGCGCAGGAAAAAGCCGTTGTCGCCTGCTGCCGGCAGGCGCGCTTGCCCGGCGATCGTCGCCATGTTCCCTCCCCTCCGAATGAACGGCGGCAGGATAATTCAGCCGCGGCGGCCGGGCAATCAAGGCGCTCGCGCCCCCCTTGCCGCCCCGCCGCCGGCATGACAGGAGCCGGCCATGGCTCCGCTGCTGCTCCACGAATATTCGGCTTCCGGAAACTGCTACAAGATCCGGCTGACCGCGGCGCATCTCGGGCTGGCGCTCGAGCGCCGGCAATATGACATCCTCAAGGGCGAGACGCGGACGCCCGAGTTCCTGGCGACGGTCAACCGCAACGGCCGCATCCCGGTGCTCCAGGTCGGCGACCGCTGCATCCCCGAAAGCAACGCCGCCTGCTGGTATCTCGCCGACGGTTCGGCGCTGATTCCCGATGACCGCTTCGCCCGCGCCGACATGCTGCGCTGGATGTTCTTCGAACAATATAGCCACGAACCCAATGTCGCGACCTTGCGCTTCTGGCGCGCCTTTGTCGGCGAAGACCGGCTGAGCGACGCCCAGCGCGCGCAGATCCCGGCCAAGGAGACCGGCGCCCGCGAGGCACTCGCCGTGATGGACTACCAGCTCGCCCGCACGCCCTTCCTCATCGGCGACGCCGTCAGCATCGCCGACATCGCCCTCTACGCCTACACCCATGTCGCCGAGGAAGGCGGCACCAGCCTTGCCGCGGTACCGGCGGTGCGGGCCTGGCTCGCCCGTGTCGCGGCGCTGCCGGGGCATATCGCCATCACCGCATGACGCGCTTCGCCTTTGCCCTTGCGGCGCGCGACGGCGCGGCGCGCACCGGCACCATCACCATGCGGCGCGGCGTCATCCGCACCCCCGCCTTCATGCCGGTCGGCACCGCGGCGACGGTCAAGGCGATGCGCGCCAGCGAGGTGCGTGCCGCCGGCGCCGAAATCATCCTCGGCAACACCTATCACCTGATGCTGCGCCCCGGCGCCGAGCGCATCGCCCGGCTGGGCGGCCTGCACGCTTTCATGGGCTGGGATCGCCCGATTCTGACCGACTCGGGCGGCTATCAGGTGATGAGCCTGTCGGCGCTGACCAAGCGCAGCGAGGCCGGCGTCGCCTTCGCCAGCCATCTCGACGGCTCGCGGCACATGCTGAGCCCCGAGCGCTCGATCGAGATCCAGCGGCTGCTGGGCAGCGACATCGTCATGGCCTTCGACGAGCTGATCGCCCTTCCGGCGCCGCGCGAGGCGGTGGCGGCGGCGATGGAACGCTCGATGCGCTGGGCGGCGCGCAGCCGGGCGGCGTTCGACAGCGACGCCGACCATTCGGGCCGCGCCGCGCTGTTCGGCATCCAGCAGGGCGGCCTCGACGAGCGGCTCCGCGCCGAAAGCGCCGCCGCGCTGACGGCGATCGGTTTCGACGGCTATGCCATCGGCGGCCTCGCCGTCGGCGAAGGCCAGGAAGCGATGTTCGGCGTTCTCGATTACGCCACCGGCCAGCTCCCGGAAAGCGCGCCGCGCTATCTGATGGGCGTCGGCAAGCCCGACGACATTGTCGGCGCCGTGGTCCGCGGCGTCGACATGTTCGATTGCGTGCTGCCGACGCGCTCGGGGCGCAACGGCCAGGCCTTCACCCATGACGGCACGCTCAACCTGCGCAACGCCCGCCATGCCGAGGATCTGACTGTCCTCGACGCCGATTGCACCTGCCCGGTCTGCGCCGGCGGCACCAGCCGCGCCTATCTCCACCATCTCACCAAATCGGGCGAGATGCTCGGCGCGATGCTGCTGACCGAGCACAATATCGGCTTCTATCAGCAGCTGATGGCGGCCTTGCGCGCGGCGATCGCCGGCGGTGGGCTGACGGACTTCGCCGCGACCTTCCTGCGGCGCTATAGCGGCGGCTGAGGGATCAGGCGGCGCGGCGCAGCGCCGGCGCGTCGAAATCGAGCGACACGCCAGGCAGATTGGCGGTCGGGTGCAGCGCCAGCACTTCCTGCCGGCAGCGCGCCACTTGCAGCGCGACGCGATCGAAATGGGCGCGATCGCCGGCGACCCGCGCCTGGTCGAGCGCCGTCAGCGCCGCGGCGTGCGAGCGCGTCGCGAAATCGATCGCCGTGTTGACGCGGTCATCGATGAGGAAGGTCAACAGGTTGAAGGGCAAGACACGCATCACAAGGGCTCCTGTAGCGACGGGGCTGCGGCTCTGCGCCGTCCGGCACGGCAAGGCAGCCCGCGCCATTGCCGCATGCGACGAAACGCGCCGCGCTTGCCATGGCTGCCCCCCAAGGCTAGGGAGCGCGCGCTTTATCCCCCTTGCACACTGGAGTTTCCGCCGTGGCCGTGACGCGCACCTTCTCGATCCTCAAGCCCGACGCGACGCGCCGCAACCTCACCGGCGCGATCAACGCGATGATCGAAGGCGCCGGCCTGCGTATCGTCGCCCAGAAGCGCCTGCACCTGACCCGCGCCCAGGCCGAGGGCTTCTACGCCGTCCACCGCGAACGCGGTTTCTTCGGCGAGCTCGTTGCCTTCATGATTTCGGGCCCGGTCGTTGTCCAGGTGCTCGAAGGCGAGGACGCCGTTCCCGCCTACCGCGCCATCATGGGCGCCACCAACCCCGCCAATGCCGACGAAGGCACCATCCGCAAGGTCCACGCCGAGTCGATCGAGGCCAATTCGGTGCATGGGTCGGACAGCGACGAAAATGCCGCGATCGAGATCGCCTATTTCTTCGCCCAGACCGAAATCGTCGGCTGAGGATTGCGGGGGCGGGAAGCCGCCCCTTGGTATCAGCCGGTCATGCCAGCGCACGCTGGCATCCAGCCGCGCCGGCAGGGGCGGCTTTCGGGCCTCGCGCCCGACAGTCGCGCGAGACGGCACGACGCTCGCGCCTTTGCCCCCGGCTGGATGCCAGCGTGCGCTGGCATGACCGGTGGGAGATTTCGTCTTAGCAGCAAAATCCCGGCGCTGCCCTGCCCTTACGCCGTGATAATCGCGCTGCGCAGCCGCAGCGGCGCGCGGATCATCGCCAGCGGCTCCCAGCTGCCGCCGGTGCCCTTGATCGTCACCGTGCCATAGTCGAACAGCCGGCCGAACAGGCTCTGGTCGACGAGCACGGTCTCGACCTTGCTGACATTGATCTCCTGCGTTTGGCGGGCGATCAGCCCGGTCTTGTGGATCAGGCGCTTGTCGGTGATGACGATCTCGGTGGTGCGCTGGCGCAGCCAATTGGCGAACAGCGTCCATGCCGCCAGCGCGGCGATCACCCCGGCAAGCGCCACCATGCCGACGGCACCGCTTTCGCCCTGCCCCGCCGCCGCCAGCAGCACGACCATCGCCACAACAGCGAGCAGCACGCCCGGCAGGAAACGAATCCAGTGGATCGCGCCGATGAAGCGGACCTTCTCGTCGGGTTCGAGCACTTCGGTATAATAGGCCATCGCGTCCCCCTGAGCAGCGACCTTGGGCGGCCCGGCGCGCTTGTCAATCGCCAGCGCCGCGCCGTCAGAAGTCGGCGAGGATCCGCGCCAGTCGCTTCGGGGCGCTGACCTGCCAGCTGCGGGCGAGCCACGCCTCGACATTGTCCCAATCGACGTCGCCCATATCGAGGCGGATGCCGATCCACCCCGACGGGCCGAAATAGGCCGGGCGATAGTAGAGCTCGGGGTCCTGGTCGATGAGCTGCGCCTGTTCCTCGACCTCGCTGGTCTTGACGAGCAGCGCGGTGATGCCGTCGCCATGGTGGTTGCTGAGGAAATAGCCGAAGAATTTGCCGCCGGTGACGAAGAAGCCGTTCATGCCGTGCGAGAGCTTCTCCTCGGCCGCCGGCAGCGCCAGTGCCAGCGCGCGGACGCGGGCGAGCAGTACCTCGGGGCCAGTGCGCTCGGCGACGAGCCGCGCCAGCACACGCGGGTAGAGCTGGTGCTCGGCATAATGGACGCGGACCGCGAGACTGGCGGCGGTGTCGCCGGGGAGCACGGCGACACGCGTCTGGCCGAGGATCGGGCCGTCGTCGAGCTCTGGCGTGACCAGATGGACGGTGGCGCCGGTGACGGCGTCGCCCGCCGCCAGCACGGCCTCGTGGACGTCGAGGCCCTTGTGCGCCGGCAGCAGCGACGGGTGGATGTTGAGGCAGCGCCCCTGCCATTTCGCCACGAAAGCCGGCGACAGCAGCCGCATATAGCCGGCGAGCGCGACGAACTCGGCGCCGTGGCGGGCGAGCTCGGCGTCGATCAACGCGTCGAACTCGGCGCGCTTCAGCCCCTTGTGGTCGCGCGCGAACACCGGCACCCCTTCGGCCGCTGCCAGTGCCAGGCCGGGCGCGCTCGGCACGTTCGAGGCGACAAGCACGATTTCGTAAGGGCAATCGTCGGCGCGCGAGGCGTAGAGCAATGCCGCCATGTTGGACCCGGTGCCCGAAATGAGGACGCCGACGCGCGCCCTAGGCATCGTGGCTCGCCGTCCAGGCGGCGGGGGCGCCCCAGGCGCCGGCGGCGCCGCGGACCTCGCAGCCCTTGGCCCCCGCTTCGATCGCGCCGATGACGGCGGCGCTTTCGCCGGCGGCGGCGAGATCGGCGATCACGCCATCGACGTCGGCCGCCGCCACCGCCAGCACCATGCCAGTGCCGCAGTTGAAGGTGCGGGCAAGTTCCTCCGGGCTCAGGCCGCCTTCGACGCGCAGCCAGTCGAACAGCGGCGGCAGCGGCGGCGCGGCGATGACGGCGCGCGCACCGGCGGGCAACACGCGGGGCACATTTTCGAGAAAGCCGCCGCCGGTGATATGCGCCAGCGCCTTGATCCGCCCGGCGCGGATGAGCGGCAGCAGCGCACGGACATAGATGCGCGTCGGTTCGAGCAGCGCCGCGCCGAGCGAGACTTCGGGCGCGAAGGCCGCCGGGCGACTGAGGTCATGGCCGCCACGCGCGACGATGCGGCGGATGAGCGAATAGCCGTTGGAGTGCGCTCCCGACGAGGCGACACCGACAAGCACATCGCCCGGCGCGACCCCGGCGCCGGTCAATTGCTCGCCGCGCTCGACGGCCCCCACCGAAAAGCCGGCGAGGTCATAGTCGCCGGCGGCATAGAGCCCGGGCATTTCGGCGGTCTCGCCGCCGATCAGCGCGCAGCCGGCGATGCGGCAGCCTTCGGCGATGCCCGCGACGACCGCCGTCGCGACCTCGATATCCAGCTTACCGCTGGCGAAATAATCGAGGAAAAACAGCGGCTCGGCACCCTGGACGAGAAGATCGTTGACGCACATGGCGACGAGATCGATGCCCACCGTGTCGTGATGCCCGGTATCGATGGCGAGCTTGACCTTGGTGCCGACGCCATCATTGGCGGCGACGAGCAGCGGGTCCCGGTAGCCCGCGGCGCGCGGATCGAAGAAGCCGCCGAAGCCGCCGAGTTCGGCGTCGGCGCCGGGCCGCGCCGTCGCCCGCGCCAGCGGCGCGATGCGGCGGACAAGGGCGTTGCCGGCGGCGATCGAGACGCCGGCTTCGGCATAGGTCAGCGGGGGTTTGTCGGACATCGCGGCGTTCATAGAACGCGCTGCCGGCACGGGAAACCTTTTCCTCCCCCTGCAGGGGGGAGGCGACTCGCGGCGCAGCCGCG
>LJHX01000010.1 GCA_001295935.1 alpha proteobacterium AAP81b
CTGCTCGGGCTCGCCGCCGCCGACGCCGCGACCCTGGCCGCGCGCGCCGCCGCCGCCGCGACTGCCGGCGCCGAATTGCTCGGCGCTGCCATCATCGACCGCGACGCCCGTGCCGCGGCCTTTGGCGCAGCGCTCGAAGCCGCCGAAGCGGCCGGCGACGGGGCGCGCCGACTGGCGCTGATGGCGGCGCTTGCGCGCGACGCCGCGGCAGAATGCGCGGCGCTCGGCATCGTCCTGCCGCAATAGCGGCGGCGAATAGTTTCGACTTTCGCGTCGAGCTTCGCCAAGATGGCGGCATGTCCAATGCCAGGTCGCATACGCCCGCCGGTCAGCCGCAATTGCCGGGTGCCATCCGTCTTGCCGATTACGCCCCGCCCGATTGGCTGGTGCCCGACGTCGAGCTCGATTTTCGCCTGGGCGCCGACGAAACCGAAGTGCGAGCCCGGCTGCACGTGCGACGCAATGGCGATCACGATCGGCCGCTCGTGCTCGATGGCCAGTTGCTGGCGACGCGGTCGGTCGCCGTCGATGGCGTTCCCGTCAATGTCGCCCCCGATGGCGATCGGCTGACCCTCGGCCTCCCCGGCGACGAAGCCATCGTCGAAACCATCGTGTCGATCGCACCTGCCCGCAACACAAGGCTGATGGGGCTCTATGCCAGCCAGGGGCGGCTGGTGACGCAGTGCGAGGCCGAAGGCTTTCGCGCCATCACCTGGTTTCCCGATCGCCCCGATGTGCTGTCGCGCTATCACGTCCGGCTGGAGGGGGATCGCCGCCTGTACCCCGTGCTGCTGTCGAACGGCGATGCCGGCGAGGCCATCGACCTCGGCGGCCGCCATGCCGTCGAGTGGCGCGATCCCTGGCCCAAGCCCTGCTACCTCTTCGCGCTGGTGGCGGGCAATCTCGAGGCGCGGCGCGATCGCTTCGTGACGCGATCGGGGCGGGCGGTCGATCTCGCCATCTGGACGGCGGCGGCGGACGTCTCGAAGTCCGAGCACGCCATGGCGGCCTTGAAGGCGGCGATGGCGTGGGATGAGGCGGTCTATGGCCGCGAATATGATCTTGGCGTCTTCAACATCGTCGCCGTTGCCGATTTCAACGCCGGCGCGATGGAGAACAAGGGCCTCAACATCTTCAACTCGAAGTTCATCCTGGCCGATTGCGAAACCGCCACCGACGCCGATTTCGATTCGGTCGCCGGCGTCGTCGCCCATGAATATTTCCACAATTGGACGGGCAATCGCGTCACCTGCCGCGACTGGTTCCAGCTCAGCCTCAAGGAAGGGCTGACGGTGTTCCGCGACCAGCAGTTCATGGCCGACCAGGGCTCGCCGGCGGTCAAGCGCATCGACGATGTGCGCGCGCTGCGGGCGGTGCAGTTTCCCGAGGATGCGGGGCCATTGGCGCACCCGATCCGCCCCGATCATTATGTCGAAATCGCCAATTTCTACACCGCGACCGTCTACAACAAGGGCGCCGAGGTCATCCGCATGCTGCACAGCCTGCTGGGCCCCGAGGGCTTCCGGCGTGGTGCCGACCTCTATTTCGATCGCCATGACGGCGAGGCGGTGACCTGCGAGGACTGGCTGCGCGCCATGGAGGATGCGACGGGGCGCTCGCTCCACCAGTTCCGCCGCTGGTATGAACAGGCCGGCACGCCGCGCGTCGCGGTGCGCGCCGTCGAGGCCAATGGCCGGGTGGCGGTGACCTTGACGCAATCGCAAGCGCCGACGCCGGGCCAGTCGATCAAGTTGCCGATGCATCTGCCCTTCCGCCTGGCGCTGATCGGCCGCCACACGGGGCGCCGCATCGGCGACGAACATGTCCTCGAGATCAGCGACGCCGAAACGCGGATCGTCTTCGACGGTCTCGATGAGCCGGTGCTGCTGTCGCTCAATCGCGGCTTTTCGGCACCGGTGATCGTCGACGCGCCGGCGACGCGCGGCGAACTGGCATTCCTCGCCGGCCATGACGACGATCCCTTCGCGCGCTGGGAGGCGATGCAGCGGCTGGCGCTCGATGTGCTCGCCGGCGACGACCCCGGCGATCTTGTCGAAGCGATCGGCGCGACGCTTGGTCATGATGGCCTCGACCCGGCCTTTGTCGCCGAGGCAGTGCTGCTGCCGAGCGAAAGCTTCATCGGCGACCAGGCGGCGATCGTCGATGTCGAGGGCATCCATGCCCGGCGCGAGGCGGCGCGGCGCGCCATCGCCAGCGGCCTTGAGGCGCAATGGTGGGCGGCGTGGCGGCGGCATTCGGGCAGCGGCACGGCATTGACGCCGGCGGCCAAGGCATCGCGGCGGCTCGCCAATGTCGCCTTGAATTATCTGACCGCCACCGGCAGCGCCGAAGCGATCGCCGCCGCCAGGGCGCAATATGATGGCGCGGCGACGATGACCGACCGCATGGGGGCGCTGACCGCCCTCGTCGCCGGCCATTCCGAGGCGCGCGACGCGGCGCTCGCCGATTTTCACGCGCGCTTTGCCGGCAATGCCGATGTCATCGACAAATGGTTCACTGTCCAGGCGCTGAGCACGCGCGGCGATACGCTGGCGCGCGTCAGGGCGTTGCTCGGCCATCCCGATTTCAGCCTGGCCAACCCCAATCGCCTGCGCGCGCTGGTCGGGGCCTTCGGTGCCAACCAGCGGCATTTCCACGATGCCAGCGGCGACGGCTATCGCCTGCTCGCCGACCAGCTGCTCGCCGTCGACCGCATCAATCCGCAGTCGGCGGCGCGGCTGGCGGTGCCGCTCGGCCGCTGGCGGCGCTTCGATCCGCGGCGGGCGGCGCTGATGAAGGCGGAGCTGGAGCGGATCGTCGGCACGCCGGGGGTCAGCAAGGATGTCCTCGAAATGGCCGGGCGGGCGCTCGGCTGAGGCGACGCAGGTGGATCGACTGCCGCTCTTCCACCACCCCGATTATGTCGCGCCGCTGCCGCCGGGGCACAGCTTCCCGATGTCGAAATACGCCCTGGTGCTGGCGGCGCTCGCCGAGGCGGGGCAGGCGCTGAACGTGATCGCGCCCGAGGCGATGCCGGCGGCCTGGGTCGAGGCGGTGCACGACCCCGATTATGTCGCCGCGGTGCTCGGCGCGCGCGTCGATCGGACACGCGAGCGCCGCATCGGCTTTCCGGTGACGCCCGAGGTGGCGCGGCGCACCCTCGCTGTCGCCGGCGGCAGCTACGCCGCCGGCTTGCACGCGTTGGCGCATGGCTTTGCCGCCAATGGCGCGGGCGGCAGCCACCATGCCCTGCCCGACGGCGGCGCCGGCTATTGCGTTACCAACGATCTCGCCATCGCCGCCAACCGGCTGGTGGTGGAGGGCCGGGTGGCGCGCGTGCTGATCGTCGATCTCGACGTCCATCAGGGCGACGGCAGCGCGGTGATCTTCGCCGGGCGCAGCGACGTGCTGACCTTCTCGATGCACGCCGCGAAGAACTTCCCGGTGCGCAAGGCGCGCAGCTTCCGCGATGTCGAGCTGCCTGACGGCATCGGCGACGCCGACTATCTGGCGATCCTCGACCGCGAGCTGACGGCGCTGCTCGATGCGCTGCGGCCGGGGCTGGTGCTGTTCCAGGCCGGCGTCGACCCCCACGCCGACGACAAGCTCGGCCGGCTGGCGCTGAGCGACGCCGGGCTTGCCGCGCGCGACGCGCTGGTGGTGCGGCGGGCGCGGGCGCGCGGCATCGCTATCGCCTCGACCCTCGGCGGCGGCTATGGCGATGATCGCATGGCGATCGCCCGCCGTCACGCCGCCGGGCTGATAGCGCAATGGCGCGCGGCAGCGGGTGATTGGCCGGGCGGTGCGCGTATTCCGCACTGAATGACCAGCCTGCCGGTGCCTCCTCCCAGCCCGAGCGCCGCGCTGATGGCGCGGGTACAGGCCGGTGACCGCGCCGCCTTCGCGGCGCTCGTCCAGCAGCTCGAAGGCCCGGCGCTGCGCCTCGCCGACCGTACCCTGCACGACCGCGCCGCCGCCGAGGATGTCGTCCAGGTGGCGCTGACCCGGCTGTGGACGCTCGCCGAGCGCTTCGATCCCGGCCGCGGCTCGCTCGAGGGCTGGTTCCGGCGGATGGTCGTCAACCTCTGCCTTGACCGCCGGCGGTCGCTGCGGCTGGTCGCGCCGCTCGAGGCCGCCGCCGAGGTCGCCAGCGGCGATCCCGATCCTTATGAAGCCGCCGTCGCCAGCGATCGCCGCGCGCGCCTTGCCACCGCGATGGCGCAGCTGGCACCGCGCCAGCGCGCCGCGCTGGCGATGTTCCACGGCGATGGCCTGAGCATGGCGGAAATCGCCGCGGCGCTCGATACCACCTCCAAGGCGGTCGAGGGATTGCTTGGCCGGGCCCGTATGGAATTGAGGACTTTGATCGACCATGACGCCTGACCTTCCCCCCACCGACATCGACCGCGCGCTCGCCGTCATCGCCGCCTGCGGCGCCGATCCGGCGCGCTGGCCGGCCGAGGAGCGGGCTGCGCTGCTGGCGCTGGCGACGCATCCGGCGGTCGCCGCGGCGCTTGCCGCGGCGCGCCGGCTCGACGATCTGCTCGGCGATTGGGCGACAGCGCCGGTGGCGAGCCATTGCGATGCCGCGGCGATCGCGGCGCTGCCCCAGGCGGCACCGATGCTCGCGCCGCGACGCTGGCTCGCCGGCGGCGCCATGGCGGCAGCGGCGGCGGTGGCGCTGGTACTGGCGATGCCGGCGCGGGTCGATCGCAGCACCGATGATTCCATGGCGTCCGCTGCTTCCGCGGTAGCGGCGACGCCGGGCGAGGACGGCGATGCCGGCTTCGCCGCTGTGTTCACACCGACGGCAGACGAGGAAGATCTGATATGACGATGCCCCTGCGCGCCGCGCTTGCCGCGCTCGCCCTGCTGGCGGCGGCGCCGGCACTGGCGCAGTCGCCTCCCGGTCCCGCCGCGATGCGCCTGCAACCGCCGATGCACGGCGAAGGCGATGGCCGCTTCGCCCGGCGGCTGCGCGACCGCATGGAGAACGGCCTGCTGGCCGGCATGTCCCCCGCCGGCCGCCAGGCGATGGCCGAGGCGCTGCGCGGCAACCCCGCCGACCGCATCGCCGAGCGCGAAGCGGTCAGCGGGGCGCGCGATCGCATGCTGACCCTGCTCGAAAGCGAACGCCTCGATGTCGCCGGCCTGCGCCGCGCCATGGACGATGAGCGCGCCGCCGCCGAAACCACCCATCAGCGCCGCCAGGCGCAGATGCTCGCCGCACTGCAGCGCCTGTCGCCCGCCGACCGCAAGGCCTTTGTCGCCAACGCCCGCGCCGCCAAGAACCGCATGGACGACCGGCTGCGCGCCATGGGGGCGCGGGGCGGGATGCCGGGCGAACCGCCGCCGATGTGGTAAGCGGTTCGGCGTCCGTCAGCCGATCGGCAGCACCAGTTCACCGCCTTCGATCACCGGCCGGCCGCGCAGCGTGACGCGCAGGCGGACGATCGCTTGCAACCGGCGTGTCGCCTCGGCGCTGGCTGGGCGCAACGTAACCTGGCGGATACGCCCGGTGAGCCCGCACACCGCCACCGCCTGCGGCAAGTTGAGCGTCCAGCGCCAGCGCTGCGGCGCCGTCGCCTCGCGCGTCAGCACGCCGCGCAGGATGCGTTCGGGGGCGTCGGCGCCGACCTGCCAGCACGCCGCCGGCGGCGTCAGCGCGGGAAGATCGGCGGCGATCATCTCAGCCGCGCCAGCCGGTCTGGCGCGCAATCTCGTCGGCAACCAGCCCCGCCAGCCGCGCCGCCATCGGCCCCGGCGTGCCGGTGCCGACCGGGGTGCCGTCGATCGCCACCACCGGCAGCAGCGGCGCCGTCGTCGAAGTGAGCAACGCCTCGTCGGCGGCGAGCGCCTCGGCGAGGCTGAAGGGGCGTTCCTCGACGCGGATCTGCGCGTCGCGCGCCAGCCGGATCAGCGTCGCGCGGGCGATGCCGGGCAGGATGTGGGGGCTCATCGGATGGGTGATCACAATGCCGTCCTTGACGATCCAGGCATTGGTCGAGCCGCCCTCGCGCACCGTTCCGTCGTCGGTCACCAGCCAGGCCTCGAAGGCGCCCGCGGCGCGCGCCGCCTGCTTGGCGAGGACGTTGGGCAGCAGTCCCGTCGTCTTGATGTCGACCCGCCCCCAGCGCAGGTCGGGCTGGGTGATGACCTTGATGCCGCTCCGCTGCTGCGGCGCGCGTGCCGCAAAGTCGAAGCGGCGCACTGTCATCACCAGGCTGGCGCGCGTCGCCTTGGGAAAGACATGGTCGCGCTTGGCGGCGCCGCGGCCGAGCTGGAGGTAGAGCAGCGCCTGGCGTTGGCCGTTGGCGGCGACGAGGTGGCGCGCCGCGATGCCGAGTGCCGCGTCGGTCATCGGAAAGTCGATCGCGAGTTCGGCGAGCCCGCGCCGCAGCCGGGCGAGATGGCCGTCCCAATCGAGCAGCCTGCCGTTCAATACCGCAACGACTTCATAGAGCGAATCGGCGAATTGCAGGCCGCGGTCCTCGACCGAGACGCGCGCGTCGCGCAGCGGCACGATCCGGCCATCGACATAGGCGAGTTGCGGCATTTTGGGCACGGGCTCCGTGACATGCGGCGCGGCCGCGACAGACGCCGGCTTTAGACGTTAGAAGCACCTCATGTCATCCCATCCGCCCACGCCCCAGCTCGTCTGGCTGCGCAACGACCTGCGCCTCGCCGACCACCGCGCGCTGTCGGTCGCAGCCCATCTCGGCCCGGTGGCGCTGCTCTATGTCTTCGACGAGGAAACGCCGGGCGCCTGGGCGATGGGCGCGGCACAGCGCTGGTGGCTGCACCACAGCCTTGCCGCGCTGGCGCGAGAGGTCGCGGCACGCGGCGGCCGGCTGCTGCTGCGCCGCGGGCGCGCTGCCGCGATGGTCGCCGAGGTGGCGCGCGAGCTCGATGCCGGCGGCGTCCATGCGCTGCGCCACTATGAGCCCTGGGCGCGGGTGCAGGACGCCGAAGTGGCGCTGGCGGTCGACCTGCAGCTCCATGACGGCGCATTGCTGACCCGCCCCGAGGCCGTCACCCAGACGAGCGGCGAGCGCTACCGCATTTTCACGCCATGGTGGAAGCGCGCCCAGGCGCAGCTGCCGCCGGAGCCGCCGCGCGCCGTGCCCGAACTGACCTTTGCCGACGGCGGCAGCAGCGACGACCTCGACAGCTGGCGCCTGCTGCCGCGCGCTCTCGACTGGTCGGCGGGTTTCAGCGTCTGGACCCCCGGCGAGGCCGGCGCGCGCGAGCGGCTGGCAAGCTTCCTCGCTGTCGCGCGCGGCTATGGCGAGGCGCGCAACCTGCCGTCCGAGGACGGCTCGTCACGGCTGTCGCCGCATCTGGCCTTGGGCGAAATCTCGGTGGCGAGCGTCTGGCACGCCATCGCCGACGCCATCCCGCCGGCGCTCGCCGAACCCTATCTGCGCGAGCTCGGCTGGCGCGATTTCGCCGCGAACCTGCTCGATCTGTTTCCCGATTCGCCCGACGCCCCCGGCCGGCGCGAGTTCCGGCTGGTGCACCGCGATGCCCCCGGCGATCTCGCCGCCTGGCAGCGCGGCCGCACCGGCTATCCGATCGTCGATGCCGGCATGCGCCAGCTCTGGCGCATCGGCTGGATGCACAACCGCGTCCGGATGATCGCGGCGTCGTTCCTGGTCAAGCATCTGCTGATCGACTGGCGCCAGGGCGAGCGCTGGTTCTGGGATTGCCTCGTCGATGCCGACCTCGGCGCCAACGCCATGGGCTGGCAATGGGTGATGGGGTCGGGGGTCGATTCATCGCCCTTCCACCGCGTCTTCGCGCCGGTGACGCAGAGCGAGAAGTTCCGCGCCGCCGCCTATATCCGGCAATGGGTGCCCGAACTGGCGCGGCTCGGCGACGACGACATTCATGCGCCCTTCGAGGCCTCGCCGCTGGCGCTGGCGGCGGCGGGGGTACGGCTGGGGCAGACCTATCCGCTGCCGATCGTCGGCCATGCCGAGGGCCGCGCCCGGGCGCTCGCCGCTTATGCGGCGATGAAGGGCTAGCTCGTTCTGGTTACGGGGAGCCTCTGGTGGGATGGCATGCGAAGCTGACCGACACTAGGCGGCCGGCGCCCGGCGCCGCAGCGCATAGACCAGCGCGACGACGCCCAGGAACGCCGCGATGGCGAAGGCCTCGTCGCGAGTCGATTGCGCCGTCAGCCACAGCATCGCCCCCAGCGACGCCGCCGCCGCCGGCCACAGCCAGCGCGTCGCGGTGACCGGGCCGGCGAGCGCCACCTGGCCGCGGCGCAGCCGCAGCGCCGCCAGCGTGCCGAGAATATAGACCGCGACGACAAGCAGCGACGACAGCGCCACCAGCCCGGCGAAGCTGCCGGTGATCGCCAGCAGCGCGACGACGGCGCCATGCGCGACGATCGCCGCAACGGGGGTGTGGCGCGTGGCGTGCAAGCGGCCAAACGTACGCGGCAGCAGCCCGTCGCGGGCGAAGGCGAACAGCGTCCGCGGGCTCGACAGCGCATCGCAGACGCTGAAGCCGAGCATCGATCCGATGGTGCCGATGACCAGCAGCCATTGCAGCCCCGGCGAGATCCGCGCCATGGCGTCGGCGAGCGGGGTCGCCGAGGCGCCGAGCGCATCGCCGAGCAGCCCGGCCGCGACGAGGTGGATGGCGATCGACAGCAGCGCCGCCAGCAGCAGCGCCAGCCCCATGGCGCGCGGGATGGTGCGCGACGGATCGCGCACCTCGCCGCCGACGGCGAGCGCGGTTTCGAGCCCGGTGAACAGGAAGAAACCGAGGATCGCGGCGCGGCCGATATCGGCATGGCCGGCGGCGAGCGGCAGCGCCAAATTGCCGGGATCGAGCCAGATCACGCCGACGCCGAGGAAGATCAGCACCGGCACCAGCTTGACGAAGGTGAAGCTGGCGACGAAGCGCGCCATGATGCCGACGCCGGCGCCGTTGATCGCCATCAGCAGCAGCGCCCAGCCGAGGATGGCGGCGCCGCGCAGCGCCGGCTCCTTGAGCGGCGGCCAGAGCAGCGCCGCGGCGTCGGCGCTGGCGGCGACGGTGCCGCCGGCGGCGAGCACCGACGACGCCCAGATCAGCGCGCCGGTGACGAAACCCCACCACGGCCCGAAGGCGGCGGCGACGAAACCATAGGGGCCGCCGCTGGTCGGCACCCGCGCCGCGGCCTCGGCGAAGCAGATCATCGTCGCGCCGACGGCAAGCGCGCAGCCGAGATAGGCGAGCGCCGCCCAGGGGCCGAGCGCCGCCGCCATGCTGCTCGGAATGGCGTAGATGCCGGCGCCGAACAAAATGCCGAGGAAATTGCCGGTAAGGCCGATGCTGCCGATGCCGCGAACAAGCCCGGCGTCACGGGCGGAGGCAGTGCTGGCGTCGGACATGCGCGGGTGACGCTAGGGGGCAGGGCTGGGGTTGTCGATAGCGGCGCGCGGCTTCGCCCTGGCGCGTTGCCGGGAACGCCCGCGGGGCGTGCCGGGTTGTTGGCGGACCTTCAGGAGAACCATCATGTTTCGTTCGCTCGTCATCGGCCTCAGCCTCGCCGGCCTCGCCATCTGGGCCGGCCGCCGCGTCGGGCTCGACCTGCGCCGCGACGTCGGCCTCGATTCCGACACCCCGGCGCGCGCCCATGGCGCCGACGGCAGCGATGCCTCGGCGTCCTGGACCGCCGGCATCGCCGATGAAAACACCGTTCCCGACACCGCGCCGGCGCACTGACCCTCAGTTGCCGGTAAAGGCCGGCGGGCGCTTTTCGAGGAAGGCGGCGACCGCCTCGGCATGGTCGGCGGTCTCATGGGCGAGCGCCTGGAAGGCCGCCGACAATTGCAGCACCTCGGCCATGCGCAGCGACTGTGCCTCGCGCAGCAGGCGCTTGGTCAGCCGCAGCGCGCGCGCCGGATTGGCGGCGACACGGTTCGCCAGCGCCAGTGCCGCGTCCATCAGCTCGGCGTCGGGGACGACGCTGCCGACCAGCCCGATCGCCTGGGCGCGGGCGGCGTCGAAGCGGTCGCCGGTCAGGAACAGTTCGGCCGCCATCGGGTAACCGACGATCTGCTGCAAGGTCCAGGCGCCGCCATCGCCGGGCACCAGCCCGACCTTGATGAAACTCGCGGCGAATTTGGCGCTCGCCGCGGCGATACGCATGTCGCACAGGCAGGCAAGATCGAGCCCCAGGCCGATGGCATGGCCGTTGATCGCGGCGATGCCGGGGACTTCGGTCGCCAGCATCGCCTCGGTGATGCGCTGGACGCCGCGGCGGTAATTGGCGCGCGTCGCCTCGGGTTGTTCCTGCGGGCCGATGCCGGTGCGCTCCTGCATCGCCTTGAGGTTACCGCCGGCGCTGAACGCCGCGCCGCTGCCGGTCAGCACAAATGCTGAAATGCCGCGGTCGCGATCGAGCGCCCCGATCGCCGCAACGAGCGCGTCGCATTCGGCGAGCGTGCCGATGGCGTTCATCGTCTCGGGGGCATTGAGGCGGAGAACCGCCACCTTGCCAATGGTTTCGCGCACGACGAAATCGCTCATGGACCCTCTCAAAGCCGGCAGGCGCTGGCCCTGCCTGCGCGGGACGGCTTGCCATCGCCAAGGCCGGTCGTCACCCTCCCCAAAGACCGAAAAATCGGCAGTTCATCCTTGGGAGGCCCCATGGCGACGCTAGCCGCCACCGACATGCCGGCACGCGGCACGAGCGAGCGCCTGCTGCTGTGGACGCTGCTGATCGTCTATATCCTCAACTTCCTCGATCGCCAGATCGTCACCATTCTCGCTGAACCGATCCGCAAGGATCTGGGGCTGGCCGACTGGCAGCTGGGGCTGCTCGGCGGCTTCGCCTTCGCGGCTTTCTACGCCGTGCTCGGCATCCCGATCGCGCGGCATGTCGACAAGCCCGCCACCAACCGCGTCACCATCATCACCGTCTCGCTGGCGCTGTGGTCGGGGATGACGGCGCTGTGCGGCCTGGCGAGCGGTTTCGTGCAATTGCTGCTGTGCCGGGTGGGGGTCGGTGTCGGCGAGGCGGGGTGCACGCCATCGGCGCACTCGCTGATCGCCGACAGCGTCGCCGCCGACCGCCGCGGCCGCGCCATCGCCTTTTACGGCCTAGGGATTCCGATCGGCTCGCTGCTCGGCACGATCATCGGCGGCCAGCTCGCCGATGCCTTTGGCTGGCGGACGGCGTTCTTCGTTGTCGGCATGCCCGGGCTGCTGATGGCCTTGTTCGTCTGGGCGAGCCTGCGCGACCCCCGCGCCGCGCGGCCGGCACCCGCGGTCGCGCCGCCGCCGGCGCCATCCTTGCGCGCCGCGCTGGCGGGGCTCGCCGGCAACCGCTGCTATGTCCTGCTGGTGACCGCGGCGGCGCTCGTCGCCTTCCTCTCCTATGGCAAGGGCCAATGGGCGCTGAGCTATTTCCAGCGCACCCATGGCCTGACGCCGGGGCAGGCCGGGCTTTTTGTCGGCGGGATTCTTGGGCTGGCGGGCATCGCCGGTACCTGGGCGGGCGGCTGGCTCGGCGATCGCTTCGGCCATCGCCACATGGTGACGGCGCCGGCGATCGGCATGGCAGTAGCGGCGCCGATCCTCTTCGCCGGCTACATGACCGACGACTGGCGCATGGCGATCGCGCTGCTGGTGCTGCCGACCTTGCTCAACTCGATGTACTACGGCCCGGCCTATGCCTCGGCGCAGCTGATGGTGCCGCGCGAGTCGCGCGCCATGGCGAGTGCCGTCATGCTGTTTGCGCAGAATTTTATCGGGCTGGGGTTAGGGCCCTTGCTGTTCGGGCTGCTGTCGGACGCCTTCAAGCCGATGGCCGGCACCGAAAGCGTTCGCTGGGTGCTGCTCATCGCCGCCTGGGCGGGGCTGTTGCCGGCGTTCTTCTTCTGGCGCGCCGGACGGCGAATGGCGGCGGCGATCGCCGACAATCAGCCGGCGGGGCGCTAGCCGGCTTCGCCCGCGTCGGCTGTAATGATCGCCGGCGTTATGATATGGTTCCGGCGCGGCACGGGCCGCGCCATGCGGAGACTGCCATGTCCGCCGAAACCATCGCCGAAATCCTCAAGATCCTCGCCGGTCTGCCCGCCGACAAGGCGGCGCAGGTGCGCGCCATCCTTGCCGAAGCCGGCTATGACCTGACGCCGCGTGCCGAGCCGGTGACGATCACCGCCGGCCTGATCCTGGTTCTGCTGCTGGCGGTGGTCGTCGGCATCGCGCTGGCCTGGGTGATCGTCGAGCTGATCAACCGGCGCTGAGCCACGCTTGACGCTGTGCTCCAGAACTGGCACGTCTCGTGCCAATAACGGGAGTGCGCCATGCAGATTTTGCGAACCCCTGACGAACGCTTCGTCGGGCTCGTCGGCTATGACTTCGCGCCGCACTACAGCGAGGTCGCCGACCGCGCCACCGGCCAGGGCCTGCGCATCCACCGCATCGACGAAGGCCCCGCCGGTGCAGCGCCGGTGCTGCTGATGCACGGCGAGCCGAGCTGGAGCTACCTCTACCGCAAGTTCGTCGCCCCGCTGACGGCGGCCGGTCACCGCGTTGTCGCCCCCGATCTCATCGGCTTCGGCAAGTCCGACAAGCTCGCGGCGCGTGGCGATTACACCTTCGAACGCCATGTCGAATGGATGTCGGACTGGCTGACCGGGCTCGATCTCAACGGTATCACGCTGTTCTGCCAGGATTGGGGCGGGCTCATCGGGCTGCGGCTGGTCGCGGCGTTTCCCGATCGCTTCGCGCGACTGGTCATCGCCAACACCGGGCTACCGATCGGCACGGGTTCTTCGCCAGGCTTCGACCAGTGGCTGACCCTCAGCCAGACCATCCCGCAATTCCCGGTCGGCGGCATCGTCAACATGGGGACGTCGCGCGAACTGACGCCGGCCGAAATCGCCGCCTATGACGCGCCCTTTCCAGACGAAAGCTACAAGGAAGGCGCGCGGCAATTCCCGACGCTGGTGCCGGTGACGCCCGGACATGCTTCGGTCGCTGAGAACATTGCTGCCTGGAAAGTGCTCGAAGCTTTCGACAAGCCGGTACTGACCTGCTTCTCCGACAACGACCCCGTCACCAAGGGCGGCGAGGCGGCGATCAAGGCGCGCATCCCCGGGGCAGCGGGCCAGGCCCATACCATCGTCGCCGGCGGGCACTTCCTGCAGGAGGATTGCCCCGAACTGCTGTGCGGCCTGATCAACGATTTCATCGCGAAGGACAAGTGATGCGCGTCGTCAACGAAGTCATGCCGCGGCCCGAAGTCGCCAAGGAATTCTTCTTCGGCGGCACCCACGACGGCCCGATGGTGATGGTCAACCTCTTGAAGTTCAAGCCGCTTGCCGAGTATCCCGACGGCCGCAACCCCGGCATGACCGGGCGCGAAGCCTATGAAATCTACGGCCGCGCCGTCGTCGAATGCCTCAAGCTCGTCGGCGGCAAGCCGCTCTATTCGGGCGCCGTCACCGGCGTCATCCTCGGCGACATCGAGGAGCATTGGGACATGATCGCGCTCGCCGAATATCCGAGCCCGCAGGCGATGGTCCAGATGGTCGGCCTGCCCGAATATCAGGGAATCGAGATCCACCGCTTCGCCGGGCTCGCCGGGCAATTGAACATCCGCACGGCGCCCGGCGTCTTCGCGGCATGAGCCTGGCCTTCGACCTGTTCTGGTCGTTCCGCTCGCCCTATTCCTATCTGGTGACGCCGCGGCTGCGCGAGCTGGTCGCGACACATGACGTCACCTGCAATGTTCGCGTCGTCTATCCGATCGCCGTCCGCCAGGCCGATTTCTTCTCGAACGCCGATCCGCTGTGGGTCCTCTATCTGATGAAGGACACGTATCGGACGGCGCAGTATCTGGGCATGGACTATGGCTGGCCGCGCCCCGACCCGGTGCGGATGGACCCGGCAACGCGCAGCTACCCCAAGGAACAGCCGCACATCCACCGCCTCAGCCATTTGGGCGTCGCCGCCACCGAACGCGGCCGCGGGCTCGATTTCCTCTTCGAAGTCTCGGCGCTGATCTGGAACGGCAAGACGCAAGATTGGCACGAGGGCGATCACCTCGCCGAGGCCGCCGCCCGCGCCGGGCTCGACCTCGCCGCGATGGACGCCGCCGTCGCCGCCGATTTCGCCGGCTATGCCGCCAAGGTCGAAGCCAACCAGGTCGCCCAGCGCGAGGCGGGGCATTATGGCGTGCCGCTGATGGCAGTGGATGGCGAGCCGTTTTTCGGCCAAGACCGTTTCGATCAACTGGTCTGGCGGCTCAAGCAGAAGGGCATGCAGCCGCGCTGAGGCCGGGCGACGTCGCAGGAGAGCATCGCATGGCCACACCCTATCGCCTGTTCGGCACGCCGGGATCGCTCTACACCGCCAAGGCGCGCAGCTATCTGCGCAAGCAGCATGTCGATTTCGTCGAAATGCCCGCCGCCTCGGCGGAATTCGCCGCGCTGTTGCCAACGATAGCCCGCTGGATCATCCCGGTGTTGACGACACCGGCGGGCGAGGTGCTGCAGGATGGCAGCGTCATCATCGATCATTTCGAAGCCGCCGGCCCCCGCCTGTCGGCATTTCCGACAACACCCATCCACCGCGCCGTCGCCGCGATCTTCGAACTCTTCGGCGGCGAGGGGCTGCTGCGCCCGGCGATGCATTACCGCTGGAACTTCGATGACGTGAACCAGCCCTTCATCGCCAATGATTTCGTCGCGGCGCTGGCCCCGGCGGGGGCGCCACAGGCGGTCAAGGACCAGGTCTTCGGCGGCGCGGCGCGGCGGATGCGCGCCGCCATGGCGGCCTTCGGCGTTACCGAGGCGAGCATCCCGGCGATCGAGGCAAGCTATGCCGACTTCCTGGCGCGGCTCGACGCCCATCTGGCGACGACGCCCTATCTGCTCGGCGGCCACCCGACCCTCGGCGATTATGGCCTGATCGGGCCGCTGTTCGCCCATCTCGGCCGTGATCCCGTGCCGCGCCAGTTGATGCAGCGCACCGCCTGGAACGTCTTTCGCTGGACCGAGCGGATGAACGCCCCCGAAGCCCAGGCCGATGGCCTTGGCCCCGCCGACGGCGGGCTGTTCGCCGACGACGCCATCCCCGACACGCTCGTGGCGCTGCTGCGCTTCATCGCCGAGGATTTTCTCCCCGAGCTGACCGCGCATGTCGCCTTCGCCAACCACTGGCTCGCCGAGCGCCCCGACGACATCACCGGCACCTCGGGGCTCGCCAACCCCGCCAATCGCACGATCGGCGTGGCGCGCTTCGCATGGCGCGGCCATGAGATCGCAACGATGGTGATGCCCTATCGCTTCTGGCTGCTGCAGAAAGTCCAAGCGACGGCGGCGGCGTGCGACGATCCCCGGCTCGGCGAATTGCTTGCCGCTACCGGGCTGGCGCCGCTGCTGACCCTGCGGACGACGCGGCCGGTCGAGCGGCGCGGGCATCTCGAAGTCTGGGGGGCGGCGCGGTAGCGCGGCGTTACGCGGAGAACACCCGCGCCACCCGGCTCATCGAGCAGAAATACAGGTCATTGTCCCAGCCCGGGGAGGGGAAGACGACGCCCTGCGTCCAGCCGCCGACGTATGTACGGCTGCGCGTCGCGCCGGTCAGGATATCGAGGACGATGACGTGCTCGCCGCCGGCGCCATAATCGTTGGTGACGATGCCGCCGTCGCCGGTCAGCAGCATGTGGCTGGCGGCGCCGAGACGCTCGCGGCGCCAGCGGGGGCGCAAGCGGCGGGCCTGCCAGTCGAAGGCCTGGATGACGCGATTGGCGCTGTCATAGGCGATGATCAGCCCACGCGCCGGATCGACCAGTGGCGGGTTGGTGATGCTGCCGCCGGGCAGGCCCGAGACTTCGACGGCTTCGTGGTCGGCGGCGTCGGTCAGCGAAATTCGCAACAGCCGGTTTGGCGTTGGCGCAACGCCGCGGCCGATCATGCTGGTGCGGTAGCGGTGATGGCCATTGTCCATGAACCAGGCGTCGGCGCCGTCGAGGACGACGTCCCAGCCGTAGGTGTTTGCGGTTCCGGCGAGATAATCCCAGGCCCAGTCCTCGTCGCGAACCAGCATCGCGCCGGTCCAGCGCCAGCGCAGGATGCTGCGTGTGCCGACGAGGTAGACCGTGTCGCCGATCGCGCTCAGTCGGGCGATGCTCGGCTCGGGACTTTGCGCCTGTGCAACGATACGCATTGCATTTGTGTCGATGACGGAGAGCAGCGCCGGCTCGCGGTCCGACAGGTTCTTGGTGACGATCAGCCCGTCGCCGAGACTGACGAAACTGTTCCATGGCGCCGCGACCGGCAGTTCGAGCGCCGCCTTGACCCGGCAGTCGCGATCGAGGCGATGCACCCAGCGGCCATAGACACTTACCAGATCGCCACCTTCGACCACGGCCAGCCCGCCGGGCCACATCGGGCCGCCCTTGAGGCGCGGCGAGCGGGCGAGGGGTTTGAGTGTCACCGGGTCGATGCGTTCGACACGCGCGAAGGTCGGCATGCCGAAATTGCTACGCAGGGCGTCATGGGTGAGGAGGAAGACCTCGCCGGGGTCGCCGAGCACGGTCATCGTCGACATGAACGTCGCGCGGCTTGTGGCGGTGAGCGTTGCGGAAAGGCGAAGCTCGGTCGCGGCGAGGCGCTGCGCGCCGCCGTCTTCGCTGGGCCAGATCACAACGGCTCCCCTCCCGCAAGCGGGAGGGGAGCTAGCGCCGCCGTCGCCACGCAACGATCCCACCGACCACCAGCCCCAACACCCCGATCAGCCATGGCGCCATTGCCACCAGCGACCGCTTCAGCCGCGGCACCAGCAGGTCGCGCATGGCGTTGTCGGCGACCTGTTTCGGCGCCTCATAGCCCGGCGGCATGTCGAGCACCTGCTCGGCGCGCGCATAGGCGGCGTAATCGGCGGCCATCGCCCGCGCGCGATCGGGCATCGCGGCGCTGAGATCGCGCGTCTCGGCGGGGTCGCGCCTGATGTCGTAAAGCCGCCAGACGCTGTCGCCATAGGGCTTGAGGTTCCGCACCAGCTTGTAGTCGCCCTTGAACAGCACGGCGTTGCCGGCGAGCTCATAGCCGAGGGGTTCGTCGGCAGGGTGGACGCTGGTCGCGGCGCCGGTCAGCAGCGGCACCAGGCTGTGGCCCTGGATCGGCTCGACGGCGCGGCCCTGCCAGGTCTCGCCGGGGGCCGCGACGCCGGCGGCGGCGAGCAGCGTCGGCGTCACGTCCATCACCTGGGCGAAGGCCGGCTGCACCGCGCCGGCGCGCCACGCCCGGTTGCCCGGCCAGGCGATAATCAGCGGCACGCGCAAGCCCCCCTCGCTGGCGGTGAATTTGTAGCCGCGCAGCGGCGACGCGGCGGCGCTGGCGAAGCTGGTGCCGATGGCGGTCAGGCTGCCCGGCCGGCCCTGTTGGTCGGGGCGCTGGTTGTAATAGGCGCGCGCGAAAATGCCGTTGATCCCGGCCATCGGGTCGATGCCCTCGGGGCCATTGTCCGACAGGAAGACGAAGATGGTGTTGTCGTACTGGCCGCTGGCCTTGAGGTGGGCGACGAGGCGGCCGACCTCGCGGTCCATCGCCGTCGCCATGCCGGCATAGGCCTCGAAGGCGCGCGACCGCTGCTTCTGTTCGGCGGGGCTCAGTGTCGCCCAGTCGGTGGTCGAGTCCATGGTGACGAGGCCGACATCGGCGGGCATCACCCCGGCGGCGATCGTCCGCGCCCGCCGCGCTGCGCGCAGTGCCGTCCAGCCGGTGTCGTATCGACCTCTATAAGCGGCGATATCGGCATCGGGCGCCTGCACAGGGATATGGTTGGCGAGGAAGTTAATCGACGCGAAGAACGGCCGGCGCGGGTCGCCAGTGTCGATATACTGGACCGCCTTGTCGATAATGAACCGCGACGAATAGAAGTCCTTGGGCAGCTTCGCCGGCCGGTCGTCTTCGCTCCAATCGGCATGGTCGTAGAGCAGCAGATTGGGCTTGTCCTCGAAATTGTCGGCGCCCGATTGCGACAGCGCAAAGGCATGATCGTAACCGCGGGCGCGCGGCAGCTTGTCGCGCGTCTTGCCGAGGTGCCATTTGCCGCTGAAGGCAGTGCGATAGCCCGCCGCCTGGAGCATCTGGGCGATCGTCACGACGCGGTCGTTGATGACGGCGTCATAGCCGGGCTTGCCCTGATGCGCTGGCGGGATCGTCTCGGGCATGTTGCCGAGCCCGGCGCGATGGTGGCTGACGCCGGTCTGCAACATCGCGCGCGTCGGCGCGCAGCTGGCGGCGACGTGGAAGTTCGAAAAGCGCGTGCCGGCGCGGGCGAGGGCGTCGATGTTGGGGGTGGCGATCTCGCTGCCATAGGCGCCGACATCGCTGAAGCCCCAATCGTCGGCGAGGAGAACGACGATGTTGGGGCGCGCGGCCAGCGCGGGGGTGGCGGTGGTGAGGAGCAACCCCGCCAAGAGAAGTCGCCATCCCTCCCCCTCAAGGGGGAAGGGATCAGCGCAGTTGGATTTCACCCCCGCTCCAGCGGTTCGAGGCAGCCGGTCTGCCCAAGCAGCGGCGTCAGCTCATCCCGCGCCCCGCCAGGCAGCCCGGCCCACAACCGCCGCAGCTCACCAAGGCACTTCGCCTGATATTTGAACACCCCCTGCTCATAGGGGTGCCCCAGCGCGGTGATCGCGAACGTCTCCGCTCCCGCCGCCAGCGCCGCGGCATTGGCTTCGAGGAACGGAAAATACAGCGCCCCGCACAGTTTCAGCAGTTCGACCACCACCGCGGCCGGCGGCGTGCCCGGCGCGTCCCACTCGCCCTCCACCCCCGACATGTCATCGACATGCAGCAGCCAGCGAAACGCGTAAGGGTAATCGGCGCGCATCATCGCCTCCGGCGTCGGATCGACCCCCAGCTGCGAGATCTGGCCATAGATGCCGAATTCGGCGAGGCTCGGCCGCGTCCCGAACAGGCAGAAGCGGTTGACGACATGCGCTTCCAATGCCGCCAGCGTGGCGCGCGTCGACGCCTCGATCAGCGGGAAGTTCGCCTCGGTGCAGCCGACCAGCGCCATGCGCCCGACCTGGCGGGCGCGGAACGCCTCGGCGGCCCCCTGCGAGGTCGCCAGCCCGCCACCGCCCAGCGAATCGAACGCCAGCCATCGGCTCATCTGGATCTGGTCGATTTCGCGCAGCCAGCGATAGCCGAACATTGCCTTGGTCAGCCATTCGTCGGCGAAATCCTCGATCAGCGCGGCCAGGAACGCCTGCGCCGGATCGGGCGGCACGATCGAGCGCTCGCCCGGATGGCGGGCTTCGAGATCGTGGATCAGCGGCGTCGAATCATTGTGGAAGCTGCCATCGGGATATTCGACGATCGGGATCACCGGCGCCTTCACCTTGCCGGCGGTCTTCGCCATCGCCGCCATGCCGATGTGCCATTCGTGCGGCAGGCGGCGATAGCGCAGCGCCGCGCGGATCTTCATCGAATAGGGCGAGCCGAGCGCGCCGTAGATTTTGTAGGTCATCAGAAGCCACCCCCCGCCAGCGCACCCATCCGCCCGCAGATGGCGTGAAACTCCGCCACCGTTTCCTCGATGATCGCGCGCACCGGCTTGACCTCGCCGATCAGTCCGGCGGTCTGGCCGGCGAGACCGACCGCGGCCTCCATGTCGCCGCCGAAATAGAGGTCGAGGATGCGCGCGAAGGTATCGGGCGGCATCAGCCCCGCCTCGGCGATCGCCTTGGTGCGCTCGGTCCGCAGCGCGCGGATGCACGGGCTGGCCTTGCGGTTGAGGAAGAGCGTCCCCGTCTCGGTCGCATCGACGATCGCCTGCTTGTAATTGGCGTGCACCGGGCTTTCGGCGGCCGAGACGAAGCGCGTCCCCATCTGCACCCCTTCGGCGCCCGCGGCGAACGCCGCCGCCATGCCCTTGCCGTCGGCGATGCCGCCCGCGGCGATCATCGGCACATCGGTCACCCGGCGGATCGCCTGGAGCAGGACGAGCGTCGAGACTTCCTCGGGGTTCTTGAAGCCGCCGCCCTCGGCGCCCTCGACAACGAGGCCGTCGACCCCGGCGGCGACGCATTTCAGCGCCGTCTCGACCGTCGGCACGGCGTGGTAGACGATGATGCCGGCGGCCTTCAGCGGCGCGATGAACTTTGCCGGGCTGCCCGCCGAGGTGGTGACGAACTTGACCGGGCTGTCGCAGATGAAGCGCAGCATCGCGTCGTCCTTCAAGAAGCGGATCGGCAGATTGACCCCGAAGGGCGCCGCGGTCAGCGCGCGCATCTTGAGGATCTCGGCCTTGCACGCCTCGGTCTCGCCCGACGACGTCTCGATGATGCCGAGGCCGCCGGCTTCGCAGACGGCGCTGGCGAGCTGCGAGCGCGCGATCCAGCCCATCGGCGCCTGGACGATCGGATAACGCGCGCCAGTGTGGGCAAGAACACGGTTCATGGATTGAAACTTTCCCGAATGATGGCGGTGCCGCCGGCCGGCAGCGAAAACACCATGCCATCTTCGGCGATGGTGATCGGCCCCTCAAAATGCTTGGGCGCGTCGCCGAGGAAGGCCGGATAGGCGAAGGCGAGCGGTACCGGCGGGACGATATGGCTGAGCACCAGCTGGCGGACGCCGGCCCCTTTCGCCGCGTCGGCGGCTTCTTCCGGCGTCGCGTGATAGCCGCGGATGTCGCGGGTGATCTGGGCGACATTGGCCTGGCCGCGCGCTGCGAGCGCATCGGTGATGATCGCGCCCAATTTCGGCTGCAGCGCCTCATGGATCAGCAGGTCGGCGCCCTTGGCCGCGGCGACGAGACTCGGCGAGGCGGCGGTATCGCCGCTCAGCACGAGGCTGCGGCCCTTGTAGTCGAAGCGATAGCCGACCGCCGGGGTGACGGGACTGTGATTGACCGGGAAGGCGGTGATGCGGACGCCGTCGGCGTCGAAGACCACCACCGGCTTGTCGGCAACGGCGAAGGGCATCGCCACCCCGCCGGCGCCGCCGGGCGGCACGATGCGCGGACCGTGATGGGCGACGCGATAGCCGTTGTCGAGGCCATAGGCGGTGTTGAAGCCGGCGACGACCTGCTCGACTCCCGGGGGTCCGTGGATCGGCAGCGGGCGCGTGTGGGTGCCGGCGGTCCAGCGCAGCAGCATCAGCGTGCCGAGACCGTCGAAATGGTCCGAATGGAAGTGGGTGAGGAAAACGCCGTCGATCCGCCCCATGGGTACGCCCAATTGCCCGAGCTTGCGCGGCCCGCCGTCGCCGGCGTCGACGACGAACATGTGCTTACCGGCGATGACGAGGTTGCAGGCTTCGGCGCGGCTCGGGTCGGGCAGCGGCGAGCCGGTGCCGCAGAAGACGATGTGGAGGCCATCGGGCAGCGTCGCAGTGTTGTCGCGCCCGACGCGCGAAGCGACGACGCGGCCGAGTGCCCAAGTGCCGAGCTCGCGCTGGAAGACGATCGCGCCGGCGACGAGAATGCCGACGATTGCCGCCAGCGCCAGCGCGATCCGCAGCGAGCGTCGCATGTCCGTCTCCCCGATCGGCCGCTTTCGACCCTTTCAGACATCATGCCCCGTCGTTTTGGCACTTGCAATGCCAAATCTTGCAACGGCGGGATTTCGGGTCTAGGCTGCGCGCCATAAGGCACCACGGCGCCGTGACCTTTGGGGGGGAAGCAACAATGACAATGGCAATCCGGATCGCGATCGGGCTGATGGCGGCACTGTTCATCCTGATCGGGCTGAATTTCCTGGCCAATCCCGTCGACGCCGCCAAGGGCTTCTTCGTCGTCGCCGACGGCAGCCAGGGCCTCGCCACCATCCGCGCCGATTTCCCGGGCTTCTTCATCGGCTCGGCGGTGTTCGCCCTGCTCGGCGCGGTGCGCGGCCAGGCGGCGCCGCTCTATGTGCCGATGCTGATGCTGGCGATCGCGCTGACCGGACGCTTCGTCAGCTTGGGCGCCGACGGCGTCGGGCCGATGGCGATCCCGCCGATGGTCGTCGAAGCGCTGGGCATCGCGCTGATGGTCGTCGGCACCCGCGTCCTCAAGCGCGGCTGAGGGGAGACACGAAAATGGCGAAATTCCTGCGCACCGCCGGGCGAGTCCTGCTCGGCACCGTCGCGGCGGTCGGCGTCGGGCTCTATGCCGGCGGCGACTATATCCGCCTCCACATGGCCGGCTGGCTCGGCGGCCGCACCGCCCCCAATCACCCCGTCGACTGGGCGCAGGGTCCGGCCGCGCCGCCCGCCGCGGCGCGTCCGCCAAATGTCATCCTGATCCTCGCCGACGACCTCGGCTACAATGACGTCAGCATCACCGGCACCGGCCCCGGCGGCATGAAGACCCCCAATATCGACGCGATCGGCGAGCAGGGGGTGACCTTCGCCAATGGCTATGCCGGCAACGCCACCTGCGCGCCGTCGCGCGCCGCGCTGATGTCGGGGCGCTATGCGACGCGCTTCGGCTATGAATTCACGCCGACCGACACCCGCCTGCCGTCATGGTTTCCGACGAGCGTCTTCCGCCCCGACCTGATGTTCGCCCGCAACATCGCCGAGTTCAAGAGCGAGTCGGAGCACAAGGCGATCTTCGACGAAGCCGCGGCGAAGCGCGCCGGGCCGCCCGGCGGCAAGGGTCTGCCGGCCAGCGAGGTCACCATTGCCGAACAGATGCAGTCACGCGGCTATCACACCGTCCATCTCGGCAAATGGCATCTCGGCGAAGCCAAGGGCATGCGCCCCGAGGACCAGGGCTTCGACGAATCGCTGGGCTTCATCATCGGTGGCCAGAAGTTCCTGCCCGACGACGATCCCAATGTCGTCAATTCGCGCCAGGATTTCGACCCGATCGACAAGTTCCTCTGGGCGAACCTGCCGTACAGCGTCCAGTTCAACGGCTCCCCGCGCTTCGCCCCCGATCGCTATATGACCGATTATCTGACCGACAACGCTGTCCAGGCGATCAAGGCCAATCGCAACCGCCCCTTCTTCATGTACCTCGCCTACAATGCCCCGCACACACCGTTGCAAGCGCTGAAGTCCGACTATGACGCCCTGGCGAACATCAAGGACCACCGTCTCAGGGTTTATGCGGCGATGGTCCGCGCCGTCGATCGCGGTGTCGGCAAGGTCATGGCCGAACTGAAAGCCCAGGGCCTCGACGAGAACACCATCGTCATCTTCACCTCGGACAATGGCGGCGCCAATTACATCGGCCTGCCCGAGATCAACCGGCCCTTCCGCGGCTGGAAGGCGACCTTCTACGAAGGCGGCATGCACGTGCCCTTCCTGATGCGCTGGCCCGGCCATATCGCGCCGGCGACCAAGTTCGCGCCGATGATCAGCCATTTCGATATCTACGCCACCGCCAGCGCCGCCGCCGGCGCGCCGCTGCCGCGCGATCGCACCGTCGATGGCGTCGACCTGCTGCCCTTCGTCACCGGCAAGACGGCGGGGGTTCCCCATCAGACGCTGTTCTGGCGGTCGGGGGCCTATCGCGTCGTCCGCGATGGCGACTGGAAGCTCCAAATCCTCGAACGCCCCGTGCAGAGCCTGCTTTTCAACCTCGCCACCGACCCGACCGAGCGCCGCGACCTTGCCGCGGCGCAACCGGCAAAGGTCGCCGAACTCACCGCCAAGCTCGCCGCGCACGATGCCGCACAGATGAAACCGGCGTGGGAGGCGCTCATTCATTCGCCGATTGCCATCGACACGCCGCTGGGGGTGAAACCCCGGCCCGGCGATGCCTATATCTATTGGTCAAACTGACGGGAAACGATGTGACCGCCTCTGCCGCCGCCCTTGCCGGCGAAAGCCAACCGGCCCCCGACGGCCGCCGCCGCCGCTCGCAGCAAAGCCGCGATCGCATTATCGCCGCGATGCTGGCGCTGGTCGAGGAGGGTGCCATCACGCCCTCGGCCGAGGATGTCGCGGCGCGCGCCGGCGTCGGGCTGCGCAGCGTCTTTCGCCATTTCAACGACATGGAAAGCCTGTACGGCGAAATGGCGGTGCGGCTGGCGGGGCTCTACGAACATGGCCTGGCGCCCTTCGCCAGCAGCGACTGGCGCGGGCGGATGGCCGAGATGACCGACCGCCGCGTCGGCATCTTCGAACGGCTGCTGCCCTTCAAGCGCGCCGCCGACGCCCATCGCCACGAAAGCGCGACGATCGCTGCCCAGCACGATGCCGTGCTGGCGCTGCTGCGCACCCGGCTGCTGGCGGTGCTGCCCGCCGAAATCGCCGGCGACGCGCCGCGCGTCGAGGCGCTCGACATGCTGCTCTCGGCCGACAGCTGGGCGCGGCTCCGCCTGCAGCAGCGTCTCGACCCCGCGGCCGCACGCGCCGTGCTCGATCGCCTGCTGGCGCCGCTGCTCGCCTGACAGCGCCGCGCCGGGTTGCACGGCCGCGGCGGTCACCGCATGGAGGCGCCATGCGTGTGTTGTTGCTGGCCCTGGCGATCGCTGCCCCTGCCGCCGCCGAGCCGGCGCTGCGGCTTTCGGGCAGCGCTGGCGTCGTCAACGACTATCGCTTCCGCGGCATCTCGCGCAGCGACCGCCGTGCCGCGGTGCAGGCGGGCGTCACGCTCGATCATCGCAGCGGCGTCTATGCCGGCGCCAGCGTGGCGAGCGTCGCCGGCTGGGGCAGCTTCGGCGGCGCCGGCGCCGAGGTCGACCTGCTCGCCGGCTATCGCTTCGCGCTGCTCGGCGGCGACGCCGATGCCGGACTGGTGTGGACGCTCTACCCTGGCGGCGCCGCCGACAGCGATTACGCCGAGATCTTTGCCCGCCTCGCCGGCACGATCGGGCCGTTGCAGCTCAGCGGTAGCGCCAGCTATGCGCCGCCGCAGCGCAGCCTGGGGCGGGTGTTCGAAAGCGGCGCCGCCTGGGTGGCCGGCACGCTGCAGCGAGCGGGGGCAGGGGGTGACAATCTCTATCTGAAAGCCGCCGCCACCGCCGGCATTCCGCGCACGCCGGTGACGCTCATCGCCCATGTCGGCCACAGCTGGGGCACCACCGGCCTCGGCCCCAATGGCCGTGCGTTGACGCCGACGGGCGAGGTCTGGGACTGGCGCCTCGGCGCCGATATCGTGCTGGGGCCGGTGACCTTGGGGGTCGCCTGGACCGACACCAGCCTCAACCCGGCGAGCGCTGCGTATCAGCGCCTGGCGCCGGCTTTCGGGGGGCGCAACATCGCCGGCAGCCGGGGGCTCGTCTCGCTGACGGCGAATTTCTAGCTTTGTTCGATCGGGTCTGATTGCCAACCCCGCTCAAGCCGAGCGAAGTCGAAGCACACGCCGGCAGGTGCCTCGACTTCGCTCGGCATGAGCGGTGGGGCGCGTTCGGCGGATCTCGAGGCGCCGCGCCGCCGCGCCGTGCCGCCACGCCGTGCCACCGCCACCCGCCGCCTTGCCTCACCGCCGCCACCCCCCTAGGGTCCGGCGCTTTCCAAAGCGGGGGAAAGCCGTGGACGCGCCGCCAATCGGCATCATCATGGGGTCGGCCTCCGACTGGGCGACGATGAGCCATGCCGCCGAAACGCTGACGGCACTCGGCGTCGCGCATGAAGTCCGCATCGTCAGCGCGCACCGCACCCCCGATCGCCTTTATGACTATGCTCGCACCGCCGCCGGCCGCGGCCTTCAGGTGATCATCGCCGGTGCCGGCGGCGCCGCGCACCTCCCCGGCATGGCGGCGGCGATGACCAGCCTGCCGGTGCTCGGCTGCCCTGTCGAAAGCCACGCGCTCAAGGGCATGGATTCGCTGCTGTCGATCGTCCAGATGCCCGCCGGGGTGCCGGTGGGCACGCTTGCCATCGGCAAGGCCGGGGCGATCAATGCCGCGCTGCTCGCCGCCAGCATCCTGGCGCTCCACGATGAAGCGCTGGCGACGCGCCTCGCCGGCTGGCGGCAGGCGCAGACCGATGCCGTCGCGCAAAGCCCCATGGACTCGCCCGCATGAGCCAGGGCGTGATCGCGCCGGGCGGCACCATCGGCATCCTCGGCGGCGGCCAATTGGGGCGGATGCTGGCGCTCGCCGCCGCCGCCATGGGCTATCGCGTCCATGTCTTTGCCCCCGAGGCCGAGCTGCCGGCGGGCGATGTCGCCGCCGAAGTCACCCGCGCGCCCTATGACGACGCCGCGGCGCTGGCGGCCTTCGCGGCGCGCGTCGATGTCGTGACCTTCGAGTTCGAGAATGTCCCCGTCGCCGCCGTCGCCGCGCTGGCGCAGCGTGCGCTGGTACGGCCGGGGGCGAAGAGCCTCGAAATCGCCCAGGACCGGCTGGCGGAGAAACGCTTCGTCACCGGCCTCGGCGGTCGCCCGGCGCCCTTTCGCGCGGTGGACAGCCGCGCCGATCTGGATGCCGCGCTCGCCGATCTCGGTACCCCGGCGATCCTCAAGACCCGCCGCATGGGCTATGACGGCAAGGGCCAGGCGCGGATTCTGGCCGCCGCGGACGCCGACACGGCCTGGGCAGCGATCGGAGAACGCCCGGCGGTGCTCGAAGCCTTTGTCGCCTTCGAGCATGAATTCTCGGTATTGCTCGCCCGCGGCGTCGATGGCGCGACCGTGTACTGGCCGGTGCCGGTCAACGCCCATGAAGGCGGCATCCTCGCGATGAGCCAGGTGCCGGCGCCGCCCGCGGTGCAGGCCCAGGCCGACGCGGCGCTGGCGCTGGCGGTCCGCATCGCCGACGCCCTCGACCATGTCGGCGTGCTGGCCTGCGAATTCTTCGCGGGCGCCGACGGGCCGATTTTCAACGAAATGGCGCCGCGCGTCCACAACAGCGGCCATTGGACGATCGAAGGCGCGCGGGCGAGCCAGTTCGAAAACCATATCCGTGCCGTTTGCGGCCTGCCGCTCGGCAGCCCCGACCTCACCGCGCCTTCGGTGCGGATGCGCAATCTGCTCGGCGACGACGTCCACGACTGGCCGGCACTCCTCGCCGACCCGCACGCGCATCTCCACCTCTACGGCAAGGGCGAGGTCAAGCCGGGGCGCAAGATGGGGCATGTGACGTGGCTGTGAAGAGGCGCTGACATCATCGCCAGGACATCCTGTCCGCGGTTGAGGGTCCGGACCCCGGGCGCTCGGGTTGACGCATATTGGCAGAATCCGGTCTCGCGTGTTCGGCGCTTCCCGGTTACCCACGCAACAACCGCCTGACCCCCGGCCGGAGCTCTGATGTCCCGCGCGCTCGCCTTCATCTTCGTCACCGTGCTGATCGACGCCATCGGCTTCGGCATCGTCATTCCGGTGATGCCGCAGCTGATCGTCGAGCTGTCGGGCAAGAATCTCGCCGGTGCCGCCGAAATCAGCGGCTGGATCATGTTCCTCTACGCAAGCGTCCAGTTTTTGTGCGGCCCGGTGATCGGCGGGCTGTCGGATCGCTTCGGGCGGCGGCCGGTGCTGCTCGCCAGCCTCGTCGCCTTCGGCTGCGATTATCTCGTCCTCGCCTTCGCGCCGACTCTCGGCTGGCTGGTGATGGCGCGGATCGTCGCCGGCATTACCGGCGCGACCTTCCCGACCGCCTATGCCTATATTGCCGATATCTCGAAACCCGAGGAGCGCGGCGGCAATTTCGGCATCATCGGCATGGCCTTCGGCCTCGGCTTCATCATCGGCCCGGCGCTCGGCGCGGTCTTCGCCCAGTTCGGCCATCGCGTGCCCTTCATGCTCGCCGCCGGCCTCGCCTTCGCCAACGCGCTTTACGGGCTGTTCGTACTGCCCGAGAGCCTGCCGCCCGAACGTCGGCGCGCCTTCGACTGGCGGCGGGCCAATCCTCTGGGAACGCTGATGCAGCTGCGCAGCCAGCATCCGCGCGTGCTGCTCATGGTGGCGACGGTGTTCGTCTGGACGCTGGGCTATCAGTCGCTCTACGCGGCGTGGAATTATTCGGTGATCGCACGCTTCGGCTGGTCGCCGACGCAAGTCGGTTGGAGCCTGGTGGCGGTCGGCGTCGTCGGCGCGCTGGTGCAGGGCTTCCTGGCGCGGCGATTGATCCCGCGCTGGGGCGCGCGCACGGTCATTGTCGCCGGCGGCGTGTCGGCGATCATGGCGTACCTTATCTACGCTTTCGCCACCCAGGGCTGGCTGATGTATCTCGGCATCGCCGTCGCGGCGCTGCAGGGACTCGTCTTCCCGGCGATCCAGGGCATGATGTCGAGCGAGGTCGCCCCTGACGCCCAGGGCGAGCTGCAGGGGGCGCTGTCGAGCGCGCAGAGCCTGTCGTCGATCATCGGGCCGCCGCTGATGACCGGCGCCTTTGCCTGGGGGCAGGGGCCGGGCGGGATGCCCGGCGCCCCCTTCGTGCTGGCGGCATTGTTCAGCGCCGCCGCGCTGGCGATCTTCGCGCGCGGCGTGGCGATGGGGGTCGGGCGCCGCGCCGTGGCGGCGCCCGCCTGATCAGATGCGGCCGAGCAGCAGCAGCACCAGCAGGATCAGCAGCACGACACCGAGGATGCCCGACGGGCCATAGCCCCAGCTGCGCGAATGGCCCCAATTCGGGAGCGCGCCGACGAGCAGCAGAACGATGATGATCAGCAGGATGGTGCCGAGCGACATGGGGGTGGCCTCCTTCGCCGGCGCGGGACACTGCGCGGCTGCGGGGTGGGCAACGTGCGACGCTTCGGCGCGGTTCCGGCTTGGCTAGCGGCGCGCTCGCGGGCCGACTATTCCGGCGCGCGGATCTCGATCGGCAGGCCAAGGTCCTTGAGCTGGGGCTCGACGGTCTTGCGGTCGCCGACGACGACCCAGATCAGCCGGCTGGCGTCGATCGCCTTCGCCGCCTCGCCGAGTGTCGCCGTGGTCATCGCGGTCAGGCGCGGCACCAGATTCGGGTAATAATCGTCGCTGCGGCCGAGCAAAGCGTTGCGCTCGATGGCGCCGAGCAGCGTGCTGCTGGCTTCGAAATCGCCCGGCAGCGCCAGGATGGCATTGTTGACCGTCTTGTCACGCTCGGCCGCGGTGATCGGGCGCGCCCCGGTCAAGCCGCTGATTTCGGACTGCATTTCCTTGATCGCGGCGCCGGTCTTGTCGGCTTGCACCGGCGCGATGGCGACGAAGGTCAGGCGGTCGGCCTGGTCGCCGATCCCCGAATAGGCGCCATAGGACCAGTTCTTGGTCTCGCGCAGGTTGAGGCTGAGGCGCGCCGAGGTCTCGCCGCCGAGGATGTAGTTGGCGCGCGCCAGTGTCACGGGATCGTCGCGGCCGGTCACCGGCAGCACCAGCCCGGCGCGGATCACCGATTGCGGGCTGCCCGGCCGGTCGATCAGGATGATGCGGGGGCGGGGCTCGGGCACCGGCGGGAAGGTCTTGGTGCCTTTCGCGACCGCCGGGTCGGCACGCCAGCTGCCGAAGGTCCGTTCGAGCTCGGGCTTGAGCTCGGCCATCGTCACGTCGCCGACGACGAAGATGCGGGCACTGTCGGGGCGCAGCCAGGCCTTGCTCCACGTCACGATGTCGGCGCGCGTCGCCGCGGTCACGCCGGCAATCGTGCCGGTGCCCGTCGTCGGCACGCCATAGGGGTGGTTCGGCCCGAACAGCACCGGGGTCAGCATGCGCCGCGACAGCGTGTTGGGGTCGGCCTGTTCATTGGCGATGCCGGTAAGCGTCTGGCCCTTGACGCGGGCGACCTCGGGCTCGGGGAAGGTCGGGCGCTGGACGATGTCGGCGAAGAGGTCGAGGCTGGCGGCGAGATTGGGCTTCAGCGCATCGAGGCTGAGGCGGGTGGCGTCGAAGCTGGCGCCGCCGCCGATGCCGGCGCCGAGACGCTCCTGCGCCTCGGCGATCTGCGGCCCGGTGCGGCTGCCGGCGCCTTCGTCGAGCAGGCTGAGGGTGAGGTTCTGCAGGCCCAGCTTGGCGCGATCGTCGGCGCCGAAGCCGGCATCGAAGCTGACCATCACCTTGACCAGCGGCAGTTCGGCGCGGCGGGCGAGCTGGACCTCGATGCCATTGGCGAGGCTGAAGCGCTCGATCGCCGGGAAGCGCAGGGTCGGCGCACCGGCGACGGCGGGGGCGGGCTCGCGCGGGGTGGTGGCGATCGGCGCGGCGGGCGCTGGTGGCGCGGTGCGCGGGGTGCTCTGTTCGGCGAGCGGGCGGGCGCCGGGCAGCACGGTCAGGCGGAATTCGCCGCGCGCCAGCCACTCCTTCGCCGCGGCCTGGACGGTGGCGGGCGTCGCGGCGGCGTAGCGCGCCAGCTCGGTCTTGTAGAAGCCGGGATCGCCGGCATAGACCGCGCCCTCGGCGAGCGTTACCGCCTTGCCGCCGAAACCGCCGACGGCTTCGAGGCCGCGGATGGTGCCGCTGACGGCACGCGTCGCGACGCGCGCGACTTCGTCGGCCGTCGGGCCCCTGGCGATGAACTCGGCGATGACGGCATCGAGCCGCGCCTCGACCGCCTTGGGATCGACCCCCGGCGCCAGGGTGACGTCGATCGTCGGCATTGAGACCTTCTCGAACAACTGGTTGCCGCCGCTCACCGCCACCGCGAGCTTCTTGTCGCGGACGAGGTCGTTGTAGAGCCGCGAGCTGTTGCCGCCGGCCAGGATGGTCAGCGCGACATCGACCTGGCTCGCCGCGGCATCGAGGCGGCCCGGCGCCACCCAATTATAGCTGAGCTGCGGCGTCGGGATCTGGTCCTGCATGGTCAGCCGGCGCGTCTCGGTCCACTTCGGCACGGGAGCGTCGAAGCGCTTGATATCGGGACCGCGCGCGATCGGCCCGAAGTATTTCTCCACCAACGGTCGGGCCGTCGCGACATCGATATCGCCGGCGAGCACCACCACAGCGTTGCCGGCGCCATAATTGCTGCGGAACCAGCCGCGGACATCGTCGAGCTTCGCCGCATCCAGATCGGCCATGCTGCCGATCGTCGAATGGCGATAGGGATGGCCTTCCGGGAACAGCGCCGCGAGCTTGGCATATTCAGTGAGGCCCAAGGGCGCGTTATCGCCCTGGCGCTTCTCGTTCTGGACGACGCCGCGCTGGGCATCGAGCTTGGCCTGGTCGACCGCGCCCAAGAGCCACCCCATCCGATCCGATTCGAGGTAGAGCGCCAGCGGCAGCGCCGGGGTCGGCACATTCTCGAAATAATTGGTGCGATCGAACCAGGTGGTGCCGTTGTAGTCGGTGGCGCCGACATTTTCGAGCTTTTTGAAGAAGATCTCGTTGTTGTTCTCGCTGCCGTAGAACATCAGATGCTCGAAGAGGTGCGCAAAGCCGGTCTTGCCGCCGGGCTCGTCCTTCGAGCCGATGTGGTACCAGACGCTGACCGCGACGATCGGCGCCTTGCGATCGGTATGGACGACGACCTTCAGGCCGTTGGCCAGGGTGAAGCTGTCATAGGGAATGTCGACTTGGCGCACGAGATCGGCGACCGGCGCCGGCGCGGCGGCGACCGGTCCGGCAAGGGCGGTCGTCAGCAAGAGGGCGGCAACGATCGAAAGGCGCATGGGAACTCCACTTGGACAACGCGCCATGGCTTAGTCGCTCGCTGCCGGCGTGCCAATGCGCCGGCGACGGCGGCGATCGCCGCGGACCTGCGACCGATTGCGCAAATGCGCGCCGCCTGGCCTTGCCGCCGCCCCTGCGAGCGCCGAAAGTCGCGCCGGACGATGGTGTGCGGAGGCGATGATGCGACTGACGATCCTCGGCGCGGCGCTGTGCCTCGGCTGGGCGGCGGCGGCGCTTGCCACGCCGATCCGCTTCGCGGCGCGCGACGGCGTCAGCGTCCATGGCGATTTCACCGCGCCCGCCGGCGCCTCACGCGGCACCATTCTGCTCTTCCATATGGCGGGCTCCAACCTCGGCGAATATGCGCCGATCGTGCCGCGCCTGGTCGCCGCCGGCTTCGCGACCTTGGCGGTCGATGCGCGCTCGGGCGGCCGGCTGTGGGGGCGCGACAACGCCACCGCCGCGGCGGTCCGCGGCCAACCCGACTATCAGGCGGCGCTGCCCGACCTCGAAGCCGCCCTCACCGAGGCGCGGCGGCGCGGCGCCCGCCGGGTGATCGCCTGGGGCAGCAGCTATTCGGCGGCGCTGGTCTTCGAACTCGCCGCGCGCCATCCGGAGATCGGCGCAGTGCTGGCCTTCTCGCCGGGGGAATATATCGACGGCGTCTCGATCGCCGGCGCGGCGGCGCGGGTTCGGGTGCCGGTGTTCGTCACCTCGGCGGCCGATGCCGGCGAAATCGCCGCGGCGCGGGCAATCGTCGCCACGGTGCCCGGCGGGCGCGGCCGCCAGCAGGTGCCGCGCGCCGGCGTCCATGGTTCGGCGACGCTGCGCGCCGATCGCAACCCGGCGGGCGCCGCCGCCAATTTCGCCGCGGTGCTGGCGTTCCTCGATCAGGTCGCGCCGCGCTGAGCGGCGTGGCGTCGACAGAAAGAAGGGCCTCCGGCGGGCAGGCCTGAGGCCTGCACCCATTTGTTTTTCAATCCTGTATGGCGGGAATTCGGCGCTGGGCGCGCCTTGATGGAAAGTGGGTCCAGGGCCTCGCGCCCTGGCCGCCGGAGGCGCCTCTGCTTGTTTCCATGACCTGAATCCCGGCGTCAGCCCTGCCGTGCTGCCCGGCTGGCGAGCAGTGCCGCGAGATCCTCGTCGCTGAAGCCGGCGTCCTGCAGCAGCTGCCGCGTGTGCTCGCCGAGGTGCGGCGGCGCGCCGACCGGCGGGCGCTCGCCGTCGAAGAGCACCGGCACGCCGGGGTAGCGCAGCGGGCCGGCGGGGGTTTCGACGCGGGTGAAGAAGCCGGTGGCGGCGAGATGCGGGTCGCTTTCGAGGTCGTCCAAGCCGATGATCGGCGCGCACGGCACCTGGACGCCTTCGAGCAGGTCGAGCCATTCCGCCGTCGGCCGCTGGCGGACGAGGTCGCCGACGAGCGCATAGATCGCGTCGGTATGCGCGGTGCGCGTGCTGATCGTCGCGAAGCGCGGATCGGCGAGATGCTCGGGCGCGCCGGCGACGGTGAAGAAGCCGCGCCAATGCGCGTCGGTATAGGCGAGCATGCAGAGATAGCCGTCGGTCGTCGGCAGCGGCTTGCGCCACGGCGCCATGGCGCGCGGATAGCCCAAGTCGGCGAGCGGCGGATCGAAATGATGGCCGAAGAAATGCTCGACGAAGTTGAAGGCCACCATGGTTTCGAACATCGGGATTTCGACGAAGCCGCCTTTGCCGGTCGTCTGGCGGCGGATCACCGCGGCGAGGATGGCGAGCCCAGCGGTCAGCCCCGACACCTTGTCGGCGACGATGGCGGGCAAATAGCGCGGCTCGCCGGTCTGGCGGTGCATCAGGTCGGCGATCCCCGACATGCCCTGGATGACGTCGTCATAGGCCGGCCGCCCGCCATAGGGCCCGTCCTGGCCGAAGCCGTGCAGCCCGGCGAAGATCAGCCGCGGGTGCTTCGCCAGCAGCGTCTCGGGATCGAGGCCAAGGCTTTTCAGCTTCTGCGGCCGGATCGAATGGAGCAGCACGTCGGTGTCGGCAAGGACGCGATCGAGCGCCGCCTGCGCTTCCGGACGCTTCAGGTCGAGCACCAGGCCGCGCTTGCCGCGGTTGCAGCCGAGGAACAGCGCCGACATGCCGACCTCGAGCCCCGGCCCGGTCAGCCGCGTCGAATCGCCCTCGGGGGCTTCGAGCTTGATGACATCGGCGCCCAAGTCGGCGAACCATTGCGCGCAATAGGGCCCGAAGACGACGGAAGAGAGGTCGACGACCTTGAGACCGGCAAGCGGGAGCATGGGGGGTGGCGTAGCTGGGTGGGACGGAAAGCTCAACTGGCCGTGGCGGCGCAGTGGGAGCCGGCCGATCCCGTCCCTCCCC
>LJHX01000100.1 GCA_001295935.1 alpha proteobacterium AAP81b
CCCCACCCGGGCCGCGCCAAGAGGCGCGTCTCTCGCCTCCCCCCTCCAGGGGGAGGAGATTGGTTCACGCCGCGTCGCGGAAACCGAGCACAGGCTTGCGCGCTGCCGCAGTTTCGTCGAGCCGCCGCCGCGGCGCGAGATGCGGCGAGGTGCGGAACGCCTCGGGGTCGGCCTTCATGCGCTCGGCCAGCGACCGCAGCGCGCCGATCAGCTGGTCGAGGCTCGCCTTGCTCTCGGTCTCGGTGGGTTCGACGAGCATCGCGCCATGGACAACGAGCGGGAAATACATCGTCATCGGGTGGAAGCCCTCGTCGATCATGGCTTTGGCGAGATCGAGCGTGGTGAGGCCGGTGCCTTCGAGAAAATCGTCCGAGAACAGCGCTTCGTGCATACAAGGCCCGGTATCGGCGAAAGGCGCCGAATAAAGGTCCTTGAGTGACGCCAGAATGTAATTGGCGTTGAGCACGGCGTCTTCCGCCACCTGCCGCAGGCCATCGGCGCCATGGCTCATCATATAGCTGAGCGCGCGGACGAACATACCCATCTGGCCGTGGAAGGCGACCATGCGGCCGAAGCTGCGATCATGGTCGGTACTGGCCTGCGCCTGCATTTCCTCGACCAGCTCGAAGCCGTCGCGCGTCCGCCGCACGAAGGGCAGCGGCGCGAACGGCGCCAGCGCTTCCGAAAAGACCACCGGGCCGCTGCCCGGGCCACCGCCACCATGCGGGGTGCTGAAGGTCTTGTGGAGGTTGATGTGCATCGCGTCGACGCCGAGGTCGCCGGGGCGGACGCGGCCGACGATGGCGTTGAAATTGGCGCCGTCGCAATAGACGAAGCCGCCGGCGGCGTGGACGGCGTCGGCGATCGTCTTCAAATCGGGCTCGAACAGCCCGCAGGTATTGGGGTTGGTGATCATCACCGCGGCGACATCGGGGCCGAGGCGTGCCTGCATCGCCGCGAGATCGACCCGGCCGCGGGCATCGGCGGGAATGTTCTCGACGGTAAAGCCGCAGAAGACCGCGGTCGCCGGGTTGGTGCCATGGGCTGACTCGGGCACCAGCACGACGCGGCGCGCATCGCCCCGCGCATCGAGCGCGGCGCGGATCGCCAGCATGCCGCACAGTTCGCCATGGGCGCCGGCCTTGGGGCTCATCGCGACGGCAGGCATGCCGGTCAGGGTCAGCAGCCAATGCGCCAGGCGATCGATGAGTTCGAGCGCGCCCTGAACTGTCGCTTGCGGTTGCAGCGGGTGGATGTCGCTGAAGCCCGGCAGCCGCGCCATCTTCTCGTTGAGGCGCGGATTATGCTTCATCGTGCAGCTGCCAAGCGGGAAGATGCCGAGGTCGATGCCGTAATTCTGGCGGCTGAGGCGGGTGTAGTGGCGCACCGTCTCGGGCTCGCTGAGGCCGGGCAGGCCGATCGGCGCGGTGCGGGCAAGATCGCCGAGGCGATCGGGCACCACCGGCACGTCGGGCAGGTCGACCCCGCTGCGGTCGCCACCGATCTCGAAGAGCAGCGGCTCCTCGAGCATCAGCCCGCGATTGCCGGTCCAGGTCTCGGCGACGGCACCCGTGCCTTCGATCCGCGTCACGCGGCCGACGTTGTTCATGGTCATGCCAACACCTCGTCAAGTGCGTCCTCGAACGCATCAAAGTCCTCGTCGGTGGCGGTTTCGGTCACCGCCACCACCATGCCGTTCGCCAGCGCCGAAACGCCCGGGAACAGGCGGCCCATCGACACGCCGCCGAGCACATTGCGCTCGGCCAATTTGCGGATCACCGGCCGCGCCTCGGTCGGCAGCTTCAAGGTGAATTCGTTGAAGAAGCGCGTCGTCACCAGCTCGACCCCCGGAATGCGGCCGAGGCGATCGGCGAGCTGGCTGGCACGGGCATGGTTCAATGCCGCCAGCTTGCGCAGGCCTACCTCGCCGAGTAACGTCATGTGAATACTGAAGGCCAGCGCGCAAAGCCCCGAATTGGTGCAGATATTGCTCGTCGCCTTCTCGCGGCGGATATGCTGCTCGCGCGTCGACAGCGTCAGCACGAAGCCGCGCTTGCCATCGGCGTCGACCGTCTCGCCGCAAAGCCGCCCGGGCATCTGGCGGACGTGCTTTTCAGCGCAGGCGAAAAGTCCCAAATAGGGCCCGCCGAAGTTGAGGCCGTTGCCGATCGACTGGCCTTCGCCGACGACGATGTCGGCGCCCATCTCGCCGGGCGAGCGGATCGCCCCCAGCGACACCGCCTCGGTGACGACGACAATCAGCAGCGCGCCGGCCTTGTGGCAGGCGGCGGCGAGCGGGCTCAAATCGGCGACATGGCCGAAGACATTGGGGTTCTGGACGACGACGCACGACGTGCCGGCGTCGACCGCGGCGGCCAGCGCGGCGAGGTCGTCGCCCGGCGCGCCGGGGGTGAGGTCGGGGGTGTGGGTCACCACCTCATCATCGGTGAAGCGCGTCAGCGTTTTGAGGACGCCGACATAATGCGGGTGGACGCCGCCCGAGACGAGCGCCTTGACCCGGCGGGTGACGCGGCGCGCCATGAACACCGCTTCCGTCATCGCCGTCGAGCCGTCGTACATCGAGGCATTTGCCACCGCCATGCCGGTCAGCCGCGCCACCTGGCTCTGGAATTCGAACAGCACCTGGAGCGTGCCTTGCGCGATTTCGGGCTGATAGGGGGTATAGGCCGTGAGGAACTCGCCGCGCTGGATGAGGTGATCGACGCTCGCCGGGACATGGTGCTTGTAGGCGCCGGCGCCGACGAAAAAGGGCACCGACCCGGCGGTGACATTCTTCGCCGCCAGCGCCGCCAGTTGGCGCTCGACGATCATCTCGCTCTGATGGTTCGGCAGCCCGGCGATCGGCCCGGTAAGGCGCGCACTTTCGGGAACGTCGACGAACAGCGCGTCGATATCGGGCGCGCCGATGGTGGCGAGCATCGCGCTTCGGTCGTCGGGAGTCAGGGGCAGATAACGCATCAAAAGCTCCGGTCGGAATTTACTGAAATCAATGTGCCAGCCTTCGGCGGGGCCCGACGATGCGCACCGTCAGCGGCGTGGCATTGTTGGCGCGGTCGGTGCATACGGCGATCTCGGACGGGTCCGGTGACGGCCAACAATTGTCATTTACGCGCAATGTCAGTTCAACTTGGCGCCCGGCAGCCGCCCGTAATTGCTTCTCGATACGCTTGCCATTCGTGCCAAGCGAAATCCCTAAAGCCGCGGGTTTTCCACCCGGCGCTGAATCGATCGAGCAACCAAGCGGCTGGCAATCCGATAACCACCCAACGAAAATGACTTCTTGTCCAATCAGCTCACGGTGACGCGATACCACTTCGTCAACCGTCAGCAGCGGCAAGGCTGCCAGAAGGGCAACAACTGAAATCACCCCGGCCTCCGGGCCAAGAAGCGCAGCCGGACATAATCGGCGATCCAATTGCCCGCCGGATCGCGCAGCAGCGGCACCAGGAACGCCTCGACTTCCAGGGCGAAGGCCGCCTGCTCGCCCGGCGGCACCCCGAGCGTATCGAGGAAACCCGAGCGAAAGGTCTTCAGCCAGCCGGTGATGCCGGTGGCGAGTGGCGTCTGGCGCGGGATCAGCCTGGCGTCGATGTCGGTGAAACCGGCAGTGGCAAGCACCGCCGTATAAGCCTCGGCGGTCTGATAGACTTGGCTTTCGGCCGGCACGGCGAGCCCATGCGCCATCGCCACGGCACGAATCCCTGCCCGCAATGCCGCGATATTGCCGAAGCCGCCGCACTCGCCGACGAAGCGCCCGCCGGGCTTGAGCGCGGCGAAAACCCCTGCCGCCACCGCCGCCTGGTCGGGCATCCAGTGCAGCGCGGCGTTGGTGAATACCGCGTCAAACTCGCTATCGAAGTCGAGCGCCTGGCCATCGACCTTGCGGACATCGAGACCACGCGCCCGCGCCGCCGCGAGCATATCATCCTCGATATCGGTGCCGAGCACCGACGCGCCGGCCGCCACCAGTCTCTCGGTCAACACGCCGTCGCCGCAGCCGAGATCGAGGATGCGCTCGCCGGGCTGCGGCGCCAACAGCGCCAGCACCGGCGCGCCGAGCGCCGGCACGAACGCCGCGTGCCGGGCATAATCGGCGGCGACCCAGGGCTGGTTGGTTGTCACAGCGTTTCGACCAGCGCCTTGTAGCCGGCTTCATCCATCAATCCAGCGAGTTCGCCGGTGTCGCTGAGAGTGAGCTTGAAGAACCAGCCCTCGCCCTCGGGCGCGGTGTTGACAAGCGCCGGGTCCTCGGTGAGGGCGGCATTGTTCTCGGTCACCGTCCCCGACACCGGCGCATAGACGTCGGACGCCGCCTTGACCGATTCGACCACCGCCGCCTCCTTGCCCTTGGCGACGACGCGGCCGGGCTCGGGAAGATCGACGAAGACGACATCGCCGAGCTGGCCCTGCGCATAGTCGGTGATGCCGACGGTCGCGACATCGCCGTCGACGTCGATCCATTCATGGTCGGAGGTGAAGTAACGCGTCATGGCTGGGCTCCCTTGCGGACATAATGTTTGGGCTTGAACGGCATCGGCACCACCGTCGCGGCAAGGCGGCGCCCACGAACATCGACGCTGAGCGCCGTGCCGTCGCCGGCGACCGCGGCATCGACATAGGCCATGGCGATCGGCGCTTGCACCGACGGCGCGAAGCCGCCCGAGGTCACCATGCCGACCTGGGTGTCGCCGGCGAACACCATCGCCCCCTCGCGCGCCGGCAGGCGCCCGTCGATGCTGAGGCCGACACGCTTCTGGCGCGGGCCGTCGAGCAGTTCCCTGAGCACGATCTCGGCGCCCGGAAAGCCGCCCTCGACCTTGCGGCGCTTGGAAATCGCAAAGGCCAGCCCCGCCATTACCGGCGTCGTGTGCCGCCCGAGGTCATGGCCATAAAGCGGCAGCCCGGCTTCGAGCCGCAGCGAATCGCGCGCGCCGAGCCCGATCGGGCGGACTTCGGGCGCCGCCAGCAGAGCCTCGGCAAAGGCCTCGGCAGCAGCGACGGGCACCGAAATCTCGAAACCATCCTCGCCAGTGTAGCCCGACCGGCTGATCCACAAATCCTGGCCTTCCCAGGCAAAGGCGCCACCGCGCATGAAGCGCAGCGCCGCCACCCCCGGCACCAGCCGATCGAGAACGTCGACCGCCTCAGGCCCCTGCAGCGCCAGCAACGCCCAATCGTCACGCCATTGGGGATCGAGGCCATGCGCCCGCAGATGGGCGATATCGCCCGCCTTGGTCGCGCCATTGACGACAAGGTAAAGGTCCCTGGCCCGTCGCGTCACCATCAGGTCGTCGATGATGCCGCCGGTTTCGTTCATCAGCAGCGAATAGCGCAGCACGCCTTCGCCCAGCCCCTTGATGTCCCCCGGCAGCACCGCCTCGAGCGCGGCGTCGGCGGCCAGCGGCAGCAGCAGCTGCCCCATGTGCGACACGTCGAACAGCCCGGCATGGCCGCGGGTCCACAGATGCTCGGCGATGATGCCTTCATATTGGATCGGCATGGCATGGCCGGCGAAGCTCACCATCCGCGCCCCCAGACGACGGTGCAGCGCATCGAGCGCCAGCGGCGCGAGCACGTCGGTATCGGCAGGCGAATCGGCCACGCGGGCGCCCCTTCGGCAACAGGTTCATGCCCCCACCTGTCACCCTGACCTGAGAGCTTTCACGACGACGCACGAGCGCCGCCGCTTACCCCTTCGGTGGGACGTGCCCCGAAGGGCCCGGCCGCTTTCCAGATCGTCGCGGATACGCCGGCGCGGTCCTTGGGCCTGAGAGATTCCGGGGGCGGCTTGCTCCTTCGGCGGCGGCGCGTGTTGCCACGTCCGCACTCTCCCGCGCTGGCGCCGGGCGAACCCGGCGACACCGTCCTCGTGCCGATTGCCGGCGGCCAAGTCAATGCGCGGCACCGCGCCGCGGCGATCGCCCGCGCGGCAACCATGTTCATTCCCTGCCGAAGTGTTGACGGCCGCTACTGCACCGGCTACGCAATGATTGGACATAAGGATCGCTTTATATCCACTCGCCGGCCAGGCGCTGACAGAAACAGGAACGTAACGATGCTCGCGATCTCGCGCTTCCTCGCCCCCCTTCTGCTCGTCACCCCCGCCATTGCCAGCGCTGCGATCACCATCCTGCCCGCGTCGGTGAAGCAGGGCGTTTTCCAGCCGACCTTCGGCCGCTTCACCGAAGTGTTGCCGACGCTCGATGGCGTCACCCATCAGAATCTCGCCGGCGTCTATGGCGTCGAGCTGCGCCGCGGCAGCAACGCCCTCAACGGCGATTGGGAAGTCGGCGTCGGCCAGGCGACGAGCAATGTCGGCGCCAACAATTTCAACCAGGGCCAGCGCCGCTGGGCCAGCAACACCAACGCCGGCGGCGGCGTTGTCGCCAATTTCACCCTGAGCTGGGTGCCGCAGGCGACGGTCGCCAATCCGACCGGCCTTGTCATTACGCTGGACGGCAACAGCCTCAACGGCAGCACCACCGTCGCCTCGCCGGGGGGCAATCGCTCGGCCTTCCTGTCGGGCAACGTCCTCAAGATTTACACCAAGCGCGACGTCACCGTGCATATCGACAGCCTCGACGGCCAGGCCTTCAACCTCGACATCATCGGCCGGCCGGACAGCGCGGGCACGCCGACGAGCGAAGTCTTCCTGTTCTCCGACGACAGCTGGGGCGGCGACGGCTTCACCCTGACCGGCACCATCCGCATGTCGGGCGCCGGCGGCGGCTCGGGCAATGGCGCGCTGTTCAAGGTCGGCAGCTATGTGCCCGAACCTGCCAGCTGGGCGCTGCTGATCGCCGGCTTCGGGCTGACCGGCGCGGCGATGCGCCGGCGCCGTGGCGGCCTGATCGCTTAACGGATAGCCGCGGCGACCTTTGTCGGCACCGCTCCGGCGATCGTCGCGGTGGCGCCGGCGATCGCGGCAAGCATTTCGACCCCTGCCGCGGTGGATGCGATGAGGCAAGGCGCGTCCCATTCATCAAGATACAGCAATTCCTGCCCGGCAACGCGCAGCCGTGCGCCATCGATGATGGCCTCGCGCGTGTAATCGCCATAGCAATTGACCAGACGCCGGCGGACCTCGACTACCTCTTCCGGCTCGAACTCGAGACTCGCTGTACCATCGCCAAGCGAAACAAGGTGCATGTCAGACTCCTGCAAGCCACTATAGCTACAGGCCAAGGTCGGCGCCACCAGGTCGACAGGCGGCATCGATCACTGCCAACCATGAGCCATAACGCTGAAATAGCGCCTCGGGCGACGGCGACAAGGGATTGCCGTAACGGAGGACATTCCGCAGATCGATCCGATCGATATCGCCGTCATCAAGGCGACGGCGGTGCCAGTGCTTGAGCGACGAGCGTCCGGAGACCACCATATGCGCCACGACTTCCGGCGGTAATGCCCGTTCCAGAGCCGCCGCAAAGATGGAAGCCAGCGAGCCGAGATCGCTTGCATAGTCGGCGCGCAGCGCCGCCATATCCCGCCGATCGCCGGGCGCCATGACTATTTGGCAACGTTGTACGCCAGCCGCGTCTCGTCGAGCTGGAAGCCGACCAGTACCTCAAAACTCGCCGCGCGCATCGCCGCGCGGATCTGCGGGTCGGACATCGGATCGACCGAAGCATCGAGATCCTGCGCGCGGCGCTTGCGGCTGACCTTCTTGAGCAGATCGGGCGGCAGCGCCGCCGCCGAGCGGAGCACATTGGCGCGCATGCCGCCACGAGCCACCGTCCGTGCCGAACCATCGGCGAAACGCACGGTGACGCTGCCGATCTGCTTCGAAACGATCAGATTGCCGCCCTGCACGACGGTCGCGAACACCGGCAGCGCCACGTCGCGCGCGCCGGCGCTGTCGCTGCGCCGTGCCACGACATCGAAACTGACATCGCTGGTCAGTGTCGCCGCCTGGTCGTTGCACGCCCCGCGGACGTTGGTGATCGTCGCGACGACGTCGATATTGCCGGCGTCGGGCGGCGTGCCGGGGCGAAACAGCGTGATATCGCCGGCATAGGCGGGCACCGCGACGGCGGGACACACCGACCGCCGCACCTCGAGCGGGTTGCGCTCGCACCCCGCCAGCGCCACCGCGGCCACCGCCGCCACCACCAAAACCGACTTTGCCCAAACCGACCCTGCCACGCCCGAATCCCTGACCAAACTCTTGTCGCCGGCGCGTCCGCGGGGCGATCCCCACCCTAGCGGGGCTTTGCCGCAAGGGGAAGGCGGCCACGCCGCCCCTGCCCGCGCCGGCAAAAAACCGCTGCGGCGACGGCGGCGGTAGCGCTCCGCGTCACGATGGCTTATCACCCGGCCACGATGACCGTCACCGATCTTGCGCCCCCCGCCCGCGCCCGGCAGCGCCTGGCCGTTCTCATCGCCGCGCCGCGCGGCTTCTGCGCCGGGGTCGACCGCGCCATCCACATCGTCGAGCTTGCCCTCGAACGCTATGGCGCGCCGGTCTATGTCCGCCACGAGATCGTCCACAACCGCTTCGTCGTCGACAGCCTCAAGGCCAAGGGCGCGATCTTTGTCGAGGAACTCGACGAAGTTCCCGATGGCGTGCCGGTGGTGTTCTCGGCGCATGGCGTTCCGAAAGCCGTGCCCGCCGCCGCCGAAGTCCGCGGCCTCAACTATCTCGACGCCACCTGTCCGCTGGTGTCGAAGGTGCATCGCCAGGCCGAACGCCTCGTCGAGGCCGGCAAGCATATCCTGTTCATCGGCCATGCCGGCCACCCCGAGGTCATCGGCACCTTCGGCCAGGTGCCGGCGGGCGCCATGACCCTCATCGAAACCGTCGAGGATGCCCGCGCGGTCAGCGTTCCCGACGAGGTCAATCTTGGCTTCCTGACGCAAACGACGCTGTCGGTCGACGATACCGCCGATGTCGTCCTTGAACTCCAGCGCCGCTTTCCGGCCATCCAGGGGCCCAAGGGCGACGACATCTGCTACGCCACCTCGAACCGTCAGGCGGCGGTCAAGGAACTGGCGCCACGCTGCGACCTCGTTCTGGTCATCGGCGCCGCCAACAGCTCGAACAGCCAGCGGCTGCGCGAAGTCGCCGAGCGCGAGGGCGCCCGCGCCTGGCTGATCGATTCGGCCGCTAACATCGATTGGGACTGGTTCGAGGGTGTCACCACGCTCGGCATCACCGCCGGCGCCTCGGCGCCCGAGGTGCTGGTCCAGGAGGTCCTCGCCGCGGTCGAGGCGCGCTATGATATCACCACCGAGGCGATCACCACCGCCGTCGAGCAAGTGGTGTTCAAGCTGCCGCGCGCGCTCGCGCAATAATCCGGCATGGCAGTCTATACGCCGGTTTCGGCCGCCGAGCTGGCGGGCTTCCTGGCGCGCTATGATGTCGGTACGGCGCGCAGTGCCAAGGGCATCGCCGAGGGTGTCGAGAACAGCAATTTCCTGATCGAGACGACTGGCGGCGCGGGGGCTGAAGGCACGCGCTTCATCCTGACGCTCTACGAAAAGCGCGTCGATGCCGGCGACCTGCCGTGGTTCCTGGCACTGATGGCGCATCTGGCGGGCAAGGGCCTGCCGGTACCGCGTCCCATCGTCGATCGCGCCGGCGTCGCGCTGCAGACCCTCAACGGCCGCCCCGCCTGCCTGATCGAGTTCGTGCCGGGCGTTTCGGCGACCGAGCCCGAGCCGGCGCATTGCCACGCTATCGGCCGGGCGCTGGCGCGGCTCCACAACGCCGTCGCCGATTTCGCCGCGGTGCGCGCCAACAGCCTCGGCCCGGCGTCTTGGCCACCGCTTGCCGCGCGCTGCGGCGGGCGCCTCGGCGAGATCGACCCCGCGCTACCCGCCATCGTCGCTTCCGGCCTCGCCGCGGTCGCCGATTGGCCCCGCGACCTGCCGCAGGGCACCATCCACGCCGACCTCTTTCCCGACAATGTCCTGCTGCTCGGCAGCGACGTCACCGGCCTTATCGACTTCTATTTCGCCTGCACCGATGCGCTCGCCTATGATTTTGCCGTCACCCATGCGTCATGGTGCTTCAGCGTCGATGGTCGCGACTATCACCCGACGCGCGCCGCCGCGCTGGCGGCGGGCTATGCCGAAGCGCGTGCCCTGACCGCCGCCGAGACCGCCGCCCTGCCCCGTCTCGGCGCCGGCGCGGGCTTGCGCTTCACCCTGACCCGCGGCTTCGACTGGCTCAACACACCGCCCGACGCGCTCGTCGTCCGCAAGGACGCGATGGCCTTCGCCCGGCGGCTGGCCTGGTATCTCGCCGCGACCCCCGCGATGGTGCTGGGCGAGTGACAACCCCTGAAGCGCTCCCCAAGGTCGTCATCGCCACCGATGGCGCCTGCAAGGGCAACCCCGGCATCGGCGGCTGGGGCGCCCTTCTCCGCGCCGCCAACGGCACCGAGCGTGAACTGATGGGCGCCGAGGCGCACACCACCAACAACCGCATGGAGCTGACCGCGGCGATCGAGGCGCTGAAGGCCCTCACCCGCCCGGCGTCGGTAATCCTGTCGACCGACAGCAATTACGTCCGCGACGGTATCACCAAATGGATCCACGGCTGGAAGCGCAACGGCTGGAAGACCGCCGACCGCAAGCCGGTGAAGAATGCCGAACTCTGGCAGGCGCTGCTCGACGCCGCCGCCCGCCATCAGGTCGAATGGCGCTGGGTCAAGGGCCATTCGGGCGATCCCGACAATGAACGCGCCGACGCGCTCGCCAACGCCGCGATCGCCGCCCGCCGCGGGGGTTGATCCCCGGCGCTACGCTTTGGCTTCGAATTCGGCCTCGGTCCGGAAGTTGCCGCTCGGGGTTTCGACCAGCACAGCGGCGGCCTGGCCCGCATCGGCGGTCTTTTGCGCCGTGTCGCGCGCTACCGCGATCGCCGCCGCCGCATCGGCATAAAAGCCGTAGAGATTGCCGCTGAAGCTGATCCGCCACTGGTCGCCGGCGGACACGACGACATAATTTTCCCGCGCCATTCCGGTTCTCCCTGCAACAGGCTGCCGAGATGGGGCGTGCCTCCGAATAGCGCAACCGGACCGCGAGGGGCGCGGCTTGGCGAAGCGGGACGCAGCCGGAGGCCCGGCTCAGCGCTCCCCGGAACTGCCGAACCTCAAGGTCGCGCCGAAACGGATCTCGTGCGAGCGGAAGCCGAAGTCATTGCGGCGGCCGAGAGCGTCGTCGATGCTGGCGTTGCCGGCTTGCAGGAAGACATAGCGCGCGGTCAGGTCAATGCGATCGGTAACCGACTTGCGCAGACCGGCGAACAGCTGGAAGGTGAAGACGGTGTCCGATCCTTCGATGATCGGCACGATCCGGTCGATGGTATATTCGGGAATGCGGACCCTGGAGACGCCGATACCGCCGCCGGCAAAGCCGGCGATGGTATCGGGATCGCCGAAGTCGGCAAGGCCGCTGAGCATGAAGCTGAGCGCGCTGGTCTTGCCGGTGGCGTCGCCGAAATTGCCCGTCACGAAACCGGTCACGTCCGGGACCGCAACGAGCGCACGATAGCCATCAAGGCTGGCTTCCCGGTAGCCGACCTCGGCTTCGAGGCGGAAGGCGCCGAAATCATAACCGACAATGGCATCGACATTATAGCCGGTCTTGTTTTCGCCGCGGTTATTGCCGAGGCCGCCGATGTCGAAATCGATGTCGTCAACGATCATCGCACCGCCTTCGACGCCGACATACCAGGCCTTTTCCCGCGCCGCGGCGGGGCTGGCGGCGACGAGCAACAGGATCGCAAGCGCGCTTCGCATGGGACTTCTCCTTCGCTGGATTGACAGAATCAGGCGGCGAGCCCGCGGCGCCGGCGGCGCGCGGTGGCGCCGGTCAACGCAAAGCCGGTGATCAACAGCGCCCAGCTCGCCGGCTCGGGCACGCCCGGCGTCGACGGCAAATTGTAGGTGAAGGCGACATCGTCGATGCCCCAGGCGTCGCCATTGTTGACCGCCGATGAGATCGTCACGCTGCTGAACGCCACGGTGTCGACAATGCCGTAATAGGCGATCCCGCCGAAGCCGGTGCCGGCGATATTGCCGGTAAATTGCGAACCATTGTTGAGCTTGAAGGTGAAGACGCTGCCATAGACCGACTGTTCGGCGCCGGTGAGGTAGAAACCGAAGGCATGGCTGGGGAAGTTCAGGGCGAAGGTCGCCGAGGTCGCGCCGGTGTCGGAGAAGCCGAACCATTTGGCGCCGCCCGGCGTGAGGTTGAGGCCGTAGATATTGCCGCCCAAATTGGTATCGGATATGCCGTTGAAGCCATTGCCGTAATTGGGCGCGACGAAACTGGCGGTGAAGCCCGGCACGGCAATCGGCGAATAATAGCCGGTGGCGAGGCCTTCGAAGGTCTCCTTGCCGACGGTTCCATAGCCCGCCGCCGCGGCGACCAGCGCCGCCTCCGCGGCGACCGAATTGGCAAAGGAGCCGGGCGCCCCGGCGCCGGGATCGACGCCCGAAAACACCGTGGTCGCGGCGCTCGCCGCGCCGGCGGCGAGCAGAGCGGTCGCCAGCGCGCCGGGACGCAGATTCGTTGCAAGAGCCATGTCCGTTCCTTTCGCAAAGGGAGGGATGCCGCTCCCCGCCCGGCCGGCACCCCCGATGGGGCGCCGTTGCCGCTTCGATAGCGCCGTCGCCCCGGCCGGCGCGACGGCGGCGGCGGGCTAGCCGATGGCATAGCCACCCCCCCGCGTCGGCCCGCCCATCGCCCGGCTTGCGCGCCTGCCCTTTTCCCCCAAGATGCCCGGCAACGACGGGAGGCCGCCGCCGATGGCGCTGATCCTGCGCATCCAGTGGCTGGCGCTCGCGGCCTTTCTCGGCGCCGCTTTGTTCCTGCGCGGCACGCTGCATGGCCGGGTGCCCGCCGGCGACTATGCCGTGCAATCGGCGCTGTCGCGCGCCTATATGGCCTTCTGGTTCGGCTGGCTGCTATGGTACAGCTTCGGCCCCGGCCGTCGGCGGCCGTTCCGGCGGCGCTGGCTGTTCCTCGATCCGCTGCTGACCTGGCTGAGCATGGTGCCGGTCATCGCCACCATGTGGCTCGCCTGGCCCTGGGCGACCCCGCAGGAAGTGCTGGCGCTGGTCATCATCTACATGGCGGCGATCACCGCGATATCCTTCGGCACGGCGCGGCTGCCGCCGAGCCGCGGCTTTGGCGCCTGGCTGCCGATGGTTCTGCCGACCGCAATGGTTGCGTTTTTCCTTACCCACTCCTCGCCGGTGTCGCGGCCGCTGGCGCTGTGGATCACGCTGGTCTCGATCGGCTTCCTGTTCGGCCGCGAGGCAATCGAACGCCTGCTCAACGACGCCGATGCCGCACGCCGCGCCGCCGCCGAAGCGCTCGCCACCGTCGCTGCCGAACGCGACGCCAAGACGCGCTTTCTCGCCTCGGCCAGCCACGACCTCGGCCAGCCGATCCAGGCGGCGCGGCTGTTCTTCGACCAGGCGATGCGCAGCCCCGAGGGGCCGGCGCGCACCACCGCGGCGCGCAACGTGCGCTGGGCCTTCGACACCACCGAGGCGCTGCTGCGCCAGATGATCGAGCATCTCCGCCTCGACGCCGGGCGGATCGAGCCGCAGCTGGCGCCGCTGCCGCTCGGCGCCGCCATCGCCCGCGTCGCCGAGCTTCACGACCCCGCCGCGCGCCTCGCCGGGGTCAGCCTGCGCGCGCTGCCGAGCCGGCTGGTCGCCGTCGCCGATCCGATGCTGCTCGATTCGGCGCTGGGCAATTTCGTCGCCAACGCCGTCCGCCATGCCGCGGCGCGGCGCGTCGTCATCGCTGCCCGTCGCCGCGGCAACCGGGTGCGTCTGTGGGTGATCGACGATGGCACCGGCGTTGCGCCCGCCGATGTCGGCCGGCTGTTCGAGGACTATGTCCAGGGCTCCGACCATGGCGACCGGGTGCGCGGCGGCTTCGGCCTCGGCCTCGCCTCGGCGCGGCGGATGGCGCGGTTGATGGGCGGCGACGCCGGACTCGATCCGCGCTGGCGCCGGGGCAGCGCTTTCTGGCTTGAGTTACCGGCGGGTTGAGGCAGAATCCCGCCGGGAGCACCGGGGGGGCGATGCTGCGCTGCCTGATCGCCGACGACCATGCGATGATGCGCGCGGCGCTCGCTGGTGCCGTCCGCTTCGCCGTGCCCGATGCCGAGATCAGCGAGGTCGGCGACTTTCCCGCCGCCTGGGCCGCCGCGACCGCGACGGCGCCCGGACTGATCGTCTGCGATCTCGCCATGCCGGGCGCCACGCCGGTTGCCGGCGTCACCCGGCTGCGCGCCCTCGTCCCCGCCTGCCCGATCCTCGTCGTCACCGGCAGCGAGGAGGATGCGGTGCTGCTGGCGCTGCTGGCGGCGGATATCGCCGGCTTTGCCCCCAAGACCTCGGATGGTGCCGTCATCGAGGCAGCGATCCGCCTCGTCCTCGCCGGCGGCCGCTTTCTGCCGCCGCGCCTCGCCGAACTGGCGCTGGGGGTCGCCTCGGCTGCCCCGCCGCCGCGGCTGACGGAGCGCCAGCGCGACATCCTCCACCACATCGCCGCCGGGCGTTCGAACAAGGAAATCGCCCGCGAGCTCGACCTGTCGCCGGCGACGATCAAGGTGCACGCCGCCGCCGCCTTCGCCGCACTGGGCACCGACAATCGCCACGACGCCGTGACGCGGGCGCGGACACTGGGGCTGTTCTAGCGGCGCTACCCCTCCTGCCACCCCGTCAGCCGGCCGCGCAGCTTGCCAAGCGCTGCCTTCTTGATCTGGCAGACCCGCGCCGCGCCGACGCCGAGGGCCTGGCCGATTTCCTCGAGGTTCAGCTCCTCGACGAAATAGAGTTGCAGCACCATCGCCTCGCGTTCGGGCAGGGTCGCGACCGCCGCGGCGATCGCCGCCTGGCGGCGCTTGGCCTGGAGCTGGTCGGCGGCGTCGGGGCGGTCGTCGGCGAACCAGTCATTGTGATCGGAATAGACGTCGTCGATCGATTCGGTGTGCGCGGCATGTGTCGACGCCATGCCCTCGCGATAGGCGGCGACGGTGATTTCGAGCTTCGCCGCCATTTCCTCATCGGTCGCGGCGCGGCCCAACTGGCCTTCGAGCGTGCTGCGCACCGCCCCCCATTCGCGCCGCCGCCGCATCGCCGAGCGCACCAAAGTGGCCCCTTTGCGCAACTGGTCGATCATCGCGCCGCGGATGCGCACGCTCGCATAGGTGGCGAAGGCGGCGTGGCCGCGATCCTCGAAGGCGCGCGCCGCCTCGATCAGGCTGACCATGCCGATCTGGACGAGGTCCTCGATGTCGATCGCCGAGGCGACGCGGGCATGGACGTGCCAGGCGATCTTGCGGACGAGCGCCAGATGGCTCGAAATCAGCCGGTCGGGGTCGGTAACGGCGAGGCGGCGCGGCGCGTAGAGCGCGGGATCGAGGCCGAGGCGGGCATCCATCGGGGTCAGGCTCCTTGCGGTTCGGGGATGGCGGCGGCGTTGCCGACCACCGCGATGATCTCGACCGTGCGGTCGTCGGGGATTTCGCCCACCGCCAGCACGACGGGCTGCGGCAGGCGGACGTGGAGGAGTTGCCAGAGCGGCCGGCGCACCAGCGGCGCGGTGACGATGGCGAAGCGCCGGCCTTCGGCGACCAGCGGTGCCGCGGCGGCCGAAATCGCCTCGCCGACGCGGCCGCCGAGGTCAGGATCGAAGGGCCAGGGCGACCCCGGCGCGGCGCGCACCGCCTGGCCGAGCAACTGCTCGAGCCCCGGATCGAGCGCGATCGCGGCGAGCGGCGCCTTCAGATCGGCGAGGGTCTGGACGATTGCGGCGCCGAGCGCCGGGCGGACCAGCTCGGTCAGTTCGCCGGCATCCTGCGACCGCGCGGCGTTGACGGTGAGCGCCGCGACGATGGCGCGGGTATCGCGCACCGGCACGCCCTCCTCGACGAGGCGGCCGAAGACCTGGGTGACGGTGGCGAGCGGCAGCAACTTGGGCACCAGCCCACCGGCGAGCGCGGGCGCGCTCTGCGCCAGTGTGTCGAGCAGCGCCTGGACCTCGTCCTGGCCGATCAGGCGATGGGCGTGGAGGCCGATCAGATGGTTCAAATGCGTGCCGATCACCGACGGCGCGTCGACGACGGTATAACCCGCTGCCATGGCGATCTCGGCATCCTCGGGGACGATCCAGCGCGCCGGCAGCCCGAACGACGGGTCGGCAACGGCACGGCCCTCGATCTCGGCGTCGACCGGCCCTGCCGCGATCGCCAGCATGTCGTCGGGAAAGGCGGTGTCGCTACCGACGGTCACCCCGCCGATGGCGATGCGATATTCGAAGGGCGCCAGGGCCAGATCGTCGCGAACGCGCACCGGCGGCAGGACGAAGCCCAGCTGCTTCGACAGCTGCCGGCGGATCGCGGTGATCCGCGCCATCAGCGGCGCGCCGCGGGCTTCGTCGACGAGCGGCACGAGGCCGAAGCCGATATCGAGGCTCGCCGGCGCGACATCGGCGACTTCGTTCCAGTCGATCGTCGCGGCGGCCGCGGCCGGCGCGGCATCGTCGGGCGCCTCGGCGACCGGCGCCCGCAGCCGCCAGGCGATCCACCCCGCGCCGCCGGCGGCCGCGAGGATGACGAGATGCGGCATCCCAGGCAGCAGCCCCATCAGCGCCAATATGCCGGCGACCGGCGCCCAGGCGGCAGCGCTGGCGAACTGGCGCGTCACCTGGCCGGCGAGCCCCTCCTGCCCGACGCGCGTCACCACCATCGCGGCGGCGATCGACAGCAGCAGCGCCGGCACCTGCGCGACAAGGCCATCGCCGACGGCGAGCAGGAGGTAGATGCGCGCGGCGTCCGAAAGGCTGAGGCCATGCTGGACGGCGCCGAGCACCAGCCCGCCGATGATGTTGATGGCAAGGATCAGCACCCCGGCGACGGCGTCGCCCTTCACGAACTTCGACGCGCCATCCATGGCGCCGTGGAAATCGGCCTCCTGCCCGACCTCCTGCCGGCGCTTGCGGGCGTCGTCGGCGGTCAGCAGCCCGGCGTTCAGATCGGCGTCGATCGCCATCTGCTTGCCGGGCAGCGCATCGAGGGTGAAGCGCGCGGCGACCTCCGACACCCGCCCGGCGCCCTTGGTGATGACGACGAGGTTGATGATCATGAGGACAGCGAAGACGAAGATGCCGACGACATAGTCGCCGCCGACAAGGAAGGCGCCGAAGGCCTCGATGACATGCCCCGCGGCGCTGGTGCCTTCATGGCCATGCACCAGCACGACGCGCGTCGAGGCGACGTTGAGCGCCAGACGCAGCAGGGTGGCGAACAGCAGCACCGACGGAAAGGCCGAGAAATCGAGCGCCTTGCGGGTGTTGATCGCCACCATCAGCACGATCAGCGCGACGCCGATGTTGAGGACGAAGAAGATGTCGAGCAGCGCCGCCGGCAACGGCACGACCATCAGCAGCACGAGCAGCAATATGCCGGCCGGCAGCAGCGCGCCGCGCGGATCGGCGCCGCGCCACAGCCCGAGAGCGACGCCGCCCATCAGCCGCCAAGCTCGGCGAGGAGCAGATAGGCGGCGCGGGCAGCAGCGGCGGGAGCATCGATCGCCGCCGGGGCCGTATTCTCCGGCAAGGCGTTGCCGCTTGCCGGCGTAGCGCCGCCGGCGCCTTCACCGAATTTGGCGGCGAAACGCGCGTGGATTTCGGCGAGGCTGCGCGGGGCGCCATCGGCGGCGAAGAAGACGCCGCGGTTGGCGGCGGCGGCGGCGGGCAATAGCGTCGCCGCGGCGGTCTGCGGCGCGGTGGCGAGCGCCGACAGGAATTTGCCGGCGCCGGCGGGCCCAAGGAAATGCGCCAGGTAAAGCTCCGTGGGCCCCGCGGCGCGACCGAGGACGCCGCCCAGCGCCGCGTCATTGTCGCGGGCGAGCTCGCCCGCCATCAGTGCCGAGGCCTCGGGGTCGTCGCGCAGGGCGAGGATCGTCGCGCGCACCGTCGCGCCAGCGTTCGCCGCACCGCCCGCCAACGCCTGCGCCGCCCAGCCGAGGCCATGGTCGGCACCATGGCGGCGGACGGTTTCGAGCCAGGTGCCGGCGGTGAACTGGAACAGCCCGCGCGCCGAGGAGGTGGCGGCGCGCGCGGTGGTCGCCAGCCCCGATTCGAGCTTGGCCTGAGTCAGCAGATAAGAAAAATCGACCCCGGTCCGCGCCGCCGCGCGTCCGACCGCGGCGACGGCGGTCGCGGTGGCGGTACGGCGGGCGGGGTCGATCGCTTCGGCTTGCATCGGGCTCCTTCGGGCGCCGGCAAGACCGGCCACCGCCACGGTGCTCAGCAATCATCGTGCCAATCCCGCCGAAGCGGCGGCGGCCGCCTAGGCCCAGCGGCCGTTGCGACCATAGACGAGCGGCGCCGGCCGCCCGGCGAGCGCCGACAGCGACCCGAGCCGGCGTTCGACGCCAAGCAGCTTGCCCTTCGCCCGCAGCGCGGCTTCGGCATTGAGGTCGCGCGCGGTTTCGAGCAGCGCCCGATCGGGCGCCACGCCGGCGGCGACATCGGCGTTGACCGCCGCCATCGCGGTCAGCTTGGCCGCCGTCGCCGCTTCGATGCGTTCCGGGTCCTCGGTGTCGAGCGCGGCGAGCTCGCGGCGAATTGCGTCCACCAGGCGAGCAAAACTGGTGGCAGCGGCGAAATCGTCGGCGGCGGGCTCGCCATTGCATTCGGGTGCGGCGGTGTCGCCGCAAGCGGCGAGCTCGGCTGCGGGGGCTGCCATGGCATATCCTTTCAGCCAGCCGACGGCGCTTCGAGCGCCAGCATGCGGGCGGCGATCGCCATCGGATCGACGCGATAATCGCCGCGGATGATGGCATCGCGCAGCGCGGTGACTTTCTCGGATTCGACCGGCGGGCTCGCCGCCAGGTCGCGCGCCAGCGGCGACAGCTGCGCCGAGGCGGCACGCGCCGGGGCCTTGTCGAAGGCCGCCGCAGGCACGCTGCCAGCACCGGTGCCCGGCGCCGTGCCGACGGCGCGCAGGTCGCCCGCACTCGCGGGGGCGATGCCGCCGATCCTGTCGATCACGATCGTCTCCTTCATCCGCAACTCGAACGGCAATTCCTCGCCGCCTTTGCGGATAACGACCGCCGTTGCCGCGCCTTAACCCTGTTCAGTCGCGCAGCCGGACGCGGCCATCCCCGCCGATATGGCCGGTGAGCGCGCGCCCAGAGGCAGTGCGCAACGCGACGCGGCCATCGCGCGCGTCGCCGGCGGCGGTCGCTTCCATGGCGACGACGAAGCCGGCGCCGCCGGCCTCGACGACGACGCGGTCGCCGCGACGGATGGCGGGGCGGTCTGGGGTGGCGGTGACGGGTGCCGGTGCGGGGGTCGGCGACCGCGCCGACCCCGCCGGGACGAAGATGCGCCACGCCGGCGCGGCACAGCGGACTTCGACGCTGCCCGGCGTTGCCCAGGCGAGGGTCGGCGCCGGGCACGCCGGCAGGATCAGCCGCGGGTCGACGACCGCCGGCGCGCCGGCGAAGCCGGTGACGAGGGCTTCGAGGTCGGCAGGCGGCATCAGCGCGGGGGCGGCGAGGGCGACGAGGAACAGCATCAGTAACTCCCCAACAAAAAGCGCGTCATCCCTCCCCC
>LJHX01000101.1 GCA_001295935.1 alpha proteobacterium AAP81b
TTGGGCCACGAACCAAAATCGCCGCCGTGCCGGCGATCCAACAACCGTGAAAACCGCTGCAGGGGCAATCCACGACGGCGTAAACACGGGCTCAGCCCCTGGCCGCCGGAGGCTCTTCTTCCTTCCCCAACCGCGCCAAAGCCGCCTCCCGCCCGATCAGCGGCAGCAGTGCCGCCATCTCGGGGCCGTGGTCGCGGGCGGTCAGTGCCAGCCGTAGCGGCGCGAACAGCGCGCGGCCCTTGCGGTCGGTCAGGGGTTTGAGGGCAGCGATCCAGCGGCTCCAGATGTCGTCGCGCCATGGCAGGTCGGCGAGCACGGCGGCGGCGGTGGCGATGAAGGCGCGGTCGGAGTCGGCGATGATCGGGGTCAGCGGCCCGGCGATGACGGCTTGCCAGTCGGCGGCGTCGGCGAGGGTCGCGAGGTTGCCGCGGACGGCGTGCCAGGCGGCTTCGGTCATGCCAGGGGGCAAGCGGTCGGCGACGGCGGGGTAATCGAGCAGATGCAAGGTGCGCGCCGTCAGGGTGGCGAGGTCGGCGGGGTCGAAGCGGGCCGGGGCGCGGCCGAAGGTGGCGAGGTCGAAGGTTTCGACGAGGGTATCGAGGCTCGCGATCGGCTCGACGGGGAGCGAGGTGCCGAGGCGGGCGAGGAGGGCGGCGACGGCGAGCGGCTCGATGCCGGCGGCGCGCCAGGCGTCGCAGCCTTCGGAGCCGAGGCGTTTCGACAGCGCGGCGTCGGCGCCGGTCAGCAGCGCCATATGGGCGAGGCGCGGGACGGGGGCGCCTAAGGCGGTGAACATCTGGATCTGGATGGCGGAATTGGTGACGTGATCCTCGCCGCGGGCGATGTCGGTGACGCCGGTTTCGATATCGTCGACGACCGAGGGCAGCATGTAGAGCCAGGAGCCATCGGCGCGGCGCACGACGGGATCGGAGAGGGTGGCGGGATCGATATGGCAGGCGCCGCGGACGCCGTCGTGCCATTCGATCGCGGTTTCGGTTGCGAGGCGGAAGCGCCAGTGCGGCGCGATGCCGGCGGCGGCAAAGCGGGCGTGGTCGGCATCCGTCAGGGCGAGCGCGGCGCGGTCATAGACCGGCGGCCGGCCGCGCGACTGCTGGACCTTGCGCTTGAGGTCGAGTTCCTCCGGCGTCTCATAGGCACGGTAGGCGCGGCCGGCGGCGGCGAGGTGGGCGAGGGCGGCTTCGTACAGGGCGAAGCGGTCGGACTGGCGGATTTCCAAGTCCGGCGCGAGGCCGAGCCAGGCGAGATCGGTGCGGATCGACTGGGCCGACTCCTCGGTGGAGCGGGCAAGGTCGGTATCGTCGAGGCGCAGCAGGAAGCGGCCGCCGCCCTTTCGCGCCAGCAGCCAGTTGACCAGCGCGGTGCGGATGTTGCCGGCGTGGAGGCGGCCGGTGGGGGAAGGCGCGAAACGCGTGAGCATGGCGCGGGGGTAGCGGGCCGGGGGGCGCGTGTCATCCCGCGGTGGGTGGCGTTGTTGCCAGGAGCTGGGGGCTTTCCACGCCCGCTCATGCCGAGCGAAGTCGAGGCAGGCCCCACCGCCGGCGCGTGCCTCGACTTCGCTCGGCATGAGCGGGTTGGAGAAGGTGGTTCGATAGGCATGAGCGGGTTGGAAAGGGCGGTTCGATCGGAAGGGGCCTGTGGTGGCGGGATCAGGCGAACATCAGATCGGCCATGGTGAGCAGCGCGCCGGTGATTTCGACTTCGAAATCGGTGACGCCATTGCCGTCACTATCGACGCGGAGCAGCGAGCCGGTGCCGGTCGCGAGAATCGTGATGCTGCCCGGGCGCGGGCCGGCATCGCCATCGATGAACAGCAGCTGGAGGCGGTCGCCATCGGCGGCGCGGAAGTCGGTGATAACGTCGCGGCCGGCGCCCGCCTGGCTCGACGCGGGGTCGTAGAAGGCGAACAGGTCGGCGCCGCTGCCGCCGGTCAGCGTGTCGGTGCCGGGCGAGCCATAGAGGCGGTCGTCGCCGGCGCCGCCATCGACCCAATCATTGCCGGCGCCGCCGTTGAGGCCATCGTCGTCGTCGCCGCCGAACAGCCGATCGGCGCCGGCGCCGCCGACCAGGCTGTCGTTGCCGGCATCGCCGTGGAGCAGGTCATCGCCGTTGCCGCCGTTGAGGGCGTCGTCGCCGTCGCCGCCGAACAGGGCATCGATCCCGTCGCCGCCGGCGAGGATGTCGTCGCCGGCGCCGCCGAACGATTGGTCGTTGCCGGCGCCGCCGCTCAGGACATCGCGACCGTTGCCGCCGTCTAGGCGATCGTTGCCGGCGCCGCCGAAGAGGCTGTCGTTGCCGTCGCCGCCGGCGAGACTGTCGGCGCCGTCACCGCCGAAAAGGCGGTCATGGCCGCGATTGCCGGTAAGGCTGTCGTTGCCGCCCTTGCCGAGGATGATGGTGTCGACGGTGTCGGCGAAGATCACATCGGCGGTGGACGCGCCGTGCAGCAGGCGGAATTGGGCGAAAGCGGTCATCACCAGGCTCCGGGCCGCGCGCCGGGGCGGCGCGCGGGTTCATCCCCTACGTTGACGGCAGGGCGTGGCCGGGCTTGCGGTGATTTTCAGGGCTGCGCTTGCCCCGGGGCTGGATGCCGGGGGAACGCGCGTCAGTCGACGCCGTCGAGATATTCGATCTCGGGGCGGCCGGCGAGGCAGGCGCCGATGCCGGGGCCGGCGGCCTTGAAATGCTCCGACGCGCCATGCGCCTTCAGCGCGTCCTCGTCCTCATAGAGTTCGAGGACCTTGTAGGTATTGGCGTCGGCGCGGCTGCGGCAGAGCTCATAGGCGAGATTGCCGGGCTCGAGCTCGCGGACCTGTTCGGCGAGGTCGCCGAACACCTGTTCGAACTCGGCGGCCTTGCCGTCCTGGATCTTGATGGTCGCGATAACGCCGATCATGTGCGGGTTCCTGCTGTTGAAGGGGGCGCCGTCACACCGGCGGAGGCGGGTCAATAGGCCTTGATCGGCCGCGAAAACACCCGCGTCACTTCGGGTTCGAAGCTTTCGAGGCTGTCGATCGGGAAAGCCGGGTCGAAGGCCGGGGCGTCCCAGCGATCGACGAGCTTTTCGGCCATCGCATACCAGCTCTCGCCCTTGAAGCGGTCGCGGGCATTGGCGTCCTTGCCGAGGAACTCGTAGTAATATTTGCCTTGGAAATCCTGGTGGTGCTTGACCGCGTGGTAGATGTCGTCGGCAACATAGGGCTTCAGGATTTCGGCGGCGATGGCGCCGTGGTTGGGGATGCTCATCAGCTTGCCGAGGTCGTGGCAGAGCGCCGCGACGATTTCCTGATCCGACGCGCCGTCGCGGCGGGCGAGCGTCGCGGTCATCAGGCTGTGGACGAGCTGGTTGGCGCCGAAGCCGACCTCGATGGCTTCGAGGCGGGCGAGCGATTCCATGATCTGGCGCGGCGCGGTGCTGACCTGGTGCTCCATATGGGCGCCGGCGATGTGCGCCCAATCTTCCTGCGTGCCTTCGAGCATGGTGGTGAACATCGGGCGGGCCTTTCGAACGGCGAATCGTGGTGGTTATAGCAGATCGCGGTGCGCGATGACCGAGCAGAAAAGGGGGTGCCGCCGGGATATCTGGTCCGCGCGGCGACCACCCCCACCCGCCGCGCTACGCGCGAGTCGCCTCCCCCCTCAAGGGGGAGGAGAAGTGTCAGTCGAATCACGCACCGTCGCAAAAGGAAAGCGGGTGCAGGGGCTCAGCCCCTGCCCGCCGGAGGCCCTTTTCTGTCTACGCGGCGCGGCCGGCGAACACCTCGCGGAAGTGCTTGCGCAGCGTCACCTTGTCGATCTTGGCCGAGCCGAGCTTGGGCAGCGGCTCGGGCGAAATCCAGATCTGCGCCGGCACCTTGAAGCTGGCGAGGTCGCGCTTGACGAATTCGGTCAGCGCCTCGCGTTCAAGCGGCGTGCCGGGCTTGAGGTAGACCACCGCGCCGACGATCTCGCCGAGGCGCTCGTCGGGCAGGCCGAAGACGCTGGCTTCGGCGACGGCGGGGTGGGCGTAGATCGCCGCTTCGACTTCCTGGCAGCTGATGTTCTCGCCGCCGCGGATGATGATGTCCTTCTTGCGGTCGACGATGAACACATAGCCATCCTCGTCGAGGTAGCCGAGGTCGCCGGTGCGGAACCAGCCATCGCCGACGAAAGCCGCGGCGGTCGCCTCGGGCTTCATCCAGTAGCCGCGGCACGACGCGACGCTGCGGATGCAGACCTCGCCGACCTCGCCCGCCGCCAGCCCGGCACCGACGGCGCTGTCGCCGGGATCGATGCGGATTTCGACGAGCGGCGGCGACGGACGCCCGGCGGAATTGGGCTTGGCGCGATAATTGCCGCGGAAATTGCCGGTGCCGACGCCGTTGGTTTCGGTCAGGCCATAGCCCTGGACGGGGTGCTTGCCGGGGAAGACCTCGACGATGCGCTCGACATGCTCAGGCGGCCGCGGCGCGCCGCCCGAGGCGATGTCGGCAAGGCTCGACAGGTCATATTTGTCGCGATCGGGGTGCTGCATCAGCTCGAGGCTCATCGTCGGCACGCCGACGAAATAGGTGGCGCGTTCCTTCTCGATCAGCCGCAGTGCCTCGCCGGCATCCCATTTGTGCATGATCACCATCTTGCGACCGATGGCGATCGAAACGAGCAGCACCGGCACCAGCCCGGTGATGTGGAACAGCGGCACGTTGAGCAGCATCACCTGCTGCGCTGGCGCGGCGCCACCGGCGCGTGTGTTGAGTTCGAGCAGCGCGAGACCGGCGACGAGATAGTTCATCGTGCCATGGACCATGCCGCGGTGCGTCGAAACGGCGCCCTTGGGGTTCCCCGTCGATCCCGAGGTGTACATGATCGAGACATCGTCCTCGGGATGCAGCTCGGGGAGATACCAGGTCGACGGCGGCGAGGCTTCGAGCTCTTCCTCCAGGCACAGCGCGCCAAGGCCGTGAGCCACGTCCTTCGCCGTTCGGACGGTCAGCACCTTCACATGGCATGACGCCGCGCCGATGCGGCGGGCGCGTTCCTCGTCGGCGATGGCGAGGCGAGCGCCCGAATCGCGGATGCCGTAGTCGATCTCGTCGCTCGTCCACCAGGCGTTCATCGGCACGGCGACGGCGCCCAAATGGACGATGCCGCAGAACGCCACCACCCAGTCGGGATAGTTGCGCATGGCGATGGCGACGCGGTCGCCCTTGGCGATGCCGTGGCGGTGCTGGAGCATCGCGGCGAGCTTCAGGCTCTGGGCGTACACCTCGCCGAAGGTCAGCCGCTCGTCGCCATAGACGAGGAACTCCTTGTCGGCCTGGGTCGCGAAAAACAGCGCCATCAGCTCGCGCATCGACGGCGGGGCGTTCTCGAACACCGGCATGTCGGCGCCGCGCACCAGGGTATGGCCGACGCCGAGCATGCCGCCGGGCGCGGTGATGGCGGCGACAACGGCATCGAGTTCGGTATCGAGTTCGGATTTCATGATCTCTCCCCGCGAAGGTCGGCGCCCTCGTCGTTGTTGTCGCTTGTTGGCAATTTTGGCGCGGGTTGCAAGGTGGGGTCGGCGCTTGGGTCGTCAACCGCCTCCCCCTGGAGGGGGGAGGCGAGAGACGCGCCTCTTGGCGCGGCCCGGGTGGGGGT
>LJHX01000102.1 GCA_001295935.1 alpha proteobacterium AAP81b
CCCGCTGGCGCTTCGAAATCGTCGACATGGACGCCCGCAAGGTCGACAAGGTGCTGGCCAGCCCGGTGCGGAGTGCTGAAGAGCGGGTGCTGGTTTGACTTCGATAAGGGTTTGGAATTTCAGAAGAAGAGGCCTCCGGCGGCAAGGGCCTGAGGCCCTTGACCCACTTATTTGGCGATCATATTGTTCGCAAGGTCGGCATAGCTCCGGTCTCCTTGCGACCTACTTCAGGCCGATAGCGGTCAAGCCTGCGAACGACTGCCCGTACACTCCAATCAACCTGCTCGGATTGAACTGGGGAACGGGTATCTCCGGCAAACCCGGCACGGCTTACCTTGTCGCCCGATTGCGGCCGGCGGCGCCTATGCGTATATGTGTCTGGACGCATGAAAGGGACGAACATGGGTGACCTGGCCCGTTGGAGCCTGAAAGTCTCGCGCGACACCGACATAGCGCTGCGAACACTGTTGGCGACGCGCGGCGGCCGCAAGGGTGACCTGTCCAAATTTGTCGAAGAGGCCGTCAATCGCGAAGTTTTCCGCCAGACGGTAAGCGATATCCGCGCGCGCAATGCCGGCATCGACGAGGATGCTGTGGCGCGTCTGGTCGAGGAAGAACTTGGCGCTACAAGGTTGGCGTTCTGGGCCGACGCGCGGCGCTAGCCCGTGCGGGTTATCCTCGACACGAACATCCTGCTGAGCGGCCTGCTTTCCCCATGCGGCTTACCGGCACGCTTGATTGACGCATGGCTCGACCGCCGGTTCGTCCTCGTCAGCCACCCCATCCAGATTGACGAATTTCGCACAGTCAGTCGTCGCGACAAGATCAGGAACCTGGTTCGGCCATCGGAAGCCGGCAGGCTGGTCAACCAGATCGCCGCGCTTGCGGAGATGCCATCGCGACTGCCGCAAGTGCAACGTTCGCGCGATCCGCGCGACGATTTCCTGCTCGCGCTGTGCGAGGCGGGTTCCGCCGACCGGTTGGTGACCGGTGACAAGGATGACCTGCTTTCCTTGCGCCACCATGGCGCGTCCCGCATTGTGACCGCGGCGACATTTGCGAAGGAGATCGATCTCTAAGCGCACCGACCTGCTCGCGGCGATCGCCGGCGCCTTCCGCTCCGACGTCGACGACGCCAACGACCCCCCCGCGGTCGAGCGCGACGATGGCTCCTGGCTGTTCTCGGGCGCACTCCCTGCCGACGAAATGGCTGACCGCCTCGGCTTCGAACTCCCCGACAGCCGCGATTACGAAACGGTCGCCGGCTTCGTCCTCGAACACTTCCGCCACCTGCCCGAAACCGGCGAAAGCTTCACGCTCGCCCGCTGGCGCTTCGAAATCGTCGACATGGACGCCCGCAAGGTCGACAAGGTGCTGGC
>LJHX01000103.1 GCA_001295935.1 alpha proteobacterium AAP81b
GATTGGGGGCGGCGGTTTGCGGCGGGCGGCGGCGGGGGTGGCGAGGCTGAGGAGGATGGCGAGCGCAATGCTTCCCTCCCGCTTGCGGGGAGAAGAAATCACCTCTGCCACACGATTTCCCCGCCCTTGATCGTCATCCGCACCCGCCCCTGCACCGGCAGCCCGTCGAAGGGGGTGTTGCCGGCGCCGATGCTCGCGTCACTGTCGATCCGCCACGGTGCATGTTGATCGAAGACCATAAGGTCGGCGGCTGAACCCGGGCTGAGCGTTCCCGCCGGCAGGCCGAAGCGCGCCGCCGGCGCCGCGGTCATCGTCGCCAGCACCCCCGCCAGGTCGAGCACGCCGTCGCGCACCAGGATCAGCGCCAGCGCCAGCAGGCTCTCGGCCCCCGCCATGCCGGGCAGCGCGTCGGCGAAGGGCTGGCGCTTGTCTTCCTGGGTGCGTGGATCATGCCCCGACGCGATCACCGAAATCGTGCCATCGGCGAGCGCCGCCAGCACCGCCAGGCGGTCGGCCTCGCTGCGCAGCGGCGGCGACAACCGCGCAAAACTGCGGAAACCGGTGACGGCGCCATCGTTGAGCAGGATATGCGCCGGCGTGATCCCGACGCTGACATCGACCCCCCGCGCCTGCGCCGCGCGGACAAGATCGAGCCCCTCGGCAGTCGTCAGCTGGCGGAAATGCAGCCGCGCCCCCGTCGCTTCGGCAAGCCGCAGGTCGCGCGCCACGGCGAGCGCTTCGGCCCAGGCCGGCGCCGCCGCCAGCCCGAGGCGCGTCGCCGTTTCGCCCTCGCTCGCCACCGCGCCGGCGGTCAGCGCGGCGTCTTCGGCGTGCGATACGACCGGCAGCCCGAAGGCACCGCTCCACGCCAGCAGGCGGTGCATCACCGCCGTCGAGGCGATGGCGCCGCGCCCGGTGGCGACGCCGACGGCGCCCGCCGCCTGCCCCAGCCCGATGTCGGCGAGTTCGCGCCCGGCCAGCCCGCGCGTTGCCGCGACCAGCGGGTGCACCCAGACGTCGGGCTTGCCCATCGCCTGGGCAAAGGCGACCAGCGCCGGATCGTCGAGCGGCGGCGACTGGTCGGGCATCAGCACGACGCGGGTGATGCCCCCGGCGTGGCAGGCGCTGGCGTCGGCGCGAAAGACGCCAGCGTCGATCAGGCCTGGGGCGACGATCAGCCTGGTGGCGTCGATGCGCTCGGCGTCGGCGGGGACGGCGCCTTCGCCGGCGGCGGCGACCCCGGGCAGCACGCCGACGATCATCCGGTCGCGAACCAGCACGGTAGCGATACCATCGAAGCCCGACGCAGGATCGACGACGCGGCCGCCGGTGATGGCGAGCGGTGGCGGCAGCGGCGTCATGCCGGCCACCCCGGCACATTTCGCCGCTTGCGGGTCAGCACGTCGAGGCACGCCATCCGCACCGCCACCCCCATTTCGACCTGTTCGGTGACCGCCGAGCGCACCAGATCGTCGGCGATGGCGCCGTCTATCTCGACGCCGCGGTTCATCGGCCCCGGGTGCATCACCAGCACATCGGCCGCGGCGTGCGCCAGCCGCGCCTCGGTCAGCCCATAGAAACGGAAATATTCGCGCGCCGAGGGCACATAGGCGCCGTCCATCCGCTCGGTCTGGAGGCGCAGCATCATCACGACATCGGCACCGGCGAGCCCCTTGTCCATGTCGGTGAAGGCGCTGACGCCAAAGGCCTCGATCGCCGCCGGCAGCAAGGTCGGCGGCGCGACGGCGCGGACTTCGGCACCGAGCGCGGTCAGTGCCAGGAAGTTCGATCGCGCCACCCGGCTGTGGAGGATGTCGCCGCAGATCGCGACCCTCAGTCCCTCGATCCGACCCTTGCGGCGACGGATGGTCAGCGCGTCGAGCAGCGCCTGGGTCGGATGTTCGTGGCGGCCGTCGCCGGCGTTCAAGACCGGGCAATCGACCTTGGCGGCGATCAGCCCGACCGCCCCCGAGGCGCCATGGCGGATGACGAGGCAATCGGGGCGCATGGCGTTCAAGGTCAGCGCCGTGTCGAGCAGCGTCTCGCCCTTCTTGAGGCTCGACGTGGCGATGCCGAGATTGACGACATCGGCGCCGAGGCGCTTGCCGGCGATCTCGAAGCTCAGCAGCGTCCGCGTCGAATTCTCGAAAAAGGCGTTGATCTGGGTCAGCCCGGCAAGCGGGTGGCCGGTCGCCGTCCGCCCGACCCAGGCTTCGGCTTCATCAAGGAGAAACTCGATTTCCCAAGGCGCCATCCCGGCAATGCCGATCAGGCCGACGTGCGGAAAGGGATGGGCCCCGGCGGCGAGAGCGGGATGCGGCATTGCCGGCGGTCTAGGCCGTGACCGGCACCTGAGGCAAGCGATCGGATAGCGCGGTGCCGAGACCATGGGTGCCGCCATTCTCCGCCGCGAGGCGCGCGAGATTGTCGGCGCGCAGCTGCGCTGCTGCGTCATCATAGAAGAAGGGCAGAAAGGCGTAGCGCACGCCGCGCGTCACCGGCATCGCCTGGTGGAGCAGCGAGCAGGAGAAAAGGATGGCGCCGCCGGTCGTCGCCTTGTAGCGGCGCGGGCCGAATTCGGGAAACACCAGCTCGCCGCCCTCATGCGCCTCGGCATTCAGGTTGATCGTGCAGGCGAAGCGGCGGTGCGCCGTGCCGGCGGTGGTATTGTCGCGATGCGGTGCGAAATGGCCGCCGCCCTCGGCATCGTCATAGCGTGCCACCAGCCAGCGCTCGATCCGCGTCGCGCGGAACTGGAAGGCGCGTTCGAGCATCGGCAGCAGGAAGCGCTCGATGCGGGGCCGCAGCCGGCGCTGCAGCACCGGATCGTCGATCTCGCAGTCACTGCGGCGTTTGAAGCTATGGTCGATCTTGCCGACGGTAATGCCGTCGCGCTCGACCATTACGCCCGAATCGACGCCGCCGCGGGCTTCGAACCAGGCGATCAGTTCGGCACAGAGCGCCGCATCGAAAACATGCGGCACCGCCAGCACCGGCGCCGCGATACTGTCGCTGGGCAACGCCGCGAGGCGCGCGGCAGCGGCAAGCAACGCCTCGCCCTCGCCAAGCGGCGCGCGCCCGACGACGCGCAGCTGGCGATCGATCAACAGCCAATGCGGGCGCAGGCTGCCGTCGCTGGCGAGCGCGCCATAGGCGCGGGCGATCGCGCGCTCGGGGTCGGCGAACCAGCGGATGCCGGGCAGTTGCGAGGCGACGCCGCCGGCGATGTCAGCCGGGTCGGCGGTGACGAAGAAGCATGTTGCGCCGACGTCGTCGAAGAGCGCGCGCCAGCGCCCGACCGCGGCCAGCGCTTCGGCAGCGCCAGAAGCAGCGGCGGCGCCGACAAAGACCAGGACAACGACGCGGCCGCCGACGCTGTCGAACGCAAAGCGCGGCTTGCCACCGATTACCGGGGCATGAAACCAGGGTGCCGGATCGCCGGGCATCAGGGTTTGCTTCATGGCGCCTGTGTAATGGCGCGGTAGCCAAGCGACAAGCCTCTGCGCTGCACACGCGACGGCGATGGCCAGGCGCCTTTCGCACGGCGCCCTCGCCCGCTAAGCCTGCGCTGCAGTGGACAAGGGGCAGATCTCGAGCCGCGACGCGGGGGCGTCGGTGCTGGCGCGCCGGCTGACGCAGCGGCTGATCCTGCTGCTTGGCGTGCTCTATCTCGCCGGCACCCTCGTCATTTTCCTGCAGATGCGTGACCGCGCTGTGGCGGCGGCGCTCGACCGGTTGCGCACCCACAGCGCCGATCTCGCCGCCGGCGAGGACGCACGCTTTGCCGCCATCGCCGACGTCGAGCGCCGCGCGCTGACCGTCCAGCAGCAGCAACTCGCCAGCGGGGGCGGCGATCTTGCCGGCTTCGATCGGCTGTTCCCGCGGCGCGCCGATGGCACGCGGCGCGGGGTGCCGGCGCTCTACACCGGCACCACCCTCGCCGATGGCACGCGCTTCGGTGGCACCGGCGTGTTCATCGCGCCGACGCCGGCGCTGACCGACGACCGCCGCCGGCTGATCCTCGCCGCACTCGGCGCCATCGAGCGGCTTACCCCCGGCCTTCCCGCCGATATCGACAATCTCTATTTCTTCACGCCGCTGAACGATATCGTCATCTTCGCGCCGCGCCGGCCGGACAGACTGATCTTCTACCGCGAAACCGCGCCCGCCGGTCTCGACCTGCAAGGCGAGGAGCCGGCGCTCAACATGGCGCCGCGCAACAACCCGGCGCGCGCCTTCCGCTGCACCGGGCTGCGGCCGATCCTTTACGATCGCAGCCGCCGCACCTGGACGACGGGGTGCATGACGCCGCTGGACCGCGGCGGCGCGCATGTCGGCAGCTGGGGGGTCAGCCTGCTCGTCGGGCGGTTGTTCGAAAATGCCGCGCCGCCTGCCCTGCCGGGCGCGCGCGTCGCGCTGCTGTCGCGCACCGGGCGGCTGATCTGGCATCCGCGCCTCGCCGGGCGCCGCGATCTCGAAGCAATGCTCGACCTGCCCCGCAGCCGCGATCCCGAATTTGCCGCGCTCTGGCAGCTTGCCGCCGCGGCGCGCGATCGCGGGTCGCGATCGGGTTTCGATCCGCGTCTCGGCGCCTATTTCGCCGTGGCGCCGGTGCCGCGGCCGGGCTGGCTGGCGGTCAGCTATTATCCCCGCGACGTCGTCGATGCCGAAGCGGCGCGAACCGCCGGATCGGTGCTGCTCGTCGGGCTGCTCGGTGCCATCGGCATGGCGCTGCTGCTGCGCGCGATGCTGCGCAATGAAGTCGGCCGGCCGCTGCTGGCACTGCGCGCCCGTGCCGAGCGGTTGATCGCCATGCCGGGCGAAACCGCGGTGGCGGTGGTTTCCGAGACGGCGAACGAAGTCGAAGCCCTCGACCAGGCCTTCGACATCATGGAAGCCGCGGTGCGCACCGAGCGCACGCGGCTGACGCGGTCGTTCGAACTGCTGGCGCGCAATGTCACCAGTGTCGCGATCATCGTGCTCGATGGCGAAGGCCGCGTCGCCGAGTGGAACAATGGCGCGCAGGCGCTGACCGGCTACCCCGCCGACGCCATCATCGGCCTGTCGGCGACGTTGCTGCGCGGTGACGACGCTGCCGCCGAGGCGGCGCTGGCGACGGCACGCGCCGGTGGCTCGGCGCGGCGCGAGGGCTGGTGCCAACGCCGCGATGGCTCGCGCTTCTGGGCGGTCGAAATCCTCGAACCGCTGCGCGGCGCCGACGATCCGGCGACGCTGACCGGCTTTGCGCTGCTGCTGCGCGACGAAAGCGAGCGCCGCGAGGAGGAACTCAAGCGCCGCGAGGCGCTGCGGCTGCTGACGCTCGCCGAGGAGACCGGCGAAAGTGGCCATTGGCGGATCGATCTGGCCAGTGGCCGGACGGTCTGGTCCGATCGTGCCCGTGCGATGCTGGGTGTCGCCGACGGCGATCTCGCCGGCAGCTTCGGCGACGACGACCGCCCGGTATTGGCGGCGGCGCTGGCCACGGCCGCCACCGATGGCACGGCGTTTCGCGTCGAGGCGCGCGGTGCCGGTGCGGCCGGGTCGCCGACGCGGCACTTCGAAATTCGCGGCCAGGCGGAGACCGACGCCGACGGCGGCATCGTCGCGCTGTTCGGCATCGTCCGCGATACCACCGCCGCCATCGCCGCGCGCGACGCGCTGGTCGCGGCGCGCGACGAGGCGCGCGGCGCGGCGCAGGCGCACGCCGATCTGCTCGCCATGGTCAGCCATGAAATCCGCACGCCGATGACGGGGATCCTCGGCCTTGCCGAACTCGGCGACGCCCGCAGCGACGTGCTCGCGACAATTCGCGGTTCAGCGCGGATGTTGATGACCATTCTCGACGATGTCCTCGATCATTCGACCCTCGACGCCGGGCGGCTGGTGCTCGAGGCCGAGCCCGTCGACCTTGCCGAAATGGTGGCAAGCACGGTTGCACTGTTCGAACCATCGGCGCGCAGGGCCGGGCTGCGCCTCGAAACGCAGGTTGAGGCCGGCGGCGCGGTGCTCGGCGATCGTACCCGGTTGCAGCAGATCCTTTCCAATCTGATCAGCAACGCACTGAAATTCACCGAGCACGGCGCTATCACGATTGCGCTGCGGCGCGGACCCGATGCCGTCACCCTGACGGTCGCTGATACCGGCATCGGCATCGATCCCGCCGTCGCCGAGCGGCTTTTCCAGCCCTTCACCCAGGCCGACAGCACGACGCGGCGCCGCTTCGGCGGCACCGGGCTCGGGCTGTCGATCTGCCGCCGGCTTGCCGAGGCGATGGGCGGCGCGATTGCGGTGCGCAGTCGTCCTGGCGAGGGAAGCTGCTTCGAGGTCGTGCTGCCCCTGCCACCGGCCGCCCTGCCGGCGACGCCGGCGGCGACGGCGACGACGGGGGCAACGGGAACGCTGCGCACCGCCGCCGGCAGCGCGCCGCGGCTGCTCGTCGTCGACGATACCAGCGTGACGCGCGAGCTGGTCCGCGCCTATGCGACCCAGCTCGGCTGCGACGTCACCGCGGCGCGCGATGGCCTGGTGGCGATCGAGCGGCTCGTCCATGGCGCCTTCGACATGGTGCTGCTCGATTGGCAGATGCCGGGGTTGCCCGGCGCCATTGTCTGCGAACTGCTGCGGCTGCTGCCGCAAGCGACGCGGACGCCGGTGTTCGCCTTCACCGCCTCGGTGCGCGGCGGCGATCCGACGCTTGTCGCGCTGACCGACGGGGCACTGGCGAAGCCCTTTACCCTCGCGATGTTGCGCGAGGCGATCGTCGCCGGGCTCGCCGTCCGCCGCCCGGCGCCGCCGCTGCCGCAGAGCCCGCTCGCCGGCTTGCCCGAAGACCTTGTCACCGCGATGCAGGCGCAGTTCCGCGCCAATGCGCCGCCGCTGGCGCAAGCCTTTCTGGCAGCGCTTGCCGCCGATGACGCCGCCGCCGCCGCGGCGGCGGCGCACGCCCTCAAGGGCGCGGCCAGCAGCATCGGCCTTGCCCGCCTCGCCAATCGCGCGCGCTTTGCCGAGTTGCTGTTCGCCAACACGACGCCCGCCGCGGTGCCCTGGTTGGCGGCGCGCTTCGCCGATGATTTCACCGAGCTCGGGGTGACGGTCAGCGGCCCCGCCGGGCCGGGCGTTGCCACGGCCGCGGGTTCGGGCTGAAACGGCGCGCCATGGCAATCGCCCCTCCCATTTCCGGCCCTGCCGATCCCGCGCTGCTCGAACGCCAGTTGCGCCGTGCCCGCGCGGCGCTGCGCGAGGCCGAGGCGCTCGTCGAAACGCGCGCCCATGAACTCGAGCTCAGCAACCGCGAACTGGCGGCGCGCGAGGCGGTGCTGCTCGAACGCCTCGATGCCGACAACCGCCAGTTGCTCGAAGCCCAGCGCATCGGCCGTTTCGCCACGGTGCGCGAAACCCGCGACACGCCGGCGATCGCCTCGCCAGCGCTTGTCGACGTGCTTGGCTTCGCGCCCGGCGCCGGTTTCCACCTGATCTCGCTGGCGGCGCGCGTCCATCCCCTCGACGCGGTCCGCTTCGGCGATTTTCTGAAAGCGGCGGTCGGCGATGACGCCCCCGCCGGCGATCTCGACTTCGAGCATCGCCTGCAACCCGATGGCGCGCCGCTACGCTGGCTGCGCTGGCGCTTGCGGCGGACGACCGACGCCCATAGCCGCTTCGAAGCGATCACTGGAACCGTCCAGGACATCACCGAACCGCGCGCCGCCAGCCGGCGCCTGCAGGCGCTGCAGCTGCTCGATACGCGGCGCGCCCGCCAGATGCTGCGGCTGGCGCGCGAGGTCGAAGTCGCCCAGCGCGCCCGCGCCGCCTTCCTCGCGATGATGAGCCATGACGTGCGCACGCCGATGACCGGCCTGCTCGGCATGCTGTCGCTGCTCGGCGCCACTGACCTTACCCCCGAGCAGCGTCGCCAGGTCGGGTTGGCGCAGCGCGGCGCCGAGCAACTGCGGCTGCTGCTCGACGAGATCATCAAGCTCGCCGCCGACGAGACCGGGCGGCTGGCGCTCGAGGCGGCGCCGGTGGCGGTGGCGGCGGCGATCAGCGGCATCGTCGATTTCTGGCGCGGCGCGCGGCCCGATGCCGCCGACCGCGTGGCGTTGACGATGGGGGACGGCGTGCCCGCCTGGGTCAGCCTCGACCCGACGCGCTTCCGGCAATTGGTCGACAATCTGGTCAGCGATGCCCTCGAACGCTCGGCGGCGCTCGTCACCGTCGCCGTTGATTACCGCCCCGGGATGCTGATCGTCGCGGTCGGCGATTCGGGGCGCAACGGCGAGCACGTCGACGCGCCGACGGGGGCGGCGCGCGAACTCGGCCTTGCCGTCTGCCGCCGCATCGTCGAGGCGATGGGCGGCACGATGGTGCTGACCCGCGCCGAAGGTCGCGGCGTCGTCACGCTCAAGCTGCCGATCACCGTCGTCAACGCCCCCGAACGCGGCACCGCGACGAGGGCACGGATCCTGGTGGTCGACGATGTCGATACCAACCGCATGGTGGTCTGCGGCATGCTGCAGCTCCATGGCCTCGACACCGCCGAAGCGGTCGACGGCCTCGATGCGGCGACGCGCGCCGCCGCCGAGGACTTCGCCGCGATCATCATGGATATCGCCATGCCGGGCCTCGACGGCCTTGAGGCGACGCGGCGCATCCGCGCGCTGCCCGGCGCGCGCGGCAGCGTGCCGATCATCGGGTTGACCGCGCACGCCGGGGCCCGCGAACGCGAGGCGGCGATCGAGGCCGGCATGAACATCTGCCTGTCGCGCCCGGTCGATCGCGCCACGCTGACCCTGGTCGTCGATCGCCATCTCGGTCGGGTGGTGGCGCCATCGGTGCCGCTCCTGAACCAGGCGGCGTTCCGCGACATCTTTGACCGCTTCGACGGCGAGGCGCGCACCCGGCTGTTCGCGCATTTCGTCGCCGACGTGGCCGACCATCTCTCACGCCTGAAAGCCGCTGTCGCCGCCGCCGACACTGTCACGACCGGGCGAGCACTGCACAGCCTCGGCGGGATCGCTGGTACCTTTGGTCTCGAAGCGCTGCGGGAGGCGCTGCCGGGAGCCGACAAGGCTGGCGAGGTCGACGCCCGCTGGCTGGCGCGGATCGATGCCGCAGCCGAAGGCGCCGTCAGCGAGGCGCGCGCGCTGCTCGGACAGGGCTGACGCCCCATCGGCGCAAAAGGCAAATCGCCTTGGCGACTCCTTAATCGAGTTGCATTTTGCACTTGACCCGGCGAGCCCCCCCGGCCCACTGCCGCGGCGGCGCGGGGGGCTTCGGGGGACCGACGATGAAGGGAATGATTTTCACCGAGCTGGTCGACTTCATGGAAGCGACCGGCGGCGCCGTCTTTGCCGATGCGGTGATCGCCCGCGCCGCGCTGCCCAATGACGGCGCCTTCACCGCGGTCGGCAATTATCCGAGCGGCTATGCCGTGGCGATGGTCACCGCCGCCGCCGAAATCACCGGCGCCGACGCCAATGTGCTCTGCGAGGACTATGGCCATTATCTCTTTACCCGGCTGCTCGACCGCTTTCCGCAGATCGTTTCGCGCTACACCTCGGCCAATGGCCTGCTCAGCCATGTCGCCAGCCACATCCATGAGGAAGTCCGCGTGCTCTATCCCGACGCGCGGCCGCCGGTGATCACCGCCACCGAGGATGGCGAGACGCTGCGCGTCCGCTATGAATCGCACCGGCCCTTCGCCCATATCGCCTTCGGGCTGATCCGCGGCTGCATGGGGCATTATGGGGATGGCCGTGAGCTCGCCTGGGAGCGCAGCGGCTCGCCCTATGCCGCCACCTTCCGTATCGCGCCGGCGGCGCCGGCGATCGCCGACGCCGCCTGATGCCGGGCGCGCGCATCTCCATCGTCGAGGACCTTGCCTCGGTGGCGATGCATTTCGCCGCGGTGCTGGCGCAGGGCGGCCATGACACGGCAATTTACGGCAGCGGCGCGGCGCTGCGCGCGGCACTGGCGGCGGGCCCGATGCCCGATGTCGTGCTGCTCGACCTGCAACTTCCCGATATCGACGGCCTCGATCTGCTGGAAAGCCTGCCCGGCCTGGCCGCATCCGCAGCGGTGATCGTCGTCACCGCCGATGGCTCGATGCCGCGCGCCGTCAGCGCCATCCGCCTTGGCGCGCATGATTTCCTCGTCAAGCCGGTGGCGCCCGAACGCCTTCTGACGACGGTTGCCAATGCGGTGACGGCGCGGCGGCTGGCGCGCGAAGTCACCGCGGCGCGGGCGCTGACCGTCCGCGATCATTTTCACGGCTTCATCGGCCGCTCGCCGTTGATGCAGGCGGTCTATCGCGCCATCGAAAATGTCGCCGCATCGAAGGCAACGGTGTTCATCACCGGCGAAAGCGGCACCGGCAAGGAAGTCGCCGCCGAAGCCATTCACCGCGCCGGCGGGCGCCGCGACAAGGCCTTTGTCGCGGTCAATTGCGGTGCCATCCCCGAAAATCTGCTCGAATCGGAATTGTTCGGCCATGTCCGCGGTGCCTTCACCGGTGCCGTCGAGAACCGCCTCGGCGCCGCCGCCGAGGCCGATGGCGGCACGCTGTTCCTCGACGAAATCTGCGAGATGGAGCTGAAGCTCCAGGTCAAGCTGCTGCGCTTCCTGCAAACCGGCAGCATCCAGCGCGTCGGCACCAGCGAGGCGCGCAAGGTCGATGTCCGCGTGCTGTGCGCCACCAACCGCGACCCCGCCGCCGAGGTCGCCGCCGGGCGCTTCCGCGAGGATCTCTTCTATCGCCTCGCCGTCATTCCGCTCGACCTGCCGCCACTGCGGGCGCGCGGCGACGATATCGCGCTGCTGGCGCAGGCCTTCGCCGATCGCTTCGCCGCCGAGGAGGGCCGGACGCTGGCGCCGCTCGACGACGACGTTATCGCCGCGCTGCTGACGCGCGCCTGGCCGGGCAATGTCCGCGAGCTGCAGAACGCCCTCCGCCGCGCGGTGGTGATGGCGCGCGGGCCGCGGCTGACCGTCGCCGATATCGGCGGCGGCGCGGCGCCCCGGCCGCCGGCGAACGTCGCCGTGCCGACCACGACCGGCGAAGGCCTGTCTTTCGAAGGGCTGACGCTCGACGCGATCGAGCGGCTGGCGATCGAGCAGGCGGTCGCCCGCGCCGGCGGCAGCCTGCCCGAGGCGGCGCGCGCGCTGGGGGTCAGCCCGTCGACCCTCTACCGCAAGCGCGAGCGCTGGGCGGCGGGATAGAAGGTCAGGCGCTGCCCGCCGGCGGCGTCGCCTCGTCGGCCCCGGCTTCCTCGGCGGGCACCAGCGCCGCCGAGACGACATGTTCGCCGTCATTGACCTTGAACAGCGTCACCCCCTGCGCGGCGCGCCCCATGATGCGGATTTCGGCGACGCTCATCCGGATGAGCTTGGCCTGGTCGGTGACGAGGATCAGGCCGTCGCCGTCATGCGCCGGGAAGCTGGCGACGACATCGCCGTTGCGATCGCTTTCGGCGATGTTGCGGACGCCCTGCCCGCCGCGTCCCGAGCGGCGATATTCGAAAGCCGAGGAGCGTTTGCCGAAGCCATTGGCGGTGACCGTCAGGATGAACTCCTCGGCCGCCGCGAACTCGGCGTGGCGGGTTTCCGAAAGCACGCGCTCGCCGTCGCCTTTCCAAGGCGCGGCTTTCAGATAATCCTCGCGCTCCTGCGGCGAGGCGTCGAAGCGCTTGAGCACCGCCATCGAGACGACTTCGTCGGCGCCGTCGAGGGTCATGCCGCGCACGCCCGTCGAGGTACGCGAGACGAATTCTCGAACGTCGTCGACCGGGAAGCGGATCGCCTTGCCCGATTTCGCCGCCAGGAAGACATCCTCATCGGCCTCGCACAGCGCGACGCCGATCAGGCGATCGTTGTCGCCATCCTCGAAGCGGATGGCGAGCTTGCCGGCGGTCGGCACATTGGTGAAGGCGTCCATGGCGTTGCGCCGCACGCCGCCTTTCGCGGTCGCGAACATGACATTGAGGCGGCCCCAATCGGCCTCGTCCTCGGGCAGCGGCAGGACGGTGGTGATCGTCTCGCCCTCGGCGAGCGGCAGCAGATTGTTGAGGCTGCGGCCCTTGGCCTGGCGCGAGCCGAGCGGCAGCCGCCAGACCTTCTTGCGATAGACCTTGCCGGCCGAGGAGAAGAACAGCACCGGATTGTGCGTCGAGGTGACGAACAAGGTGGTGACGACATCCTCGTCCTTGGTCGCCATGGCGGACTTGCCCTTGCCGCCGCGCGCCTGGACGCGATATTCGGCGAGCGGCACGCGCTTGATCCAGCCATCGAGCGTGACGGTGACGACCATGTCCTCGCGCTCGATAAGGTCCTCGTCCTCCATGTCGTCGCCGCCGGCGACGATCTCGGTGCGGCGTTTGGTGGCGAAACCGTCGCTGACCGCCTCGATCTCGGCGCGCAGCACGGCGTAGAGTTTCACCCGGTCGGCGAGGATTTCGAGCAGGCCGGTGATCGTCGCGCCGAGTTCGCCGAGTTCCTCGCCGATTTCCTCGCGGCCGAGCGCCGTCAGCTTTTGCAGCCGCAGGTCGAGGATGGCGCGGACCTGGGCGTCGGTCATCCGGATCGTCTTGTCGTCGCGCCCTTGCGCGTCGGCTTCGACGAGGGCGAGATAGGGCAGCACTTCCGCCGCATCCCATTCGCGCGCCAGCAGCGCGTCGCGCGCCGCCGCCGGCGACGCCGAGCCGCGGATCAATGCCACGACTTCGTCGAGATTGGCGACCGCGATGACGAGGCCGACAAGGACATGGGCACGGTCGCGCGCCTTGGCGAGCTCGAACTTGCTGCGCCGCGTGATGACTTCTTCGCGGAACGACACGAACGCGCGGATGATGTCCTTCAAGGACATGAGTTCCGGCCGGCCGCCGTTGATCGCCAGCATGTTGATGGCGAAGCCCTGCTGCGCCGGGGTGTGGCGATAGACCTGGTTCAAGACGACGTCGGGCGTGGCGTCGCGCTTCAGCTCCATGACGATGCGGACGCCCTCGCGGTTCGACTCGTCGCGAAGATCGGAAACGCCTTCGATGCGCTTGTCCTTGACCGCCTCGGCGAGCTTTTCGACGAGCGCGTTCTTGCCCTGCTGATAGGGGATTTCGGTGAGGACCAGGCTGCGCCTGTCGCCGCGGCCTTCCTCGACCTCGGCGCGAGCGCGCATGATGATCGAGCCGCGGCCGGTGTCATAGGCGTTGAACAGCCCCTGGGTGCCGACGATCAGCGCGCCGGTCGGGAAGTCGGGCGCCGGCAAATGCTTCATCAGCTCGGCGGTGGTGATATCGCCCTCGGCGTCGAGCCAGGCGCGGACGGCGTCGATGACTTCGCCCAAATTGTGCGGCGGGATGTTGGTCGCCATGCCGACGGCGATGCCGCCGGCGCCGTTGACGAGGAGGTTGGGATAGCGCGCCGGCAGCACCGCCGGCTCATGCTCCGAACCGTCGTAATTGGGGACGAAGTCGACGGTGTCCTTCTCGATGTCGGCGAGCAGGCTGTCGGCGGCCTTGGCGAGGCGCGCTTCGGTGTAGCGCATCGCCGCGGGCTCATCGGGGTCCATCGAGCCGAAATTGCCCTGGCCGTCGATCAGCGGCAGCCGCATCGACCAGTCCTGCGTCATCCGCGCCAGCGCGTCGTAGATCGCGCTGTCGCCATGGGGGTGGTATTTGCCCATGACGTCGCCGACGATGCGGGCGCATTTGCGATAGGGCTTGCCGGCGGTGAAGCCGTTTTCCTGGCAGCCCCAGAGGATGCGGCGATGAACGGGCTTGAGGCCGTCGCGGACGTCGGGCAGCGCGCGCGCGACGATCACCGACATGGCGTAATCGAGGAAGCTCGTCCGCATTTCGGCGACGATCGAGATCGGCTGGATCTCGGGCGAGCCAGCGGAAGGCGGCGAAGTTACGGAATCCATTGGGTTTTGTCTGGGCTTTCAGGCGGCTGTCGCGGAGATGTCACGAATAGGCGGATGGGTAGCAAAACGCCAGCCTAGTCTGAAACCCCGTACCGATCGCGAAACGTTTTGCGGCCCGCCTCAATCCCCTCCCGGCAGTCCCGTACTAACGCTTCCAAATGATCGATGCGCTTGCATGCCCCGCCTACCATTAGGCGTGCGGGGATGTGCCAGCCGCCTCCTGAGACCGCCGAAAGAGCGGCTCGGGACGCGTCGCCGATCTTGTATGCCTTCCCGCTTAGTCGCCGGAAATCATACGGCGATTCGATAGGCGCATTTTGACAGCGCGCAGATAGCTCCATTAGTTCCCCTGCTACCGCATAGGCCCGACTGGTAACAGAAAATAGCGCGGCTTCGGTTGCCTGCCGGTCCCAACCTATGCTGTTCGACACCAGCATCTATGGTCGTACGCCCATCGAAATCGATCCTGGAATGTTCGGACTGTCGGGGTTGGGCATCACCTGCAGGCGCGCCGGATGAATGACGAGATCCATCGCCTCCATCGGGATGGCGCCGAGCAGCACTTCGTTGCCCAGCACATTGGCGCTAACCACCGTCGCGCGGCCGAACACCTCGACGCGAATGCCGCCGACATAGGGCACGATCTGACGGCTGCCATCTGCGATCGTCACTTCGCGGTCGGCGAGAACCGGCAGGCGCAACTGGTTGGCGACATGCTGCGGAATGCAAAGTTCAAGCGCGCCGGAATCGACCAGCGCCAGCGCATCGATGTCATCGAGGTCAGGCCGCGAAAAATTGCTGAGCCGGATGGCTTGGCGGATGATTCCCATGGCCCAGATTTAGCATGCCGCGCTGCCGCCATGAAGCGTCGAAGGCGTCATTTCGGCGCCGTGCATTTCGCAACATAAGCGCAATTCGCAATTCCGGATCGCAACGTCGTGCATCCCGCCGGCGCGATCATCGAACTGACCGCAACTGGCACGCCCCCTGCATTACCCTTAGCGTTACCGCGCCATCCGCCGCCGACTCTCGGCAGCCCATGGCGCGGTGATCCCCTGTCCCCGGTTTCTCCGGATGCGGTGGCGGCATCGACGCAACCCATACCCTCGCTCCGCGAGGTGCCGCCGTCGACTAGGGGGGAGCGTTCCGCAGACGCTCCCCCCACCCTTTCGGCCGGATTCCAGCGCGACAATCGCCGTCATGACTTTGCCGCGCATTGCGCCTAGGCGACTGCCATGACCGCCCCCGACCCCTTCGCCCATTTCACCACCTGGTTCGCCGAAGCCCAGGCGAGAGAGCCCAACGACGCCAATGCCTTTGCGCTCGCCACCGCCACCGCCGACGGGCGACCGTCGGTGCGCGTCGTGCTGATGAAGGGCTTCGATGCCCGCGGCTTCGTCTTCTATACCAACCTCGAAAGCCGCAAGAGCCGCGAGATCGCCGCCAACCCGCGGGTGCATATCGACTTCCACTGGAAGTCGCTGCGCCGCCAGGTCCGCGTCGATGGCAGCGTCGCGGCCGTCAGCGACGCCGAGGCCGACGCCTATTTCGCCACCCGCCCGCGCGAGTCGCAGCTCGGCGCCTGGGCCTCGCGGCAGTCGCGGCCCCTCGCCGATCGCGCCACTTTCGACGCAGGCTTCGACACGGTGGCGGCGCGCTTCGAAGGCGGCGAGGTGCCGCGCCCGCCGCATTGGTCGGGCTGGCGGATCAGCCCCGAGACTTTCGAGTTCTGGCAGGATCGCGCCGGGCGGCTGCACGAGCGCCTGACCTACACTCGTACCCCCGAAGGCTGGGCGACCGGCCTGCTCTTTCCGTGAAAGCTCCGCTGATGCGCCTGCCCTTTTCGCAGATCGACGCCTTCGCCGGCACGCCCTTCACCGGCAACCCCGCCGCGGTCATGCCGATGCAGGCGTGGCTTGCCGACGACATCCTCCAGAAGATCGCGCAGGAAAACAACCTCGCCGAGACCGCCTTCCTGGTGCCCTGCGCCGATCCCGAGACCGCCGACTGGGACCTGCGCTGGTTCACGCCGGGCATCGAGGTGGCGCTCTGCGGCCATGCCACCATGGCGAGCGGCCATCTCGTGCTCTCCTCGGTGCCCCAGGCCGAGAGCGTCCGTTTCTCGACGCGCAAGGCCGGCGTGCTGACGGTGACGCGCGAGGCCGGCGGCTATGCGCTCGCCTTGCCCGCCTGGCCCGCCGACGAGGCAGTGACCCCCGAGCACCACGCCGCCGTCGCCGCGGCGCTCGGCGCGCGCCCCGCCGAAGTCTGGGCGCGCGGCTCGGATTATCTCGTCGCGGTGTTCGAAAGCGCCGCCGAGGTGCGCGCGCTGGCCCCCGACTTCCGCGCCATCATCGACCTCCAGCGCGGCGGCGATATCCTGATGATCGCGACCGCTCCGGGAACCAGCGATCCTTCCGGCGCCGATATCGTCAGCCGCGCCTTCGCTCCCGAAGCCGGGGTCGATGAGGACAGTTTCACCGGCTCGGCGCATGCGATCATCGCGCTTTATTGGGCCAGGCGCCTCGGCCGCGACGCTTTCACCGCCTATCAGGCGAGCGCCCGCGGCGGCCATGCCGGGGTGCGACTGGAGGGCGACCGCGTCGTACTGACCGGTCAATGCCGCACGGTAATCGAGGGCGAGTTCATTCTTTAATGCTCCCCTCCCGCTTGCGGGAGGGGCTGGGGGTGGGAAGAAACCCGGGTCCGGAGCGGCAAGTGCCCGCACCGGGCCAAGGCACTTCCCACCCCCGACCCCCTCCCCCAGGCGGGAGGGGAGAAGGTGACAAGCCTCGCGCCGCCGCCTACATCGCGCCGCAGATGCGCGCCTTTCTGAAAATGCACGGCCTCGGCAATGATTTCGTCGTCTTCGACGCGCGCGAGGCGCCGCTGGCGCTGACCGCGGCGCAGGTGCGCGGCATCGCCGACCGCCGCACCGGCATCGGCTGCGACCAGCTCATCGTCGTCGAGCCGTCGGCCGTCGCCACCGCCCGCGCGCGCTTCTGGAATCAGGACGGCAGCGGATCGGCCGCTTGCGGCAATGGCAGCCGCGCCGTCGCGGCGCTGCTCGGCCAGGATGCGACAATCGAAACCGCCGGCGGGGTGCTCGCGGCAACTGTCGACGGCGCGGCGATCACCATCGACATGGGGGTGCCGCGCTTCGAATGGGACGCGGTGCCGCTCGCCTATGCCATGGACACGGCGCGCCTGCCGCTCGCCTGGAGCGACCTCGCAGGCGCCGGCGCGGTCAATGTCGGCAACCCGCATGTCGTTTTCTTCGTCGCCGATGCCGCCGCCGTGCCGCTCGAAAGCTTCGGGCCGGTCATCGAAAACGATCCCGTCTTCCCCGAGAAAATCAACGTCGGCGTCGCCCAGGTCACCGCGCGCGACGCGATCACCCTGCGCGTCTGGGAACGCGGCGCCGGCCTCACCCGCGCCTGCGGCACCGGCGCGGTCGCCGCCGTCGCGGTGGCGCAGCGCCGCGGGCTGGCCGGTGCCGCGGTGCGTGTAAATCTGCCCGGCGGCACGCTGACCATCACCCGCCGCGACGACGGTCATTTGCTGATGGCCGGGCCGGCGGTCGTCGCCTTCCGCGGCGAGATCGACCTGGAGGCCTTTGCATGAGCTGGCTCGACCGCCTCCGCCAGGGCCTCGCCAAATCGACCGGGCGGCTGGGGGACAGCCTCGCCGGCCTCGCCACCGGCAATGCGCCATTGGACGACGCCCGCCTCGACGAAATCGAGGAAGCGCTGATCGCCGCCGACCTCGGCCCCGCCGTCGCGGCGCGTATCCGCGAGCGGCTGGCCGGCGCGCGTTTCGCGCGCGGCATCGACGAGGCGGGCCTTAAAGCGGCGGTCGCCGAGGAAGTCGCCGCGGTGCTGGCGCCGGTGGCCAAGCCGCTCGCCGTCACCGCCTTTCCGCGGCCGCAGGTGGTGCTCGTCGTTGGCGTCAACGGCAGCGGCAAGACGACGACGATCGCCAAGCTCGCCCGCCGCTTCACCGAACAGGACTACACGGTGATGCTTGCGGCCGGCGACACCTTCCGCGCCGCCGCCATCGCCCAGCTGCGCATCTGGGCGGAGCGCATCGGCGTGCCGCTGATCGCCGGCGAGCAGGGCGCCGATGCCGCCGGCCTCGCCTATACCGCGCTTGAAGCGGCGCGCGCCGCGGGCACCGACGTCCTCATCATCGACACCGCCGGGCGGCTGCAGAACAAGGCCGGGCTGATGGACGAGCTCGCCAAGATGCGCCGCGTCCTGCAGAAGCTGTCACCCGCCGCCCCGCACGACACCGTGCTGGTGCTCGACGCGACGACCGGCCAGAATGCCCTGGGCCAGATCGAGGTGTTCCGCGATGTGGCGAAGGTCACCGGCCTCGTCATGACCAAGCTCGACGGCTCGGCGCGCGGCGGCATGCTGGTCGCGGCGGCCGAGAAATTCCGCCTGCCGATCCATGCCGTCGGCGTCGGCGAAGGCATGGACGATCTCAGAAGCTTCGATGCCGCCGAGTTCGCGGCGGCGTTGGTGGGCAGGTAAAGCGGCGCCGGCTCAGGCCAACCGCAGCCGCACCGGCACGTCGCCCAGCCGCAGCGCCGTCTCGCGCAACCCCGGCAACGCCGCTTCGACCGTGGCGATGGTGTCGGCGAGGCTCGCCGCGGCAACCGGCGGCGCGAACAGGAAGCCCTGGGCGCGCTCGATCCCGGCGGCGGCCGCCAGCCGCAGTTCGGCGAGCGTCTCGATCCCCTCGGCGACGATGCCGAGGTCGATCGTCTTGCCGAGGCGCGCCGCGGCGCTGAAGATACTTGCCGCCGAAGCATCGACGCTGGCGCCGGCGACCAGCGCGCCGCTGATCTTGAGCTCGTCGATCGGCAGCCGCCGCAAGCGATCGAGCGACGAAAAGCCCGTGCCGAAATCGTCCATGGCGATGCGCACGCCGGTGGCGCGCAACGCCTCGAGCGCCACCAGGCTGTCGACCTCGTTGGTCATCAGCGCGGTTTCGGTCAGTTCGACGACGATGCGGCGCGGTGCCAGGCCGGCGCTGGCGAAGCTCGCCGTCAATTCGCCGACAAAGCCCGACGTCAGCAGATCGAGCGCCGACACGTTGAACCACAGCGCCACCACCGGATCGAGGTTGCGCGCGACGCGCACCGCCTCGCCCAGCACGGCGCGGCGCAGGTCGGCGATCAGCGCGCGTTCCTCGGCGATGGCGATCAGCGCTTCGGTCATGATGGCGCCCTTGCCGTCGTCGCGCCAGCGCGCCAGCGCTTCGACGCCGCAGACGCGCGACGTCCGCAGGTCGACGATCGGCTGATAGGCGACATCGATGGCGCCGGCGTGGATGGCGGCGCGGACCCTGAGTTCGATGCCGTCGCGGGCATCGGCCTCGGCGCGCAGCTGGGCTTCGAACATTACCGCGCCCGGCCGCTGGCGGCGCTTGGCGGCGAGCAGCGCCAGGTCGGCGGCGCGCATCAGCGTCGCGACGTCGGCCCCGTCGCGCGGCGCGCGCGCCACGCCGATGGCGAGGCCAACGCTGACGATGGCGTCATCGAGCCGCAGCGGCGGCTCGGCCTCGACACCGAGCCGGGCCGCGACGGCGAGCGCCGCGTCGTCATCGTCGATATCGGCGAGAATGGCGAATTCATCGCCGCCCAGCCGCGCCACGAACAGATCGTCGCCTGTCGTGCGCAGCCGTGTCGCGACCGACTGCAATACGCGATCGCCGATCAGATGGCCGTGGCGCTCGTTGATCTTCTTGAAGGCGTCGAGATCAACGAGCAGCAGCGCGAACGGCTTTGCCGCCTCGTGGCGCGCGCCAAGTTCCTCGAGAAAGGCCCGCCGGTTGGCGAGGCCGGTGAGCGGGCAGCGCCGCGCCTGGAGGTTGAGTTCGGTCAGCGCCTGCCATTCGCCGGTGGTATCGCGAAGCACCAACACCCAGCCACCGTCGCCGGTCGGTTGCGCCTCGACATCGAGGACGCGGTCGTCGCTGCGGCGCAGCGTGACTTCGAAGGCCGCCTGCGCGGTGGCCATGCCGGCGATATTCTCGGCACAGCGGCGGCGCAGCGCCTCATCGCCATCGAACACCGGTGCCTCGGCCATGACTTCCAGGAAACTGCGGGTCAGCGGCAGGTCGTCGATGCCGAGCATGGCGAGGCAGCGGGCGTTCCAGGTGATCGGCCGGAAGCCGCTGTCGACAACGATCAGCGCGAAGGGAATGTTGGACACCGCGACCGCCAGCCGGGCGCGCTCGGCGCGTTGCTCGTCGCGGGCGCGGGCCAGTTCGACCTGGCTGAGGTACATTCGCCACGCCATGGTCATGATCAGAATGGCGTAAAGTGTCAGCCCGATCGCCGCCGAAACGCCGACCCAATCCTTCCAGAACAGCAGCAGCCCGCCGACGCTGGGTACGCTGATCGCCACCACCTGCATGGCACCGATCCACGGCCGATGAATCGCCACACCATGCGCGACGCCTAGGACGGCCATCGCCACCATCAGCGCCAGCACCTCGATCCGCCAGCCGGGATTGGCGCCGAGCGTCGCCAGCACCAGGCTGCCCGACCCCGCCGCAACCAGCACCGAGCCGACACCGAACAGCCGCTCGACCCGGCCGCCGCGGGTCGGTTCACTGGCGAGGATCAGCCCGGCGCGCCGGCAGGCGAGCGCCGCCAGACTGTAGCCGAAGATGCCGGTGATCACTGCCGCCAGCGTCGAGGGATCGCGATGATCGATGAAGATGCGCAGGCCGATCGCCGAGGCGCAGACGCCGCCGAACATCAGCGGCCAGAAGAAAGGCACGAGGCTGTCGAGCAGGCGGCGGCTATCGATGGCAGGCAGTGGCTCGGGCCAGAAGGGCGCGATCTCGCCGCGCGGGGCGCTGCCAGGATCAAAACGCCAATTCTCAGGCCGCATCGGGCTCTCCCCCCCGCCGTCTACCCTTGTCGCCCCGTAACGGCAATCGCCGGGGCGGCGACAACACCCGCCGCGCGTTGCCGGCTTGGTCGCGGGAAGAATGCATCTGCCATATCGACGTTTCGGAAGCGTTTCCGCGCCGATCGTCCGGCGTTGCCCGCGCCGCCACGGCCACGCGCGCCGCTGTTTGGCCATGCGGCCGATGCCGCGAGCAAGGCCCGGCATTGACCATGGCGGCGGCAGCGGCTAAGTCGCCACAACCCTGAAAGGGGGGTGCGCGTCCACGGATGCACGCCGGCCGGCGAGTTTCGCCCGCCGGCGCGTTTTCGTTTGGGGGCACCCCGGAACCGCTTTCAGGCAGGAATTCGCGTTTGTTCGACAGTCTTTCCGATCGGCTCGGCCAGGTCTTCGAGAAGCTCCGCGGCCGCGGCGCGCTGACCGAGCTCGACGTGCGCGCGGCGATGCGCGAGGTGCGCATCGCGCTGCTCGAAGCCGATGTCGCGCTGAGCGTCGTCAAGGATTTCATCGACCAGGTGACCGCGCGCGCCATCGGCGCCGAGGTCATCCGCTCGGTGACGCCGGGCCAGCAGGTCGTCAAGATCGTCAATGATGCCCTCGTCGAGCTGCTCGGCGGCGATGCGGAAGGGCTGAACCTCGCCGTCACACCGCCCGCGGTCGTCATGCTCGTCGGCCTGCAGGGCTCGGGCAAGACGACGACGACGGGCAAGCTCGGCAAGTTCCTGACCGAACGCCAGGGCAAGAAGGTGCTGCTCGCCTCGCTCGACGTGGCGCGGCCAGCGGCGCAGGAGCAGCTGCGCGTGCTCGGCGAGCAGACTGGTGTGGCGACCTTGCCGATCGTCGCCGGCCAGACGCCGGTGCAGATCGCCGAGCGGGCGAAGACCGCGGCGCGGCTGCAGGGCTTCGATGTCGTGCTGCTCGATACCGCCGGGCGTTTGGGCGTCGACGCCGCGCTGATGGCCGAGATGGCGGCGATCGCCACCGCGACGTCGCCTCAGGAGATCCTCCTCGTCGTCGACGCGCTGACCGGCCAGGACGCCGTCAATGTCGCCAATGCCTTCAAGGCCGAAGTGCCGCTGACCGGCGTCATCCTCACTCGCATGGACGGCGATGCCCGCGGCGGCGCCGCGCTCAGCATGCGCGCCGTCACCCAGCGGCCGATCAAGTTCGCCGCGACGGGCGAAAAGCTCGATGCGCTGGAAGCGTTCGACCCACAGCGCGTCGCCGGGCGCATCCTCGGCATGGGCGACATCGTCGGGCTCGTCGAGCGCGCCGCCGCCAATGTCGAGCAGGCCGACGCCGAAAGGCTCGCCGCCAAGCTCGCCAAGGGCCAGTTCGATTTCGAGGATCTGCGCAGTCAGCTCAAGCAGATGAAGGCGATGGGCGGCCTCGGCGCGCTCGTCGGCATGATCCCCGGCATGGGCGCCGCCAAGAAAGCGATGGATTCGGGCGCGGTCGATGAAAAGCTGCTCGGCCGGATGGAGGCGGTAATCCTGTCGATGACGCTCAAGGAACGCGCCAAGCCCGAGCTGCTGACGGCGAAGCGCAAGATCCGCATCGCCAAGGGCTCGGGGACGACCGTCCAGGACGTCAACAAGGTCATCAAGATGCAGCTCGAAATGGCGAACGCCATGAAGAAGCTGCGCAAGATGGGCGGCATGAAGGGCATGGCCAAGATGATCGGCGCCATGGGTGGCGGCGGTGGCCTTGCCGACATGGCCGGCATGCTCGGCGCCAAGCTGCCGCCGGCGGCAGGCAAGTTCAACAAGCGTTAGAAACCAGACCAACAACCCGTTCGAAACGAAGGAAAAGATCGAATGTCAGTCTCTATCCGCCTGGCGCGTGGCGGCATGAAGAAGCGGCCCTATTATCGCATCGTCGTCGCCGATGGCCGCTCGACCCGCGATGGCAAGTTCATCGAGAAGATCGGCACCTACAACCCGCTGCTGCCCAAGGATTCGGCACAGCGCGTGACGCTCGACACCGAGCGTGCCGCGCACTGGCTGAGCGTCGGCGCCCAGCCTACCGACCGGGTCGCGCGCTTCCTCGATGCCGCCGGTGTCCGCACCCGCGCGCCGCGCGTCAATTTGAAGAAGGGCGAACCGGGCGAAAAGGCCAAGGAACGCGCCGAACTCGCCGCGCAGAAGGTCGCCGAGGCCGAAGCCGCCGCCGCCGAAGCCGCCGCCAAGGCCGAAGAGGAAGCCGAACTGGCGCGCCTCGCCGCCGAGGAAGCCGCTGCCGCGCCGGCCGAGGAAGCTGCCGCCGCTGAAGCGCCGGCCATCGAGGCGCCCGCCGAGGAAGCCCCGACCGAGGCCTGAGCGCGATGACCGATCGCCGCGTTACCCTGGCCGCCATCACCGGCGCCCATGGCGTGCGCGGCGAGGTGCGGCTGAAGCTGTTCGGCGACAGCGCCGAGAGCCTCAAAAGCTATCGCGACTTCCACGCCGGCGACCACCCCGTCACCCTCGCCGCGATCCGCCCGGCGACGGGCGGCGCGGTGGCGCGTTTCGACGAGATCGCCGACCGCAACGCCGCCGAGGCGTTGCGTGGCAGCGTGCTGACGGTCGCACGCGCCAGCCTGCCGCCGCTCGGCCCCGGCGAATATTATCACGCCGACATCATCGGGCTGCCGGTCGTCGCCCCCGACGGCATGACCCTCGGTGAAGTCGTCGGCATCGAAAACTATGGTGCTGGCGACATCCTCGACATCCGCCTCGCCAGCGGCAAGGCGGCGATGCTGCCCTTCACGCCCGTCGCCGTCCCCGAATGGGACGATGCAAGGCTGGTGGTTGATCCGGCGTGGCTTGCCTAGTATATACGTGACGTAGATACGGAAGCGCGAACGTTGGCAAAGAGCAAGGTGTTCAAATCCGGCAACTCCAGCGCGGTGCGGCTGCCAGCGTCGTTCGGCGCCGTCCCCGGTACGCTCGTCGAGGTGCGCGAGGAACAGGGCCGCTGGATCGTCGAGGCGCTGCCGCCCGAGCCGAGCAAGATCGACATCAGTGGCTTCGCAGGGTCGATGCCCTGGCTGAAACCGCTCAGCGACGACGATCGCCTGTTCGAGGAGCGCGAGCTCGATTGGGAAGGAAAGCATCGCCCGCGTGGCTGAGCCGCTTTTCCTGCTCGATTCGAACATCTGCATCTATATTCTCGCGGACGGCGGCGGTGCCCCGGCGCGCCGGTTGGCCGAGCAGGCGCGCGGATCGGTGGTGACGTCGGCGATCTGCTTTGCCGAAGTCATGCGCGGCGCCCGCCATGGTCTTTCGTCGCCCGGCGCCGAGCGGCTCTTCCAGGCAGTCGCGCCCCTGCCCTTTGGCACCGAAGCGGCGCGCGCCTACGCTGGCCTGCGCTTCCGGCGCGGCAGCTTCGACCGCCTGATCGCCGCCCATGCCATGGCGCTGGGCCTTGTCCTGGTCACCGCCAACACCCGCGACTTCGCCGATATCCCGGGATTGCGCGTCGAGGACTGGACGCAGTGACCTTCGCCGCCACCGTCCTCACCCTCTACCCCGAGATGTTCCCCGGCCCCCTCGGCCAGAGCCTCGCCGGCCGCGCGCTCGGCGAGGGCCTCTGGTCGCTCGCAGTGCGCAGCATCCGCGACTGGGCGACTGACAAACACAAGAGCGTCGACGACACGCCGGCCGGCGGCGGTCCCGGCATGGTGCTGCGCGCCGATGTCGTCGCGGCAGCGGTCGACGGCGTCGCCAACACGACGCCCGTCATCGCTCTCACCCCGCGCGGCGCCCCACTCACGCAAGCCAAAGTTCGCAGCCTCGCCGCCGGTCCCGGTGTCACGCTGCTCTGCGGCCGGTTCGAAGGCTTCGACGAGCGGCTGTTCGAAGCGCGCGCCATCGAGCAGGTCAGTATCGGCGATTATATATTGTCGGGCGGCGAGGTCGCGGCGCTGGTGCTGCTCGATGCTTGCGTGCGGTTGCTGCCCGGTGTAATGGGCGCCGCTTCAAGTGGGGTCGAGGAAAGCTTCGAAAGCGGCCTTCTCGAACATCCCCATTACACCAGGCCCCCCGAATGGGAAGGTCTGGCGATCCCCGAAGTGTTGCGATCGGGGGATCATGCGAAGATCGCCGCCTGGCGGTCGGCGCAGTCCGAAAGGGACACACGGCTACGGCGGCCGGACTTGTGGGAGGCTTACGCCCGCGTCCACCGCCCTCTGGCGCGCGGCAAGAACAACAACGCCCGAAGCGGCGAACCCGAGGAAGACACGTGAACATCATCCAGCAATTCGAAGCCGAACAGATCGCCCGTCTCACCGAGAAGCGCGCCATTCCGATTTTCCGTGCCGGCGACACGCTGCGCGTCGGCGTCCGCGTCGTCGAAGGCGAGCGCACCCGCGTCCAGAATTACGAAGGCGTCTGCATCGCCCGGTCCAACAAGGGCCTGGGCAGCAGCTTCACCGTCCGCAAGATCAGCTTCGGCGAAGGCGTCGAGCGCGTCTTCCCGCTCTATTCGCCGTCGATCGACGCGATCGAAGTCGTTCGCCGCGGTGTCGTCCGCCGCGCCAAGCTCTATTATCTGCGCGGCCGCTCGGGCAAGTCGGCGCGTATCGTCGAAAAGCGCGACAACCGCCCGGCGGCGTGATCGGAGCGACCGGCGCCGCCAGCGCGGCGCCGCCGGTGGCTTCCACTTGTTTGCGGTACCGTGTCACCGATTGCCGGTCCGTCACGAATAGGGGTGCATGGTCACTTCATCCCCTACTCGCCCCCGCGTCGTCATCATCGGTGCCGGCTTCGGCGGCCTTGCCGCTGCGCATGAATTCGGCGGCAAGGATATCGACGTCACCATCGTCGATCGCCGCAACCACCATGTCTTCCAGCCCCTGCTCTACCAGGTGGCCACTGCCGGGCTGTCGCCGGCCGAGATCGCCGCGCCGATCCGCCATATCGTCCGCCACCACAAGAACATCCACGTCCGCCTCGGCGAAGTCACCGCCATCGACAAGGCGGCGCGCATCGTCGAATTGGGCGATGGTGGCCACCTGCCTTATGACCGGCTGATCATCGCCACCGGCGCCCGCCACAGCTATTTCGGCCGCGACGACTGGGCCGCCTTCGCCCCCGGCATCAAGAGCCTCGAGGATGCCACCGCGATCCGCCGCCGCGTGCTGATCGCCATGGAGCGCGCCGAGGCGACCGACGACCCCGACGAGCGCAAGGCGTTGCTGACCTTCGTCGTCATCGGCGGCGGCCCGACCGGCGTCGAAATGGCCGGCGCCATCGCCGAACTGTCGCGGCGTTCGGTATCGATGGATTTCCGCTCGATCACCCCGCATTGCACCCGCGTCATCCTGGTCGAAGCCGGGCCGCGGCTGCTTGCCGCCTTCCCCGAATCGCTTTCGGAGGAAGCCCGGCGTGCCATCGGCACCCTCGGCGTCGAAACCCGCCTCGGCGAGCGCGTCATGGCGATCGATGCCGACGGCGTCGAGGTCGGCGGCGGACGCATCCCGGCGCGCACGGTAATCTGGGCCGCCGGGGTCGCTGCGTCGCCGGCGGCGGCCTGGCTCGGCGCCGAGGCCGATCGCACCGGGCGTGTGTTGGTCGGCGCCGATCTCGCCGTCCCCGGCCATCCGGAGATTTTCGTCATCGGCGATACTGCTGCCGCGTCCGATGGCCAGGGCGGCATGCTGCCCGGCATCGCGCCGGTCGCCAAGGCGCAGGGGCGCCATGTCGCGCGCGCCATCCTCGCCGAAGCCGCCGGGCGTCCGGCGCCGGTGTTCACCCCGGCGCGCCAGACGCAGCTCGCCACCATCGGCCGGGCGCGCGCCGTCATCGCCTTCGGCAATGTGAAGGTCAGCGGCTTTCCGGCCTGGCTGTTGTGGTCGGTCGCCCATGTCTGGTTTCTGGTCGGCTTCCGCAGCCGCGCCGTCGTCGCAGCGAACTGGACGTGGAACTATCTGACCTTCGAACGCGGTGCCCGGCTGATCACCGGCGGCATGATGGACGATTGACCGACGTCCGCTCGGCGTCAGCGCGCGCCCGGCGCTGACGGCCGCAAAATGGTCAACACCAGCGACCGGCGCCGGCGGAAGCCGAGCCCGGTATAGAGGCGGATCGCCGGCTCATTGCCGGGATAGGCGTGCAGAAAAGGCCGCGCGCCGCTGGCAAGGATAGCGGCGGCGACGGCGCGGCTCGCCTGGCTGGCAAGCCCGCGCCCCTGCGCCTCGGGGTGAGTGCAGACCCCGCTGACTTCGATGAAGCCCGGCGCGCGCATCCGTGTGCCCGCCATGGCGATCAGCCGCCCTGCCTCGCGCCGCCCGATGAAGTCGCCGAGGCGATTGGTGCGCGCCAGGAAAGGCCCCGGGCGCGTCAAGGTCGCCAGGTCGATCATCTCGGCGGCATCGGCATCGCCGAGCGCCACGAAGCGCAGCGCCGGGTCGGGCGGCGGCACGGCGTCGGCGACCATTTGCCAGAGCTCGCGTGTTTCGGCGACGACGAACTCCGGCGGCGCCGCGACCACGTCCGCCTCGACGAACCAGCTGTCGCGATCGCGCGGCAGCAGCGGCGCGACGGCGGCGACATTGCCATCGCGCGCCGCGGCGAAAGGCCCGCAATCGGGATCGAGGCGCCGCGCCGTTTCGTCGCCGGCGGCCAAGGAATGCCAGGCGCCGGCAAGCGCCGTCCAGACCGGGCGGTCGAGGGGGTGCAACTGCGTCATGAACGGCTCCGATTGCACCGCTGAGGGCCGGCGGCAAGCGCCGGGCGCCGGTGGCCGCCGGGATGGCATGCCGGCGCACAATGCTCGATTCGATATGCGCCGAGGTGCCCGATTTTGCTCGCTCTGCCCGCAACTTGCCGGCGCATCTTTGCTGGTGTCGAGAAATGATCGAATATCCCGATAGATTTCGATAGTATAGACTGGCAATCGACCGAGGAGGCATTTCCAATGGCCAAACGTCGTCCCCCGCCACCCGTCACATCACCCAGCGTCATCAACGGCAGCAGTGGCAACGATATATTAACGGCCGAGCGATTGACTGGCACGTTCGATGGTCTTGCCGGTTTCGACCGTCTCGATATTCGCCTTGGTCAACTCACCACCGCCGTCATCATGTCGGGAAGCGTCGGCGACGGGGCGACAGCGTCGCTCAACGGCACGTTGGTGTTTCGCAATATCGAATCGGTCAACATCCTGACCGGTACCGGCAACGATCGGCTGTTCGGCGGATCCGCGGGGGATTTCTTCTTTACCGGGCTGGGCGATGACACCGTCTCCGGCAACGGCGGGAACGATCTCCTCGACCTCGGGCAAGGCAACAATCTGGCCAGCGGCGGTGCGGGTGCCGACCGGTTCGTCCTGAGCAGCGGCGGCTATAGCACCATCACCGATTTCTCGGCGAGCGAAGGCGATCGACTACAGTTCTTTTTCGATGTTGTCGATGTCACGTCAGCCGACGCGTTCGCCACCGGCATGTATCGTATCGTCGACACCGCCGCGGGCGCGGTGGTGCAGATCGATCAGGACGGCGCCATCGGCGGTTTCTCCTACCAATCGATCGCGCTGCTGTCGGGTGTCGCCGCGGCAGACGTCGGCGCCGATCTTTTCGTTTAGGGGCTGTCGCGATCGCATCACCGCTGGCGCCCCGCTTTTGGCAGGGCAAAGGCCGTGGCGCGGCAATCGAGGCTTGCGAAAAATGCCGGCTCGGTGAATTTTCCGCGCCATGAAATCGAAAGGCAAGCACAAGTCCAACGGCGGCACGGCCGTCGACGCCCTGGCAGGGTTAAGCGCGTCCGACATCGCGGCCTTGCTGGCGTCGATCGCGCGGCTGCCCGACGATCCCGCCGACGAGGTGCTCGATCGCGCGCAGGAGCTGGCTTTCAAGGCCATGGAGGCCGCGACTCCGGCGAGGCGCGCCGCGCTGGCGCGCAAGGCCCTGGCGCTGTCGCCGAACTGCGCCGATGCCTATCTTGTTCTGGCTGACGACAGCAGCGATGGCGCGGCAGCGCTCGCCTTGTATGAGCAGGCAGTGGCCGCCGGCGCTGCGGCGCTTGGCGCCGACGCCTTTGTGGACGACGTCGGGATGTTCTGGGGCCTGCTCGAGACGCGCCCCTATATGCGCGCCCGCCATGCGCTGGCGCTGGCGCTCTGGCAGTCGGGGCAACACGACGCCGCGGTCGGTCACTTTGAGGACATGCTTCGGCTCAATCCGAACGACAATCAGGGCGTCCGCTACGAACTGCTGGCGTCGCTGATCGAGCTTGGTCGCGACCGGCAGGCAGCGATGCTGCTCGAACGCTATGCCGAGGATGTTTCGGCGGCCTGGGTCTGGTCGGGCGCCTTGCTGGCGCTTCGCCGCTCCGGGCAGCGCACGGCAGCACGCAAGGCCCTCGACGCCGCCTTCGCGGCCAATCCCCATGTGCCCGACTATCTGCTCGGCCGGAAGCCGATGCCACGCGCGCTACCATCGCTGATCACCATGGGTGAGGCGGATGAAGCGATTGCCTATGCCGCCGAGGCTGGCAGCGTCTGGGCGGCAACGCCGGCGGCACTGCAATGGCTGACGGCGACGTTCCCGAAATCCGGCGGAAATGCACCGACGGGCGCGAATGTCCGGCCGATGCCGCCACGCAGCGAGGTGCCGGTGCTCACAGCGACCACACCGCCGGATGCCGAGCCCGAGCCGGACTTCGACCGCATCGACGACGCCGTGCTGGCGCTGTTGCGGCTCGGGTTGCATGGCAATGGGCGCGCCTGGAAGGGTTTCGACTGGGAGGCGCTCGATCGGCTGCACGCCAAGGGCCTGATCGGCAATCCCGCCGGCCGGGCCAAGTCGGTCGTGCTGACCGACACCGGTCTGGCAGAGGCAGAGCGACTGTTTCAGGCGCTTTTCACCAAGGACCGCGACGCGCGCTGACGAGCGCTCGGGTTTTCCGGGGGGCGTCGCCAAGGGACAATGCGGCCGATGCCTCCCTACACCAGCAGCACCGCCTTGCCGTCGAGCCGCCCCGCCGCCATCGCCGCAAAGGCCTCGGCACCGCGTTCGAGAGGCAGCGACAGGCCGATGCGTGGGCGCAGCAGCGCGGCGCGCGCGTCGATCGCCGCGATGTGACGGCGACCGGCTTCGGGGTCCTGGCGGCCATATTCGCCGGCGCGGACGCCGATGACTTCAATTTCCTTGAGCAGCACGCGATTGAGCGGCAGCGGATCGCCACGGCCGCCGACGAAGCCGATGATCAGGTAGCGCCCGCCGCGGCGCAGTGCCTTCAGTGCCGGGCGCACCAGCGCGCCGCCGACGGGATCAAAGACGAGATCGATGTCGGTGGCGGGCAGCGCCGGCGCGGCGCGGTCGATCAGGATGGTCTCGGCGGCGCCCGCC
>LJHX01000104.1 GCA_001295935.1 alpha proteobacterium AAP81b
CTTGCGCGGCGGCACGGACGGCGGTTTCGGCGCTGGCGGCGGCGGCACGGCGAAAACCTCCAGTGCGGGCGCGATCACCCGCCGCACCGCGCCCGGCGCCAGCCCCCAGACCAGCGCGCCGACCAGCGCCGCCTCGACCGCCAGCGCCGCCGCCCCCGCCCGCCATCGTTCGCGCAACCTCGCCATGGCCTGCCAACATCCCGCCAGCTTCGCCAGTTGCATCGTGACGGCGCTGCCGCGAGGCTGGAGCCTCAGCCGGAGCGCCACCGATGCCGACCCACATCCGCACCTGCCATATCTGCGAAGCCAATTGCGGCATCGTCATCGAAATCGCCGAGGGCAGCCGCGACATTCTGTCGATCAAGGGCGATGCCGCCAACCCCTTCAGCCGCGGCCATACCTGCCCCAAGGCGACCGCCATCGCCGACCTCGAGAACGATCCCGATCGCCTGCGCCTGCCCATGCGCCGCGTCGGCGACGAGTGGGTCGCGGCGAGCTGGGAGGCCGCCTTTGCCGACATCGCCGCGCGCTTCGCGCGCCTCCGCGCCGCCGGTGGCGAGAGCGCGCTCTACGTCGGCAACCCCAACGCCCATAATTACAGCGTCAGCACGCAATTGGCGCTGCTCAAAAAGGCGCTCGGCACGCGCAACGTCTTCTCGGCGGGCAGTGTCGACCAGGTGCCGCACCAGCTCGTCCAGATGTGGATTTACGGCCATAACGCGCTGTTCCCGATCCCCGACATCGACCGGACGCAGCATCTCGTCATCATCGGCGGCAACCCGCTGGCGTCGAACGGCAGCGTCTGGACCGTTCCCGACGTCAAGAAGCGCCTCCGCGACCTCCGCGCGAGAGGGGGTCGGCTGACGGTGATCGATCCGCGCCGCACCGAGACCGCCGAGATCGCCGATACGCACCACTTCATCCGCCCCGGCACCGACCCGGCGCTGCTCGTCGCACTGTTGCTGGCGATGGACGAGGCGGGCCTGGTAGCGCCGGGCCGGCTGGCGCCGCTGCTCGCCGGCTGGGAGGAGGTCTGGGCGGCGCTGCGCGTGTTCGACATCGCCGGGCTCGCCGACCGCTGCGGCATTGCCGAAGCCGATATCCGCGCGCTGGCGGCGTCGCTCGCCGGTCCCGAGCCCGCCGTCGTCTATGGCCGCATCGGCGTTTCGACCGCCGAATTCGCCACCCTCAACCATTGGCTGATCAACCTCTTAAACATCGCCACTGGCAACCTCGACCGGATCGGCGGCGCGATGTTCTCGTCGCCGGCGGCCGATCTCGTCGCGCAGTCGGGCGCCGGCAGCCGCGGGCGCTTCGCCAGCCGCGTCTCGGGCCACCCCGAACTCCTCGGCGAATTCCCCGCCGTCGCGCTTGCCGAGGAGATCGCCACGCCGGGGCCGGGCCAGGTCCGCGCGCTCGTCACCATCGCCGGCAATCCGGTGCTGTCGGTCCCCGATGGCGGCGCCCTCGATGCAGCGCTCGCCGATATCGACCTCTATGTCGCCATCGACATGTATGTCACGGCGACGACGCGCCACGCCCACTGGATCCTGCCGCCGTGCGGCCCGCTCGAAAAGGATCATTACCCGCTGTTCCTGGCGCCAATCGCGACGCGCAACTTCGCCGCCTATTCACCGCCGGTGTTCGAGGCGACGCCGGGGACGAAGAGCGACTGGCAGATCGTCGCCGAACTCGCCCGCGCGCTGGCGGGGGCGCAGGGCCAGGCACTGCCCAATATCGTGCCGCCGCGCGATGTTCTCGACCGCATGCTGCGCGCCTCGGAACGCGGGCTGAGCCTCGCCGATATCGAGGCGCACCCGCATGGGCTCGACCTTGGCGAGCATGTTCCCCGCCTGCCCGAGCGGCTGCGCACGCCCGACAAGACCATCCACTGCGCAGTGCCCGAGCTGCTCGAGGACCTCACCGGCCGCTTCGCCGACTGGCTGGCGGCGCCGGCGGCGGCCGGCCTGTTGCTGATCGGCCGGCGCCACCTGCGCAACAACAACAGCTGGCTCGGCAATTCGCGCCGCCTCGCCAAGGGGCCGGCGCGCTGCACCCTGCTCATCCACCCCGACGACGCCGGCGCGCGTGGCGTCGCCGATGGCGCCGATGTCACCCTCACCAGCGATACCGGGACGGTGATCGTCGCGGCGGAGATCTCGGAGTCGGTGATGCCCGGCACCGTCTCGCTGCCGCACGGCTTCGGCCATGGCCGCGACGGCGTTCGCCTGCGCGTGGCGCGCGAGCGCCCTGGCGTCTCGATCAACGACCTGACCTCGCGAGCGCGGATCGATCCGCTGTCGGGCAATGCCGCGCTGGTCGGCACGCCCGTCGAGGTTTCGCCCGCCTTCGCGGTTGCAGCGGAATGACTTGACGGCTAAAGCCACTCGCGATGGCCTTCAAACTTCCCGATCATACCGACCGCGCCAAAGCCGCCGCCGAGGCGCGCAAGGCCAAACTCGAAAAATTCAAGACCGCCCCGCCGCCGAGCGAAGAGGCGCTGCAGGCGCGCGCCCGCGCCGCCGAAAAGCGCGCCGAGCGCGAGGAACAGCGCAAGCTCGAACGCGCCGAGGCGGCGCGCCTCGCCGCGATCGCCAAGGCCGAGAAAGAGGCGCAGGCCGCGGTGGCCGCCGAACAGGCGCGGCTCGAGGCGATCGCCCGTGAAGCGGCGCAAAAGGCCGCGCGCGACGCGCGCTACGCCGCTCGCAAAAATCGGATTCGGTAGAGGCATTCGCCGCTACCCCTCTCCCGC
>LJHX01000105.1 GCA_001295935.1 alpha proteobacterium AAP81b
CTCGCCGCCGACCAGCTCCAGGCCGGCCGCCACGAGGCGGCGTCGCGCGACCAGCGCCCGGCGCGCTTCGGCGGCTCGCCCGAACGCGTGCTGCTGCTGAAAGAGCTTCGCCTGCTCGGCCGCGACCCCGAGCTGCTGGCGACGATCCTGCTCCAGCTTGCCTATATGATCCCGGCGTTCGGGGTGATTTTCCTCGGCGGCACGATCTCGCCCGGCCGGCTGGCGGCGGCGGTGGTGCTGCTCGCAGGGCTATTGTCGGCGAGCCTCGGCTGGCTGACGATCTGCGGCGAAGATGCCCCCGATCTGGTTGCCGCGGCGCCGCTGCCGGCGGCGACGATCCGCCGTGCCAAGCTCGCCGCCGCCTGCCTGCCGCCGCTTGCCGTCGCCGGGGTGCCGCTGCTGGTGCTGCTGGCGATCGACCCCTGGGCGGCGCTCGTCGGCCTGGGGCTGGCTCCGGCGGCGGCGCTGGCCGGGGCGCTGCTGCAGGGCTGGGCGGCCAAGCCGATGCCGCGCAAGGCGTTTCGCGCCCGCCAGCGTGGCTCGCTGCTGCTGGCGCTGTCGGAATATGCCCTCGCCGGCAGCTGGGCGGGGGCGGCGGCGCTGCTCTATGCGGGGTCGCCCTGGACGCTGGCGCCGCTGGCGGTGGCGGCGCTGGTGCTCACAATCGCCTTTGCGACGCGGGTTCGCTGAGGCCGAAGTCGGCGATCACCTCGGCAATCGGGGTTCGCGCCGGCACCAGCGCCAGCGACCCCGGTGCCGCGCTGTCGGCGACGACGACCGCACCCTTCGGGCAGAGTTTCAGGCAACGCGTTTCGATGAGGCGCAACCGCGCGTGCTTCGGCTTGGGCAGGGCGAGTTCGCGCTTCAGCGCCTTGGCGAGCGGCTTGTCGCCATCGGGGCCAAAGCCGCCATCGAGCTTGCGACTGCATTTGCCGCAGATGGCGATGAGGCGGGTGGCGGCACTGGGGACATGGCGGATGATCGGCATCGCAGCTCCAAACGCGGCGGTCGCAGATAGGAAGCCGGCACCGGCGTCGCCACCATCTTGCCAGTCGTCGGCCAGCCCCTATGGTCGCGAGCCATGATCCTGCTCCGCGCCCTGAACACCGCAGCGATTCCGCTTGCCGCCCTGCTCGCCACCGCTGCGCCTGCGCAACCCGTCCCCCAGGACGCGCCGGCGGGCGCCGCCGTGGCGCGCCCCGCCG
>LJHX01000106.1 GCA_001295935.1 alpha proteobacterium AAP81b
CCGCCGCCACGCGGGCCACCGCCGCCGAAACCGCCGCCACCGCCGCCGCCGCCGCGCGGGCCGCCGAAGCCGCCGCCGCCGCCAAAGCGATCGCCGCCGCCGCCGCCGAAGCGGTCACCACCACCGCCGAAGCGATCGCCACCGAAGCCACCGCGGCTGAAGCCGGCATCGAAACCACCTTCGAAAGGCTCGCGCTTGTCGAAACCACCACCACGGCCACCGCGTCCGCGTTTGTCAAAGCTCATCGTCAATCCAAATATCCGTTACTGCGAGGTTGGGCCGTCGGCGGCGATGCGGGCTGTCAATGCGTCGAAACCGATATTGCTCCACCCCAGACCGTATAGCATCCAGGCCGATTCGGCGAGAGGCATTTCGCTGCGGTTCAGAAATGTCCGTTGCAGGGCCGTCACATCAGTCGCGACGCGTCGCCAGGCTGGCAATCCACCCCGCCAGCAGCGCTGCCGCCACCGCCGCCAGGCCATAATAAAGGCTATGTTCCTGCGCTGTTACATAGATCCAGCGCTCGAACCCCGATTTGGCGATGGCGATCGGCACCGATGAACTGGCGATCACCCGGCCACGGCGGATCATGTGGATTTCGGCGACATAATCGCCCGTCGGCACCGCCGCCGGCAACGCCATGCGCGCGCGATAGAGCACGCCGCGGGTGATGGTGACGCCGCCCGCCGCCTCGCGGAACAGCCCGGCGCGGCGCTTCTCGGCAATCAGCCCGGCCTCGAAAGCGCCAGCTTCGGTACCGCCGGTCGGCGACAGCTGGAGGTTGTCGACGCCGATCTCGTAGATCGCCGTGGTGCGATCGTCGGCGAGTTCCGCGATCGGCCGCGTCGTCGCCACCGAATAAAAGCCCGGCACGCTTTCGAAGCGCGCCGATTCGGTGTTGATCCAGATGCCGGCGATCCGCGCCTTGCGCCGCACCGTCACTGGCGCCGCCGGGCCGCGCACGACGACGGCGATATCGGGCGCCTTGTCGGGCACCGCGCCCGGCGGGTATTGGATGGCGCCGAAAACCAGCAGATCGGCGCCCTTGAAGGTCGTGTTGATCTCGATCCTGGCTTCGCTCAAGTCGGTGATCAGCATCGTCGGCGCCGCGGCGACGCCGAACAGCCAGGCCAGCGCCAGGACCGCCGCGCGCCTCATCCGGCTTGCAGCGTGTAAAGCGTCGCCGGCGTCCAGGTCAGCCCGATCAGCAGCCGCAGCGCCACCGCGAGCACGATCAGCGCCAGCGCCAGCCGCAGCTTTTCCGCCGACAGCCGCTGCGCCGCGCGCACCCCCAGTTGGGCGCCCGCCACCCCGCCCGCCAGCAGCAGCAGCGCCAGCACGATATCGACCGACTTCGACGAGGTGGCGTGCAGCAGCGTCGTCGCCGCCGTCACGAAAATGATCTGGAACAGCGACGTGCCGACGACCGCGGTCGCCGACATGCCGATGATGTAGAGCAGCGCCGGCACCATGACGAAACCGCCGCCGACGCCGAGCAGCACCGTCAGCACGCCGACGATCGCGCCGAGCAGCAGCGGCGCCAGCGGCGAGATGAACAGCCCCGAGCGCGGGAAGCGCATCCGCCCCGGCAGCGCCGCCACCCAGGGGTGGTGCCGGCGGCGCGGCGGCGGCGCGGCGGCCTTGTCGCGGCGCAGTTCGGCGATCGCCGCCTTGAGCATCAGGCCACCGATCGTGCCGAGGAACACCACATAGATGAGATTGATCGCGACATCGATCTGGCCGAGCTTCTGCAGCTGGCGGAAGACGATCTGGCCGAGCCCGGCACCGGCGAAACCGCCCGCCACCAGCACGCTGCCCATTTTCACATCGACCTGGCCGCGCCGCCAATAGGCGAGCGCCCCCGAAACCGACGAGCCGGTGATCTGCGTTGCCGACGATGCCACCGCCACCGCCGGCGGGATGCCATAGAAGATCAGCAGCGGCGTCGTCAGGAAGCCGCCGCCGACGCCGAACATCCCCGACAGGAAGCCGACGCCGCCGCCGAGCAGGACGATGACGAGAGCATTGACCGATATTTCGGCGATGGGGAGGTAGAGATCCATCGCAGCGGCGAGTAACCCGCCGCGCGCGCCGAGGCCAGCATCTCCGCGAGGTTGACCGCCTGCCGGCAGCCGCCGCATGTCGCCGGCAGGGGAGACCGCATGCGCACAGGATCGATCGAAATCGCGCCGGGACGTTTCCGCGAGACGCAGGGCCGCTGGTTCGAGGATTTCGTCGTCGGCCATGTCTATGAGCATCGCCCCGGCCGGACGATCAGCGAGGCCGACAACAGCTGGTTCACCCTGCTGACGATGAACACCCACCCGACGCATATCGACGCCGTCTATGCGGCGCGTACCGAATTCGGCCGACCGATGGTCGTCTCGACGCTGACCCTCGCCATCCTTGTCGGGATGAGCGTTTCCGATGTCAGCGCCAAGGCGGTCGCCAATCTCGGCTGGCAGGAGGTGCGGATGACGGCGCCGGTCTTCGCCGGCGACACCCTTTATGCAACGAGCGAAGTCCTCGAACTGCGCCCCTCCGACTCAAGGCCGACGCAAGGCCTCGTCACCGTGCGGACGCAGGGACACAATCAGGACGGCACGCTGGTCTGCGATTTCCGCCGCACCATGCTGGTCTGGCGGCGCGGCCATGGCCCGGGAGACGCCTGATGGCGACCGCCGCGAAGATCCCTGCATTCGATCCCGCCTTCGAGGATCAGCTGCTGGCCAGCGTCGATCGCTGGATCGAGCGCGACGTCGCGCCGATCGCCCGCCAATGCGACCATGACGATATCTGGCCCGAAAGCCTTGTCGCCGGCATGGCCGAATTGGGGCTGTTCGGCGCCACCATCGCCCCCGAATGGGGCGGCCTCGGCCTGCCGGCGACGACCTATGTCAAGATCGTCGCGCGCATCTGCGAAACCTGGATGTCGCCGACCGGCATCTTCAACTCGCACCTGATGCTGGCGCATTGCCTCGAACGCTTCGGCACGCGAGCGCAAAAGGCGAAGTGGCTGCCGCGCCTCGCCCGCGGCGAGCTTCGCGGCGGCCTGGCGCTCACCGAACCCGGCGCCGGCACCGACCTCCAGGGCATCACCACCAATGCGCGGCGTGACGGCGACCATTATGTGCTGAACGGCGCCAAGACCTGGATCACCAATGCCCTGCACGGCGATGTCGTCGCCATGCTGGTCAAGACCGACCCCCAGGCCGAGCCGCGCCACACCGGCATGAGCCTGTTCGTCGTCGACAAGCCGCGCCCCGGCCTCGGCATCGGCGGCAAGCTGCCCAAGATGGGCTATCGCGGCATCGATACCGCGCCGATGTTCCTCGACGACGTCCGCATCCCCGCCGACCAGCTGATCGGCGAAGTCGAGGGCCAGGGCTTTTACCAGGCCACCGGCGGCCTCGAGCTCGGCCGCATCAATGTCGCGGCGCGCGGCGTCGGCATGGCCGAAGGGGCGCTGAAACTCGCCGCCGCCTATGCCCGCGAGCGGCGGACGATGGGCAAGGCGATCGCCGACCACCAGGCGATCGCGCTGCAACTGGGCGAAATGGTCACCCGCGCCCGCGCTGCCCGCCTGCTGACACTCGATGCCGCCGAAATCTATGACCGCGGCGGCCGCTGCGACATGGAAGCCGGCATGGCGAAATATTTCGCCTCGGAAGCGGCGCGCGACAATGCCGAAGCGGCGATGCGTATCTTCGGCGGCAATGGCTATTCGAAGGATTACGACATCGAGCGCTTCTACCGCGACGCCATGCTGCTGATCATCGGCGAAGGCACCAACGAAATGCAGCGGCTGATCGTCGCCAAGCAGTGGATGAAGCGCACCGCCTAACTCCCCTCCCGCTTGCGGGGAGTCGAAGACGGCGCGAAGCGCCAGCGGCTGGGGGTGGGAATGGCCGGCGGCCGGGGAGGGAAGTGCCGGCGTCCGGCCACGGCAACAGCCAATCCCCCCAACCGCTCATGCCGAGCGAAGTCGAGGCACGCTGCCGCATGTGGCCTGCCTCGACTTCGCTCGGCATGAGCGGGGTGGTTCGGCACATTCTTCCAGGCACTTTCCATCACCCCCGCCGGGCATTAGCCTCCCCCACGTGGAAACCGCCCCCACCTATCTCGTCGTCATCGACAGCAGCGCCGAAGCCCGCGTCGCGCTGCGCTTCGCCGCCTTGCGCGCGGCGCATGTCGGCGCCCGGCTGGCGCTGGTCCATGTCATCCGCCCGCCGGAATTCATGCACTGGGGCGCTGTCCAGGACGCGATGCGCGCCGAAGCCCGCGACGAGGCCGCGGCGCTGCTCGACGCCATGGCACAAGAAGCCGAAACCCTCGCCGGCGCGCGCCCGGCGACGCTGGTGCTCGAAGGCGACGCCGCGCCGATGATCCTCGACCATGTCCGCGGCGATCCGTCAGTCCGCGCGTTGGTGCTGGCGGCGGCGGCCAAGGGCGCGCCGGGGCCATTGATCAGCTTCTTCACCGGCGAACGGGCGGGGCAACTGCCCTGCGTGGTAATCTTGGTGCCCGGCGGGCTCGAGGCGGAGCGGCTGGAATCGCTGACGTGAAGCATCGTCTGGCGCGATCGGCGACGCCGATACCGATGTGACGTCATTCGATCATAAACAGATCATTGTTCATCCATACCTGCTTGATGGAATACCCACCGACATCACATTCCGAGGATTGCGCAACGAAGTTCCAGCCACCCGTCCGGTGTCGGGAGAAGCCGGTGCGGTTGCGATATCCGCAGATGAAGGCGCCATCGCCATAAGCAGTGCCGGAGCTGGCGGAGAATGATCTTGCCCGGCCGCCCTGTCGTAGCTGCTCGGTAATGTCTTCTCGTGCCGCCCGATTGATCGCGCCGCTGATGTGATGGAAACCACCCTCCGTGATCAAGAATCGGCAGCCTGCCAGAGAACTTGTAAACAAATAGGCGGCACCGCTATTGTTCAGATCGTCAAGGCTGACGGACGCTGCGCCCTTCGGGTTCCATGGCAGCCAATAGGCCGAAATGCGCTTGCTATACTTTGTCGGCTGTTTGGCACGATCATTGAACAGTCGAAGTTGAGCCATATTCATGGCATCCAGAGCCAGGTCGAAATCATATACACCTTCCGCTATATGTTCCGGTTGGTCGATACCGCGGCCGAGATCGTTCAAGGAGCCGCCCATTTTGCCTTCCATATCCAGATATGGCGCAATATCGATCGTGTATTTTTGCAAGAACGCATCGGGGTCGTTCATAAATTCTTCATTCAGCCCATCGCTCATTGCCGCCTCCTCGTTGGTACGCCGCTGCAATGAAACTTTGTTGTTCGCTCTACAAAGCGTGTCAAGCAGGTCACTTCCTCGTGGCGCTAATCAGACGAAATCGATCCACTTTGCCCTTGCGTCCCGCCGGCGCCCGCGCCACATCCGCCGCATCGCCCGACCGGAGCCCCGCCAATGTTCATCGAAACCGAACGCACCCCCAACCCCGCGACCTTGATGTTCCGCCCCGGCCGCGCCGTCACCGATGGCGCCACCGCCGATTTCGCCACCCCCGAAAGCGCCGAAGCCTCCCCCCTCGCCGCGGCGCTGTTCAGCTTGGGCGATGTCGAGCGGGTCTTCTTCGGCGGCGATTTCGTCAGCGTCACCAAGGCCGAGGGCAGCGCCGACTGGACCGCCCTCAAGCCCCAGGTGCTCGGCGTTCTCGTCGATCATTTCAGCTCGGGGGCGCCGCTGTTCAGTGTCGCCGACAGCGGTCCGATTGTCGCCGAAAACCCCGAGGATGCCGAGATCGTCGCGCAGATCCAGGAACTGCTCGAAACCCGCGTCCGGCCGCAGGTCGCCGGCGACGGCGGCGATATCGTCTATCGCGGCTTCGACAAGGGCACCGTCTATCTCGAGATGCAGGGCGCCTGTTCGGGCTGCCCGTCGTCGACGGCGACGCTCAAGATGGGTATCGAATCGCTGCTCAAATATTATGTCCCGGAAGTCATCGACGTCCGCGCTGTCTGAAGGTCCCGCATGCCCGCTCTCGATTCCCCCGCGCTCGGCCAGCTCTTCACCGAGGCGCGCACCCATTATGGCTGGTCCGACACGCCGGTCACCGAAAGCGACCTGCGCGCGCTTTACGACCTCGCCAAGATGGGCCCGACCTCGGCGAACTGCTCGCCGGCGCGGTTCGTCTTCTGCCGCAGCGACGCGGCGCGCGCCGATCTCGCCGCGTGCGTGACCGCCAACAACAAGGCCAAGGTCCTGGCGGCACCGGTCACGGCGATCATCGGCTTCGATCTCGATTTCGCCGACCGCCTGCCCGAACTTTTTCCCCATACCGACGCGCGGCCCTGGTTCGCCGACCCGCAGGTGGCGCGCGACACCGCCTTCCGCAATTCGTCGCTGCAGGGCGGCTATTTCATCCTCGCGGCGCGCGCGCTCGGCTGGGACACAGGGCCGATGTCGGGCTTCGACAAGGCCGCCGTCGACGCGCGCTTCTGGGCCGGCACGCGGGTTGAAACGAACTTCATATGCTCGCTGGGGCGTGGCAATGGCGAGGGTCTGTTCCCACGCCTGCCACGCCTCGCCTTTGAGGAAGCAGCCCGCCTCCTGTGAGACTGCTGGCGATTTCGACAAGCTCGCCGGCGCTGTCGCTGGCGCTGTTTGATGGCGACACGCGCGTTGCTTACTTTCACGAAACGATCGGTCGTGGCCACGCCGAAGCGCTGATCCCGGCCATCGCCGCGCTGCCAGGATGCGGCCGCGCCGAGGCGATCCTCGTCGATGTCGGCCCGGGCAGCTTCACCGGCATCCGCATCGGCATCGCCGCGGCGCGCGCGCTGGGACTGGCCTGGGGGGTTCCCGTGCACGGCATGTCGGCGGCGTCGCTCGTCGCCGCGGCGGCCTTCGCGGCGGCGCCGGGGCTTGCCGAGGTCACCGTGCTGCTCGATGCCGGGCGCGGTCAGGCTTTCCGCCAGCGGGTTGCCGCCGATTTCAGCGCCGCGCCGGCGCTGCCGATCGCCGCCACCGAGGCCGCCGCCTGCGACCCCGCCAGCGCCGCCGGCGCACTGGCGCCGCCGGGGGCGCTTGGCCATGGCCATCCCGACATGGCGCTGGCACTGGCGGTGCCGGCGGCGGCGCGGACGCTGGCGCCCGTGGCGATCTATGTCCGCCCGCCAGATGCGGTGTTGCCGCTCTAGTCGCGCATGCCTAATGCGGCGGCAATGGCGCTTCCGCATTCCCTTGCCGACCGCGTTCCCGCCGACCCGGCGGACGTGCAATTGTTTCGCGTCGACGAACGCCAGCTCGAAGCCCTGATGACCGTCGTGCGCGCCGGTTTCGATCCGCAGTTCGGCGAGGCCTGGTCGGCGCAGCAGATCGCCGGGACGCTCGGCGAGGCCAACAGTTTCGCGCGTCTCGCCCAAGTTGCCAGCGCGGCGGCGGGCTTTACCTTGTGTCGCAGCGCCGGCGGCGAAGTCGAGCTGTTGTTGATCGCGGTAACCCCCGCCGTGCGCGGTCGCGGTATCGGCCGGTTGTTGCTCGATACCGCCTGCGCCGATGCCCGGGCACGGGGCGCCGAGGAAATCTTTCTTGAGGTTCGTGAAAACAATATGGCGGCGCGCCGGCTTTATGCACGCGCCGGCTTTGCCGAGGTCGGCCGGCGCCGCGATTATTATGCCGGTTCGGCGGGAATGCGTTACGCCGCGCTCACCATGCGACGCCTTCTGGCGGGTTGATCGACCACTGTTCTTTGACTGTTGCAATTCCTTTGCGTTCGGTCCATGCAGCCGATTGCGGAGGAGGGTCCGCAATCGCACAAGGAAGAAAAATGTCCGACAACACGCAAGTCCACAATGAACTGCTGGCGCTCACCGCCGACATCGTCTCTTCGCACTTCGCCAACAATACCGTCTCGCCGGGCGATGTCCCGGGGGTCATCGAAGCGGTTTACGCGACCTTGTCGAAGCTCGGCGTGCCGCAGGAAGCCCCGGTGACGCGCCAGGAGCCGGCGGTTTCGGTGCGCGCCTCGATCAAGCCGGACTACATCGTCTGTCTTGAAGACGGCAAGAAGCTGAAGATGCTCAAGCGCCACCTGATGACGCGCTATGGCATGACGCCCGACCAGTATCGCACCAAGTGGGGCCTGCCCGCCGATTATCCGATGGTCGCCCCCAATTACGCCGAACAGCGCCGCACGCTGGCCAAGTCGATCGGCCTCGGCACCAAGCGCGTCGGCAAGGTTGGCGGCAAGCCCCGCGGTCGCCCGCGGAAGAACCCCGTCGCCGCCGCCTGAGCCTGACGGGCGACGCTCATGGGCGTCGCCGCGCTTGCCGCCGTCCTGCCGCCCGCCTATCTGATGGCGGGCGGCAGGAGGTGCGGTGATGGGCGTTGCGATCGATATCGAGGCGCTTTGCCTCGCCAAGGGGCTGCGCATCACCGAGCAGCGCCGGGTGATCGCGCGCGTGCTTTCCGAAGTCGATGACCATCCCGATGTCGAGGCGCTGCACCGCCGCGTCGCCGCCGTCGATCCGCGCATTTCGATCGCCACCGTCTATCGCACCGTCAAACTCTTCGAAGAGGCGGGTATTCTCGAACGCCATGACTTTCAGGGCGGCCGCTCGCGCTATGAAGCGCGCCAGGGCGAGCATCACGATCACCTGATCGACATCGAAACCGGCGCAGTGATCGAATTCCACGACGCCGAACTCGAAGAACTTCAGCGCCGCATCGCCGAGCGCCTCGGCTATCGCCTCGCCGATCACCGCATGGAACTCTATGGCGTCGCGCTCCGGCCCGAGGACTGATCGGGCCCGATGGCGCCGCCCACCCCCGCCCAACGCCATGCCCGCCGCGCCGTGCGCTTCCAGCGCCTCGGCCCCGCCAAGGGGCTGGCGGGACTCGCCGCCACCGCCAGTGTCGTGGTGCCCGCCGAGATGCTGCTGCGCACCGTCACTCGCGCCAAACGACCACTGCTGCCGACACTATTCCACCGCGGCCTCGCCCGATCGCTCGGTATCCGCATCATCGTCCATGGCCGGGCGGCGCGGCGGCGCGGCGTGCTGTTCGTCGCCAACCATATCAGCTGGGCCGATATTCCGGTGCTCGGCGCGCGCATTCGCGGTTCGTTCGTCGCCAAATCCGAAGTCGGCGCCATGGGGCCGATCGCCTGGCTCGCCAATCTTGCCCGCACCGTCTATGTCGAGCGCGCCCGGCGCAGCCATGCCGGTGCCCAGCGCGACAGCATCGCCGCGCGGCTGGCGGCTGGCGAGAACATCATCCTGTTCCCCGAAGGCACCAACAGCGACGGGTCGCGCGTGCTGCCCTTCAAATCGGCGCTGTTCGGGGTCGCCGATGGCGTCGCCGATCTGCTGATCCAGCCGGTGACGATCGCCTATACCCGCGTCAACGGCCTGCCGGTAACGCGCGAGCTGTTGCCCGACCTCGCCTGGATCGGCGAGACCGAGCTGATGCCGCACGCCATGGCCTTCATGGCGCTGGGCCGGGTGCGCGCCGAAGTGATGTTCCATGCGGCGGTGCGCCCCGAGGACTTCGCCGACCGCAAGGCACTGGCGCGGCATTGCGAGACGGTGATCGCCGCGGGCTATCGCGCGCTGATGCGCGGTGGCCTGACGGGCACAGTGCCGCCGGGAGCGGCGGCGACCGACGATTTCGAGGATGACCGGCCGGTTGCCGCCGGCTAAGAACACGGGAAAGGAGTCCCCCGCACCCGTGTCCCGCTACCTCGTCAAGTCGTTCGGCTGCCAGATGAACGTCTATGATTCGGAGCGGATGGGCGACCTTCTGGCCGAAGCCGGCCATGTGCCGGCGGCGGGCACCGACGATGCCGACATCGTCGTCCTCAACACCTGCCATATCCGCGAACGCGCCACCGAGAAGCTGTTTTCCGACATCGGCCGCCTCCGCCAACCGCGCGGAGCTGGTGATCTGCGCGCGCCGCGCGCGGGGGGCAAGCGCCCGGTCATCGTCGTCGCCGGCTGCGTCGCCCAGGCCGAGGGCGAGGAGATCGCGGCGCGCGCGCCCGATGTCGACGTCATCGTCGGGCCGCTCGCCTATCACCGCCTGCCGGCGCTCATCGACGCGGCGAAATCGGGCCGCGCCGTCGATATCGACATGCCGGCGGTGCCGAAGTTCGCCGCGCTGCCGGCGCGTCGCCACCAGGGCGCCTCGGCCTTCCTGACCATCCAGGAAGGTTGCGACAAATTCTGCACCTTCTGCGTCGTGCCCTATACGCGCGGCGCCGAAACCTCGCGGCCGCTGGCCGATCTTGTCGCCGAGGCCGAGGCGCTGGTGGCGGCGGGCGCGGTCGAGATCACGCTGATCGGGCAGAACGTCAACGCCTGGGCGCATGGCGGCACCGGCTTCGCCGACCTGCTCCACCGCATCGCCGCCGTGCCGGGCCTCAAGCGCCTGCGCTATACCACAAGCCACCCGCGCGACATGACCGACGACCTCCTCGCCGCGCACCGCGACCTCGCCGAATTGATGCCGTATCTGCATCTGCCGGTGCAGTCGGGATCGCCGCGGCTCTTGAAGGCGATGAACCGCGCCCACAGCCGCGACTCCTATCTCGCCACGCTCGCCAAGGCGCGGGCCTTCCGCCCCGACATCGCGCTGTCGGGGGATTTTATCGTCGGTTTCCCCGGCGAAACCGACGCCGAATTCGCCGACACCCTCAGCCTGGTGCGCGAGGTCGGTTACGCCCAGGCCTTCAGCTTCAAATACAGCCCGCGCCCCGGCACGCCGGCGGCAACCATGCCCGACCAGGTGCCCGAAGCGGTCAAGGACGAACGCCTGGCGATGTTGCAGGCGGCGATCACCGAGGGCGCGCTCGCCTTCAACCGCGCCAGCGTCGGCCGGACCTGCGAGATCCTCCTCGAACGCCCCGGCCGTAAGCCCGGCCAGCTGATCGGCAAGACGCCCTGGCTGCAATCGGCGATCGTCAATGTCGAAGGCGCCCGCATCGGCGACCTCATCCCCGTCACCATCACCGCCGCCGGCCCCAATTCGGTCGAAGCCATCCCCCTCGCCAGGACGAGAGCCGCCGCCTGATGTCCAAAAAGCCGACCCGCGCCCCCGCCCCGCCGCCGCGCACACCACGCCAGACGGGGGCATCGGTGTCGCCGGATCGCGTCAGGGTCGAGCTTGAATTCGAAAAAGCCTATCTGATGGCGGCGCTGCTCGGCCAGTTCGACGCCCATGTCCATGCGCTCGAACGCGAGCTCGGCGTCTATATCTCGGCGCGCGGCAACCGCATCACCATCGAGGGCGAAGCCGATCTCGTCGCGCGCGGCCGCGACGTGCTGCGCTACCTCTATGTGCGGCTTGAGGATGGCGGCGCCATCGATGTCGGCGATGTCGTCGCCGCCGTCGCGCTGATCGGCGACGCCTCGATCGAAGGCATCGCCAGCGCCGACAATGGCCTGGCATCAACCGCGGTCATCCGCACCCGCCGCAAGACCATCGCGGCGCGGTCGCCGACGCAAGTCCGCTACATCGAGGCACTGGCGCGCGACCAGATCATCTTCGCCCTCGGCCCGGCGGGCACCGGCAAGACCTATCTCGCCGTGGCGCAGGCGGTCAGCCAGCTCATCGCCGGGTCGGTCGACCGGCTGATCCTGTCGCGCCCGGCGGTCGAAGCCGGCGAACGCCTCGGCTTCCTGCCGGGCGACATGAAGGACAAGGTCGATCCCTATCTGCGGCCACTCTATGACGCGCTCTACGACATGCTCCCCGCCGAGCAGGTCGAGCGCCGCCTGGCGTCGGGCGAGATCGAGATCGCGCCGCTCGCCTTCATGCGCGGGCGAACGCTGGCGAGCGCCTTCATCATCCTCGACGAAGCGCAGAACACGACGCCACTGCAGATGAAGATGTTCCTGACCCGCTTCGGCGAGAAGTCGCGGATGGTGATCTGCGGCGATCCCAACCAGGTCGATCTGCCCAACCCCGGCGCCTCGGGGCTCGCCGACGCGGTGCGCCGCCTCGATGGCATCGAGGGGATTTCCTGCCTGCGCTTCTCGTCGCGCGAAGTCGTCCGCCACCCGATCGTCGGCCGCATCGTCGATGCCTATGAAGGCCCGCCGCAGGATGGCTGACCTTGCCAGTTGGCCACGGATACGTATATTTTGCGTAGAAATTGCGTAGAAGGAGGCCGTCATGCCCGCCGATACCGTCCGCCTCAGCGTCGATCTGTCGTCGCAGACCAACGCCCTCCTCGAAGCGTTGGCCAATGATCTCCACACCACCAAGAGCGGGGTCATGCGCAAGGCCATCGCGCTGGTGCAGGTTGCCGAGGAAGCCAAGCGCAACAATCGCAAGATCGGCGTCATGGATTCCGAGCGGAACGTGTTTTCCGAGATCATCGGTCTTTGACCGAACCCGCGACAACGCCAGCGCCGCCGCGATCCGGCCAGCAACTGCTGTTGCCGGACAATGTCCGGTTCGATATCAAGTCCGAAGAGAATGCCGGCGAGGCGCTGCACCGCCGCTGGCGCGAAACCAGCCTCTTCGTCGTCGCGCTGGGGCTGTTTACCCTCACCTTCCTGGTCACCGGCTGGTTTGCCTTTCTCGCCGCCGACACCGATGCCGACACGCGCAAGGCGGCACTCGGCATCTTCATCACGCTGGCCGGCGCGCTGATCGGCTTCCTCGGGGGCAGGGCGAGCAAATGAGATGCTGACCGTCGAAACCGATCTCGCCGCCGGCCCCTGGCCCGCCGCCGATTGGCCGGCGCTTGCCGAAGCCGCCGTCCGCGCCGCGCTCGCCGCGGCGCCCTTCGCACCGATCGCCGATGGCGCCGCCTCCGTCGAAGTCGGCGTCCGCCTTACCGACGACGCCGAGGTGCAAAGCCTCAACCGCCAGTACCGCGGCAAGGACAAGCCGACCAACGTCCTCAGCTTCCCGCTGGTCGCTCCCGACATGATCGACAGCCTCGCCAACACCGACGATGGCGAGGTGCTGCTCGGCGATATCGTGCTTGCCGCCGAAACCTGCGCGCGCGAGGCGGCGTTGAAGGGCTGGCCGCTGGCGGCGCACGCGCAGCACCTCATTGTCCATGGCCTGCTCCACCTGCTAGGGTTCGATCATGAACAGGGCGAAGCTGCCGCGAACGAGATGGAAGCTCTTGAAACTTCTGCCTGCGCCGCCTTGGGTCTCGGCGACCCTTACGCCGAATCGGCGTGAAGGCTGATCCCGTGCCCGAGGGCGACAGTAGCAGCACGAGCGCCAATGGCGACTGGAGCGGCCGATTGTGGCGTTCCTTCCGCCAGCTGATCACCGGCCAGGATCACGAACCGACCTTGCGCGAAAGCCTTGAAGAGGCGATCGACGACGCCGCCGACGATGCCTCGCCGGGCGGCGACGACCTCAGCGCCGTCGAACGCGCCATGCTCAAGAACATGCTGCACTTCGGCGAGCGCCAGGCCGGCGAGATCGGCGTGCCGCGCGGCGAAATGGTGATGTTCGACGTCGACCAGGGCTTTCCGGCGCTGGTCGCGCTGTTCCGCGAGGCCGGCCACAGCCGCGTTCCCGTCTGGTCGGGCAACCGCGACAACATCATCGGCATGGCGCACATCAAGGACGTCTATGCCCATATCGCCGAAACCTTCGACGATGCGGTGTCGTCGCGCCCCTTCGCGCATCTGCCGATCGAGCCGCTGCTGCGCCCGGTGCTGTTCGTGCCGGGATCGATGCGCATCGTCGATCTGCTCGCCCGCATGCGCGCCGGCAAGACCCACATGGCGATCGTCGTCGACGAATATGGCGGTGCCGACGGCCTTGTCACCATCGAGGATCTCGTCGAGGAAATCGTCGGCGACATCGAGGACGAGCATGACGAAGCCGAGGACGCCATGCTCCAGGCGGTCGGCGAGGGCCTGTGGGAGGCCGATTCGCGGCTGAAGCTCGGCGCGCTCGAAAGCGAGCTGGCGACCACCTTCGCCGACGACGAGATTGCCGAGGAAGTCGATACGTTGGGCGGCATGGTGGCGATGCTGGCGGGGCGCGTGCCGGCGCTCGGCGAGAGCGTCGACCACCCGTCGGGGTGGCGCTTCGAAGTCATCGACGGCGATCCGCGCATGGTCAAGCGCCTGCGCCTCCATGCCCCCGCCGCCGCCCACTGAGCCGATAACCCTGGCGGCGCTGGTGCCGTCGCTTTGCCGCCACCTCGCCGACATGCGACGCGACGCCGGTCGCCCGGTGCTGGTCGGCGTCAGCGGCGCGCAGGGGTCGGGCAAGTCGACGCTGTGCCGCCAGCTTGCCGCCGCGCTCGGCGCCGACGGTCTGGCGGCGGCAGTGCTGTCGCTCGACGACCTCTACCTGCCGCGCGCCGCTCGCCTTCGCCTCGCCGCCGAAGTCCACCCCTTGCTGGCGACGCGCGGCGTTCCGGGCAGCCATGATGTGGCGCTCGGCGAGACGGTGATCGCGGCACTGCTCGGGGGCGACGGGCCGGTTTCGGTGCCGCGCTTCGACAAGGCCGCCGACGACCGCGCCGCCGTAGCCGAGTGGGTGGCGGCGCCGATCGACGTGCTGCTGTTCGAAGGCTGGTGCGTCGGCGCGACGCCGCAGGCCGCAACTGCGCTGGTGGCACCGGTCAACGCCCTCGAGGCCGAGGAAGATCGCGACGGCCGCTGGCGCCGCCACGTCAATGCCGCGCTCGGCGCTTATGCGGCGTTGTGGGACCGGCTCGACCTGCTGATCGAGCTGCGCGCGCCGGGCTTCGAGATCGTGGCGCGCTGGCGCGGCGAGCAGGAGGCGGTGCTCGGCGCGCGGGCGATGCCACCGGCGGCACTGGCGCGCTTCCTGGCGCATTATGAGCGGCTTACACGCCACATGCTCGCCGGCGGTGTCGCGCGGCGCGGGCAGCCCGCCGATATCGTGCTCGCCCTCGATGACGATCGCCGCGTTGTCGCGGCGCGGGGCCTGCCGCCGGGCTAGCCCGCGCGGAGCCGGAGGGTTGGGACGGCGCGGGGGCGCCGTCCCCGTGACCCTTATTTCAGATGCTGCGCGAGGTACTTGTTCATTTCGAACATCGTCGCCTTGTCCTTGCCGAAAACCTTCTTGAGGTTTTCATCGGCGAGGATTTCGCGGCGATCGGCCGGGTTCTGCAGATTGTGGGCGCGGATATAGTCCCACACCTTCGAAACGACCTGGCCACGCGGCAGCATGCCTTCGCCGACGATCGCCGCCAGTTCGGGCGACGGGGTCAGCGGCTTCTGCAGGGCGTCCATCTTCTTGCCAGCGGCTGGCGCTGGCGTGGCAGCTTTTGCCATATTTCTCCCCTTACGGCTCCCGGGCGTGCACACCGAACCGCCACGCCCTTGCGGCCGGTAAAATGCTTAGCGCAAGCGTCCTGCCGTGCAACCGCCGGCCCCTGCCTTTTCAACAGGAATCACCGCGAAATCGGCGCAAATCGGCAACACGCCGGCGAAAACCACCTCTCAGAAAGCGCGCTTCAGGCGAAGCTGCCAGCGCCGCGGCGAATTGAGATAGGTGTAGAGCGCCAACTGCTGCTCACCAAACACGGCATCGAAACAATTGCTGCATTCGATCGCCACCGTCCAATTGCCATCGTCGGTACGCATCGCCAGCCCGGCGTTGACCACCGCGGCCGCGGCGACCCGGCTGCCCGAGATCACCGAGCCGCCAAAAGGATTGGCGGGATAGGTGACGCCGCCGGCGGTAATGCCGCCGGTGTAGAGCGTCTGCCCGGCGCTGCCGGTTTCATAGGACGAGCGCCAGGTGACATCGACCTGCGGCGTCAGCACGATCCCCGCCGCCGGCAGGGCGAAGTCATAGCTCGCCCCGGCGGCGATGGTGAATTGCGGCGTCTGCGGCGGTCGCGCGATCTCGCCGCGCGCCGTGACGATGCCGGTGGCGCAATCGGGCGCTCCCCCCGCCCCGGCCAGCAGCGGCACCCCGCCGGCGGCGAGTTGCGCCCGGCAATCGAGCAGCTGCCGCGCCACCGCGTTGCCGCCGGTGGCGCCGCCGGCGTCACGGACATGGTAGCGCGCCCGCTGCCAGCCGCCATTGACCCAGAGGTTGAGCCCGCGCACCGGCGTCGCCGCCAGATCGACCTCGATGCCGATATTGTTCATGCTGGCGTCGTTGTTGATCGCTGTATCACCAAGGCCATTGCCCCCGACCCCCGCCACCTGGGCATCGTCGACATCGAGGATGAAGCCGGTGACATTGGCGCGCAGCCGCTCGTCGAACCATTCGGAGCGCAGCCCCGCCTCATAGGTCCAGGCCTGTTCGCGACCGAAGGGGGTCAGCGCATCGGCGGTCAGCCCGCGGGCGTTCCAGCCCCCCGAGCGATAGCCGCGCGTCGCGCTGCCATAGACCATGATCGTCCCTGTCGGGATCCACGCCAGCGCCAGCCGCGGGCTCCAGTCGCGCGTCGTCTGCGCCGTCGGGATGCCGGCCGCGGCAAGGCTGGCGGTGTTGAGGCAGGCGACCGCGCTGCTACCGGCACAGGGGGCACGATTGTCGGTGACGGCGAAGCGCTTCGTCTCCTCGGTATAACGGATGCCGGCGGTCAGCTGGACGTTGGTCGCCAGCATGACGTCGGCCTGGCCATAGCCCGCGGTCGAGACGGTGCGATTGTCGATGCGGCGATCGGCGAGGACCTGCGGCGTGCCACTGGCCGCGCTACGCACATCGGCGAGATCGGTGCTGCTGGTCTCGTTGAAGAAAAGCGCGCCGGCGACATAATCGATCCGGCCACCCGCCAGCCGCCCCGAAACGCGGACTTCCTGGCTGAACTGGCGGTGCCGCCCTTGGTTGAGCAGGCTGTAGCCGCCCGCCGCGAAGCCGCGCACCGCCGGGACCGGATCGGCGACCGAGGGGAAGCCGCGGCCATCGGCGAAATCGAGGGCGTAATCCTGCGACGTATCGACGACGCCGGTGATCAGATTGACGCGCAACGCGTCACCGCCCCATTCGAGGTTCGAGCTCCACAGCACCGTGCGGCTGCGATTGCCCAGGTTGAACTCGGCCTTGCCGCCGCTCACCCCCAGCGCGCCGAAGCCGGCGTTGGTCTCGCGAACCCCCGTTGTGGCGAAACGCCGGCTGCAATCGCTCGGGTTGGCGGGATCGCAACGGAAGTTGAGCAGATTCTCGGCATTCGAGTTGATGACGGTGACCGCCGGGCGCCATTGCAGATCGGGCGCCAGATCGACCCGCGCCGCCAGCCGCAGCCCGCTGCCGTCGCTGTCGTTGAGCCGCTGGCCGGTGGTGCGATCGGTCACATAGCCATCGTCGTTGCGCGTATAGCCCGACAGTTGCAGCGCGATCCCTGCGCTCAAGGGCATGTTGAAGGCGCCGCGCACGCCGATCGTGTCATAGGCGCCCCAGCGGAACTCGCCGAAGCCGGCGATTTCCTTGCCCGGCACGCGGTTGACGATGTCGATCGCGCCGCCGGTGGTGTTGCGACCGCGCAGCGTGCCCTGGGGCCCGCGCAGCACCTCGACGCGGTCGATATCGAAAAAGCCGAACTCGCTGAGGTTCTGGCGGGCGATGTAGATATCGTCGAAATAGAGCCCGACCGGCGCGTCGAGCGTCGCGATGCTGTCGCTGATCCCCAGCCCGCGAATGACAAAGCTGTTCGCCGAGCCGACGCCCGCCTGCCGCGCGCCAAAGGCATTGGGCACCTGCGACAGCAGATCGCCCGTCGATTGCAGGTGGCGCGTTTCGAGCGTCGCCGCGGGCAGTGCCGTCACCGCCAGCGGCACCGCCTGCAGCGAATCGGCGCGGCGATCGGCGGTGATGATGGTTTCGGCGAGGCGGGTGACGGGTTGCAGCACGACGTCAGACGCCGCCGGCGCTGCCGCCGCCGCCGGTGCTGCCTCGGCCCCCGCCGGCTCGGCCGCCGGCTGGGCCAGGGCTGGCGACGCCAGTGCCAAGGCAAGCGCCACCCGGGAAACCCCCGAGAACCTCATGTCAGCGCCCGGTCAGCGCGGGCCGTCGCGGCCGGTCGGGCCACTGCCGCCGACGCCGCCGACGGTGCCGACCTGGCCGAGATTGCCGAACAAATCCTCGAAGAAGCTCGACTTGCGCCCCAGGGTCTCGGTCTTGTCGCTGACCGGGCTGATCCGCGCGATCTGCTCAGGCCCGCGGCGCTCGACCTTGGCGACATTGCCCTTTTCGTCGAAGCTGACGACGAGGATCGACTGGCTGGTCACCTTGGGGCTGAGAAAGGCGTATTGCGCCGTGTTGCGCGACACATAATACCATTCGCGATCGTCGAACTGCGCCGCGAACGTCGGCCGCCCCAGCGTCTTGCCGACCGATTCGCGATTGTCGACGCCCGGCTGGATCGAGGTGAGCAGCGTCTCGTCGATCAGATAGCCTTGGCTCGAACGAACCTGGGAACAGCCCGCACTCAGGGCAGCCACGCCGATCAGGCCCGCGGCCAGGGCTTTACGCATCACGCTCTCCTGCCGGCGCGCCATGACGGCGCGCCATATCCCCGCGACCAATATACGCTGTCGCCGGCGCTTGCCAGCGGCGTTAAAGAGGCAGCGATGAACTCGCTTTTTTCCGCGCTGCGCCGGGCGCTCGCGCCGCCGCCCCACCCCGCCGAGCCGCTCTATGGCGCGCTCACCGCCGAGGTGCGCCGCCCCGACTGGTATCTGGCGGGCGAGGTGCCCGACAGCTTCGATGGCCGCTTCGACGTGCTGGCGCTGGTCCTGGCGCTCGCCACCATCCGCCTCGAGGGCGAGGACCCGGCCTTCTGCGCGGCGCTCACCGAGCGCTTCATCGCCGACATGGACGGCACGCTGCGCCAGGACGGCGTCGGGGACCAGGTCGTCGGCAAGCATATCGGCCGCATGGTCGCGGCATTGGGCGGCCGCCTCGGCGCCTATCGCGACGCCGGCGCCGACGATGCGGCACTGGCCGAAGCGCTGCGCCGCAACCTCTGGCGCGGCGCCGCGGTGCCCGACGATGCGGTGGCCTGGGTGGTGGCGGCGGTACGCGCGCTTGCGGCGCGGCTGGCGGCGACGCCCCGCGACGCGCTCGTTGCCGGAAGGATCGCGGCATGAGCGCCGGTGTTTCGCCCGAGTTCAGTCGCCCCCTGCCGTCCGCTGAACTCGGCAGCGCGCTGCGCCACTACGACCTCGTCGCCGACGCCGCCGAACGCGCCGCGCTGGCCAAACGCCTCGGCCTGCTCGCCCTCGACACGCTGACCGCCGCCTTCGACCTCGCCCGCGAACCCGCCGGCATCCGCGTCGCCGGCCGCTTCCACGCCGCCGGCAGCCAACCCTGCGTCGCCACCGCCGAACCCGTGGCCTTCGAGCATGACGAGCCGATCGCGCTGCTGCTCACCGAAACCCTCCCCGGCGCCGAGGAAATCGAACTCGCCGCCGCCGACCTCGACAGCGAACCGCTGCTCAATGGCATCATCGACCTCGGCGAACTCGCGGCACAGGCCCTGGGTGTGGCGCTCGATCCCTATCCGCGCTCGGGCCTGCCGGCACCGGGGGTGGTCAGCGAGGAGGCGGCGCGGGTGGCGGCGAGCCCGTTCGCGGTGCTGAAGAAGTAGCACCGCCTCAGAACGGCACGTCGTCATTGAGGTCGTCGTCGAAGGCCTGCGGACGCTTGTTGCCGCCGCCGAAATTCTGGGCGCCGCCGCCGAATCCCTGCGCCGGGGCGCCATAGCCGTCGTCATGGCCACCGCTGTCGCGGCCGCCGCCCATGCCGCCACTCGCGCCGCCGTCGCGGCCGCCGATCAGCGTCATTTCCCCGCGGAACGGGCCGACGACGATTTCGGTGATGTAGCGATCGTTGCCGCTCTGGTCCTGGAACTTGCGCGTCTGAATCGCGCCTTCGATATAGACTTCGCTGCCCTTGCGCAGATACTGCGTCGCGACCTTGCCGATATTTTCGTTGCGAATGACGATGTTATGCCATTCGGTCTTTTCCTTGCGCTCGCCCGTGGCCTTGTCGCGCCAGGTCTCCGAGGTCGCCATGGTGAAGTTCACCACCGAGCCGCCATTGGCGAAGCTGCGCGATTCCGGGTCCTTGCCCAACCTGCCGACCAGAATGACCTTGTTGACGCCTGCCACCGCTCAATTCTCCTCTTTGCGCCAGTCTAGAACGCCGCCGCGGCCCGGGCAACGCCGCGCGCCTTGCCAATCGCCGCCATTCCGGCCAGTTTCGCGCTGCAGCAAGGGGGCGATGATGAGCGGCGAGATCGATGCCCTGGGCGGCCTGGTGACGGCGGGGCTTGTCGCCGACAGCCTCGACGGCCAGGGCAGCAAGGCACCCGGCCGCATCGACGCCGCCGCGGTTGCCGCGCGCCACCACCGCTGCGCCAATTGCGACGCGCCGGTCGACGGCCATTTCTGCGCCAATTGCGGCCAGGCGGCGCATGTCCACCGCAGCCTGATCCATGTCGGCGAGGAATTCCTCCACGGCATCACCCATTTCGACGGCAAGACCTGGCAGACCCTGCCGATGCTGCTGTTCCGCCCCGGCACGCTGACCCGCAGCTATATCGAGGGCAAGCGCGCCCGCTACATCGCCCCGGTGCCGCTGTTCCTGCTCGTCGTCTTCCTGATGTTCTTTGTCTTCAGCTTCGTCCACATCAAGCTGCCCGGCGGTGATTTCGGCGACCTGACCCCGGCCCAGGCGGCGGCCGAAAAGCTCAAGACCGACAAGGCGATCGCCGAACTCGACCGGGAGATCAAGAAAGCCGAGGCCCGTGACGACGGCGCCGCCGCAGGCACGCTTACAGGCAGCAAGGCCGCGCTCGAAGCGCGCCGTGACTCGCTCGCTGCCCGCGCCAAGGGCGAGCTCGGATCGCCGCTCGACCTGCCGGGCGCGATCCGCGAAGCCGCCTCGGACGAGGGGCTGAAGGTCAATCTCGGCGAGGAATCACTCAATATCAAGGCGCGCAAGGCGCTGAAGAACCCCGACCTCGCCTTCTACAAAATCCAGGGCAAGGCCTATAAGTTCAGTTTCCTGCTGGTACCGCTGTCGCTGCCCTGGCTGTGGCTGATCTTCGCCTGGAAGCGCGGCGTGCGCATGTACGATCATGCCATCTTCGCGCTCTATTCGATCAGCTTCATGTCGCTGCTGTTCATCGTCGGCAGCATCGCGCTGACTCTCGACGTCACCGCCGGCTGGCTGTGGGGATCGCTATTTGCCGCCAGCTTCGTCCATCTGTTCTTTCAGCTGAAGGGCACCTATGCCCTGCGCAAGCGCAGTGCCGCCTGGCGGACCGTCGCCATGGCCTTCGCTGCCTTCATGACCCTGACGCTCTATGGCCTGCTGATGATCGTCCTCGGCGTCATCGATTGATCAGGCCGCGGCGTCATCGGCCGGCGGCGCCAGCAGTTCGCGCGCCGCCACCGGCCGAACCGCCGCATCGACCGCGGGCAGCGCCGCCACCGCCTTCTTGCCGCGCTCGACCCCCATTTCGGTGAAGCGCCGCGCCTTGGGCAGCACATTGCGTTCGAGCGAGCCGACGAACTCATTGTAGCTGCCCACCGCCTGGCCGAGGTTGCGGCCGACGCCGCCGAGGTGATCGGCCATCGTCGCGATCGCGGCGTGGAGGTCGGCGCCGAGCTTGCCGATCTCGCGCGCCTCGTCGGCGAGCTTTTCCTGCCGCCAGACCAGCGCCACCGTCTTGGCCAGCGCCAGCAGATTGATAGGCCCCGCCAGCAGGATGCGCTGGTCGAAAGCCCAGGCGAGCAATGCCAGGTCATGCTCCATCGCCGCCGACAGGAAATTCTCCCCCGGAATGAACATCACGACGAAATCGGCGGCGGCGCCAAACTCGTTCCAATAGGCCTTCTCCGCCAGCCCACGGGCATGACCGCGCACCGCCGCCGCGTGGCGTTTCAGCGCCGCCAGCCGCTCGGCCTCGCCCGGCGCTTCGACCGCGGCGAGATAGTCATTGAGCGAACATTTTGAATCGACGATCAACTGGCGCCCGCCGGGCAGGTTGATGATCGCATCGGGACGTCGGCCGCCGGCCTCGCCCGCCTGGTGGGCCTGCAGGGTGAAGTCCATCCCCTCGCGCAGCCCGGCCATTTCCAGCGTGTTGCGCAGCTGCTGTTCGCCCCAGCTGCCCGAGGTCTTGCCGCTCGAGCGCAGCGCCGACACCAGCTTGGCGGCTTCCTCGCTGACCAAACGTTGCCCGCTGGCGACCGCCGCCAGCTGCTCCTTCAACCCACCATAGGCTTCGCTGCGCGCCTGTTCGACCTCGCCCAGCCGCGTCTCGTACTTGACCAGCGTCTCGCGCATCGGCGCGATCAGTTCGGCAAGACTGTTGCGATTGGCTTCGAGATTCTGTCCCGCCGCCTCGCGATGCCGCGCCAGCACCGCCTCGGCATTTTCGGCGAGCTTGGCCTGCGCCGCCTCGAGCGCCTTGCCGGCAAGGCCGCTGAACGTCTCACCGAGCCGCGCCAGTTCGGCGGCATGGGCGCGGTCGCGCTCTTCCTGGCCTGCCTTGAGGCCCGACAGCTCGGTGGCCAGCGCCTGGCGTTGCATCTCGACCCCGGCCAGTTCCGCCAGCCGCTCGCGGGCGCCGCGCAATTCGGCTTCGGCTTCGCTGACCTTCAGCCGCGCCAGCACCTCGGCATCGCCCCGCGCTCGTGCGTCGGCGGTCGCCGCGGCGGCTTCGGCGCGCGCCGCCGCGCTCGCCGCGCGCTCGCCGG
>LJHX01000107.1 GCA_001295935.1 alpha proteobacterium AAP81b
GCCGGCGCCGGGCGCGGCGCGGCACGCGGCGGCGGCGCGCGCCCGCCGGCGGGTTCGCTGCCGGTGATGAGGTCGTCGATATCGACGCGAAACGCCCGCGCGCGATCCTCGACCGACTGCGCCGCCACCGCCGCGGCGCTCGGCAGCAGCAGCGTCTGGCCGGCGCGCAGCACGACGGGTGGCGCGAGGTTGTTGGCGGCGACAATGCGATCCCAGGGCACGCCATAGGCGCGCGCGATGGCGATGCCGGTTTCGCCGGGCTTGACGATGTGGCGGCGGCCGCCCGGCACGGTCACGGCATCGGCGACGACCTTGCGCGCTTGCCAGGCGGGCTTGGGGGGCGGGCGGGTGGCGGCAGGACGCGGTGTGGTTGCCCGCGGCGGCGGTGGCGCCCAGGGCGGCGGTGCCTGACGCGGCGTCGGTCGATCGGCGGTGCAGCCGGCGAGAATCAGGGCAAGGGCAAGCGCGCGCCGCATCGCCCGCGTCTAGAGCAGGATCGCCGCCGGTGGAATTGGCCGGCGCCTCAGAAGCGCGCCGCCAGCGCCGCCATGGTGGCGTGGTGCGTCATGTCGAGGTGCAGCGGCGTCACCGAGATCATGCCGTCGTGCATCGCCTCGAGGTCGGTGCGGTGGCCGGGAGTCGACGGCTCGCGGCCATAGCTGTGCCAGTAATAGGGGAAGCCGCGCGGATCGGTGCGCTTTTCCATGCGGATATTGCCATAATCGCGGAAGCCCTGCTCGGTGACGCGGACGCCCTGCACCGGCCCGGGTGGGAAATTGACGTTGACCAGCACCCCCGACGGCCAGTCGATGCCGAGGATGCGCGTCACGACATCGGCGCCATGCTCGGCGGCGGGGGAGAAATCCTCCTTGCCGACGCTGTAGTCGGCCATCACCTGGCTCAGCGCGATCGAGCGGATGCCGGCGAGGCAGCCTTCCATCGCCGCCGAGACGGTGCCCGAATAGGTGACATCCTCGGCGAGATTGCCGCCGCGGTTGACGCCCGACAGGATGAGGTCGGGCTTGTGCTCGGTGAGCACCGCGCCCAGCGCCATCATCACGCAATCGGTCGGCGTGCCGCGCACCGCGAAGCGGCGGGCCCCGAGCGTGTGGAGCCGCATCGGCTGGCTGAGCGTCAGGCTGTGGCCGGCGCCCGACTGTTCCTCGGCGGGCGCCACCACCCAGACGTCGTCGGAGAGCGCCGCGGCGATGGCTTCGAGGGTAACGAGGCCGGGGGCGGCGATGCCGTCGTCGTTGGTGACCAGGATGCGCATAAGGCCTCAAACTCCCCTCCCGCTTGCGGGAGGGGCTGGGGGTGGGAAGTGGCGTGCCCGTGCC
>LJHX01000108.1 GCA_001295935.1 alpha proteobacterium AAP81b
GCGAGGCGAAGCTCGACGACGCGGTCGATCGGCGCGCGCGCGCCCATGGTGGCGCCGCGCCCGCCGAGCGCAATGCCGCTGGCGAGCAGCGCCGGGTCGCGGCGGCGCGCGGCACGGCGCAGCGCCGCGACGACATCGCGCGCCACCAGCGGCTTGCCATCGGCCCAGCGCACCGGCCGCAGTCGCAGGATCAACCCGCGGCCGTCGTCGACGAAGCGCCAGCTCGTCGCCAGCGCGGCGACGATGCCGCCGGTGCTGTCCCGCGTCACCAGTGTCGGCTGGGTGGCCTCGGCTTCGAGCGCCGCCGCCAGGCTCGTCTCCGCCCCGGTGACGACGACGCGCAGCCGGCTGGCGTCTGGGGCATCGCCGCAACCGGCAAGCAGGCCGAGGAGGGGCAACAGGCGGGACGCGGCGACCATGCGCCGACCCTATAGCCCGGCGCCGCCCGTCGGCTAGCCGCGATTGCCGCCGCCCAACCAGAGCTTGCTTGCGGCGCGCGGCGTCTGGCGGCAAAGCCGGTGCATGAAGGCCGTCCCCGACATCATCGCGCTGATCGGCAACACGCCGCTGCTCCACCTCAAGGGGCCGAGCGCCGCCGCCGGCGCCGCCATCTATGGCAAGGCCGAATTCCTCAACCCCGGCGGTTCGGTCAAGGATCGCACCGCGCTCGGCATCATCCTCGATGCCGAGGCGCGGGGGCTGCTGCAACCGGGCGGCACGATCGTCGAAGGCACCGCCGGCAACACCGGCATCGGCCTCACCGTCGTCGGCGCGGCGCGCGGCTATCGCACGCTGATCGTCATGCCCGAGACGCAGAGCCGCGAGAAGCAGGACACGCTGCGCGCCCTCGGCGCCCAACTGATGCTGGTGCCGGCGGCGCCCTATTCGAGCGCCTGCCATTATGTCCATGTCTCGCGCCGCCTCGCCGAGGAAACGCCGAGCGCCATCTGGGCCAATCAGTTCGACAATGTCGCCAATCGCATGGTCCATATCCAGACGACGGCGCGCGAGATCCTCGATCAGACGGGCGGGGCCATCGACGGCTTCACCTGCGCCTGCGGTACCGGCGGCACGCTTGCCGGGGTGGCGCTGGGCCTGCGCGCCGAGCGACCGCAAGTGGCGATCGCGCTGACCGACCCGTACGGAGCCGCGCTCTACAATTGGTTCGACCATGGCGAGCTGAAGGCGGAAGGCTCGAGCGTTTCGGAAGGCATCGGCCAGAGCCGCATCACCGCCAACCTCGAAGGCCTTGCCGTCGATCGCCAATATCGCATCGGCGACCTCGAAGGCCTTGAATGGGTGCGGCGGCTGAATGCCGAGGAAGGGCTGTGCCTCGGCCTGTCGTCGGGGATCAATGTCGCCGGCGCCGTCCGCCTGGCGCGCGACCTCGGGCCCGGCAGCACCGTCGTCACCATCCTGTGCGATTCGGGGCTGCGCTACCTGTCGACGATCTGGAACCCCGACTGGCTCGCCGCCAGGGGGCTGCCGCCGCTCGCTTGAGGCCGACGGCGGGCGCCGCGGCGCCACACCTCGACAGAGTGTCGGCGGTTCCCTATAGTCAATCGGTAACGCGTACGTTCTGGTGGTCGAGGGTTGGAAATTTCCGACCTGTGGCGCCAACGCCCCGGTAACGATCCGGCGGTGTGAAACGGTGAAGCGAGGGTCGATGGCGCTGGGCACAACAGGCCGAGGCAATGCCTTGGTTGGCAGGCCGGACAGACAGGCGAATTTGCGCGGGTCGACCCGTCGCCGGATCGATACGTCGGTGGCGGATCGTCTCGGCGGTGTCGGCCAGCGCGTGCGGCTCGGGCTGACCGGGCTCGCGGCGATTTTCCTCATGGTGCTGATCGCCGCGGCCAGCCTCAAGCCGGCGCAGTCGCTCCAG
>LJHX01000109.1 GCA_001295935.1 alpha proteobacterium AAP81b
CCCCCGACCCCTCCCGCGAGCGGGAGGGGAGTTGTGCGCCCCACGGCCTCGACGGCGAGGCTGTCGAGGATGAGGTCGGGGTCGGCGATGGTGAAGCCGAAGCGGCGCGCCTGTTCGGCAGTGAAGGCGGCGGCGAGCGTTGCCGGGTCGGCGAGCGGCAGTTCGAGCGGCGTGTCGGAGCCGGCGTAGCGGACGCGGGCGCGGGCTTCGGTTTCGACGCGGTCGAAGGCCAGACCCTGCGCCGCCAGCGCGGCGCGGGCTTCGGCGGCAAGCGTCTCGGCGCGGGCGGCGATGGCTTCGCCGGCCTCGGCGGTCAGCGGCAGGCCAAGGGTCGCCTCGCGCAGCACGCGGACGTCGGCCATGCCGATGCCATAGGCGGACAGCACCCCGGCGAGCGGGTGCACCATCACCCGCCGCATGCCGAGAGCCTCGGCGACGAGGCAGGCGTGCTGGCCACCGGCGCCGCCGAAGCAGGCGAGGGTGTAATCGCCGACGTCATGGCCGCGGGCGATCGAGATGCGCTTGATCGCGCCCGCCATCGTATCGACGGCGATGGCGCGCGCGCCGAGCGCCGCGGCTTCGGGGGTAGTGCCCATCGCCGCGGCAAGCTCGGCGAATCCGGCGCGCACCGCTTCGACATCGAGCGGCGCATCGCCCACCGGCCCGAACAGCGCCGGGAAGAAATCGGGCTGGAGGACGCCGAGCAGCACATTGCAGTCGGTCACCGTCAGCGGGCCGCCATTGCGATACGCCGCCGGCCCTGGCCGGGCGCCGGCGCTTTCCGGGCCGACGCGAAGCCGCGCGCCGTCGAAGCGGACGATGCTGCCGCCGCCCGCCGCCACCGTGTCGATCCGCAGCATCGGCACCCGCACCGGCACCCCGGCGACGATCGCTTCGGCCTGGCGCTCGAACGCGCCGTCATAATGCGAGACATCGGTCGAGGTGCCGCCCATGTCGAAGCCGATCAGCCTTGTGTAACCCGCCTCCGCGCCGGTCGCCGCCATGCCGACGATGCCGCCCGCCGGCCCCGACAGGATTGCGTCACGGCCGCGGAAGTGGCGCGCCTCGGCCAGGCCGCCGTTCGACTGCATGAACAGCAGGCGCGGCGTGTCGACCCCGGCAGCGACGGTATCGACATAATGGCGCAGCGGCGGCGACAGATAGGCGTCGATGACGGCGGTCTGGCCGCGGGGCACCAGCTTGATGACGGCGCCGACCTGGTGGCTGGTGACGACCTCGCCGAAGCCCGCGGCGCGCGCCAGTTCGGCCAGGCGCAGCTCATGCGCCGAATGTGCCCAGCCATGCATCAGCACGATGGCGATGGCATCGAAACCCCTCGCCCGCCACGCCGCGAGATCGGCCGCCGCCCGCGCCTCGTCGAGCGGCGCCAGCACTTCGCCCGCGGCGGTGACGCGCTCGTGCACCGCCATGGTCGCCGAATGCAGCGGCGCCGGCTTGACGATGTTCAGCGCAAAGATGTCGGGCCGCGCCTGGTGGCCGATGGTCAGCGCGTCCTCGTGGCCCGCGGTGATCGCCAGCAGCACCGGCGCCCCCTTGCGCTCGAGCAGGGCGTTGGTGGCGACCGTCGTCCCCATCCGCACCGCGGCGATCGGCGCCGGATCGCTGCCCCGCAGCCGGCGGATGCCCTCGGCGGCGGCGTCGGCATAGTGCGCTGGATCGTGGCTGAGCAGCTTCGCCGTCACCAGCGCGCCGTCGGGGCGCCGCGCGACGATATCGGTGAAGGTGCCGCCGCGATCGATCCAGAAGTCCCACATGGCACCGCGTGTAACCCGCGCTGCGACGCGAGGGAATTGCCGCGTTGCGCCCCGCTGACGCCGTCAGCCGCTGGCGGCGCGCTGCCGCGCCTGATTGGTGCCGTCTGGCGCCAGCACCAGCGTCACCTTGGCCAGCCGCACTTCCGGCGCGGCGGCCGCGCCCGGCGGCGACGTCGCCGCGTGCATGTCGGCGCTCCAGATGCGCGCCAGCATCGCCCGCGTCGCCTGCCACAGGGGCGGCCGCGTGGTGATCGCGCTGGCGCCGCGCGCGAAGAGACGGACGATCAGCCGGTCGCGCGCGGCGCTGTCGGCGGGGTCGAAGGCGATCCCGGTCAGCCCCGCCCGGCTGCGTGCCACCGTTCCGGGCAGCGTGCCGATGCCGGGCAGGCGAACGCGCACCTTGGTGCCGGCGCTGAAGCCGCCCGCGGCGAGCGCGATCCCCGAAACCGACAGGTCGATGCCGGGGGCAGTGCGCGCCAGCGCCTCGCCCGGCACCCAGACCGCGACCTGCTCGGCATAGGCAAAGCGCTCTTCGGCGCGCAGCGCCGGGCGGCCGAGGCAGAGCATCGCGGCGAGGAACAGCACGATGATGTTGATGCCGCACCAGAAGGCGACCATCGGCACCAGCGCGCCCTGTTCGACGATCCGCCAATCGGGCAGCGCGTTGACGATCAGCCCCACGAAGGTCGCCAGCATCAGGCCCGTCGTCGCCAGGAAGATCGGGCGCTCATAGCCGCCGCCCGCCGCGTCCGACCCCTTGGGGGTTACCTTGAAGGCATGGCCGTGCGGCTGCCACAGCGTCTTGACGATCACCGGCAGCAGGCGAAAGCTCTGGAAGGTGCCGAGCACTTGCGCGGCGATCGGATAATAGCGCCCGCCGCCCAGCGCGACGATCCCGCCGACCTGCGCCAGCACCATTGGCACCAGGTAGAAGAGCGCGCTTTGCGGGGTGACGCCGATCAGCGGCGGCACGTCGAAGAACAGGAAAACCAGCGGCGCCAGCAGCGACATCAGAAGCATCAGGCATTGGCTCGCCCAGGCGGTCGGCAGGAAGAACAGCCGATGGCGCAGGCGGAGGCCGGGGCCGAGCGGGCCGGTTTCGAGGAACAGGATCTGCATCGCCCCCTGCGCCCAGCGGGCGCGCTGGACGAAGAAGGCGGCCAGACTCTCGGGGGCCAGGCCGAAGGCCAAAGGCTCGTTGAGGTAGCGGGTGATATAGCCCTGGCGGAGCAGGGCGAGCGTCAGCAGCATGTCCTCGGTGATCGATCCCGTCGGCAGGCCGCCGCCCGCCGCCTCGAACGCCGCGCGGCGGGTGACGCTGTTCGATCCGCAGCAGAAACTGGCGTCCCAGCCGTCGCGGCCGGGCATGATGGCTTCGAAGAAGAAGCGCTGGTCGTCGGGGATGGCGTCGCGCAGCGCCAGATTGGCCTGCAGCGGATCGTGATTGTAGAAACTATGCGGGATCTGGACGATGCCGATCCTGGGATCGTCGAAAAAGCCCATGGTGCGCGTCAGGAACTGGCGCTGCGGCACGAAATCGGCGTCGAAGACGGCAACATAGGGCGCCTCGGTGACGCCGAGCGCATGGTTGATGTTGCCGGCCTTGGCGTCGAGATTGTCGGGGCGGGTGATGTAGCCGGCGCCTTTGGCGAGGCAATAATCGCGCAGCCAGGCGCGGCGGCCGTCGTCGGCGACCCAGACGTTGAGGTTCGGCCAATCGAGCGCCAGCGCGCCGACGATGGTCTTTTCGAGCACCTCGATCGGTTCATTGTAGGTGGCGATGAGCAGATCGACCGCCGGCCATTGGTCGCGGGGCATTGCCTTGAGGCGCGCTTCGCCGGCGTCGGCCTCGCCGCTACGGTTGCGATGGCGCACCAGCGCGGCGAACAGGATCGCCGAATCGAACAGCCCGAACAGTTCGATGGCGAGGCAGGTCAGCGCGAAGGCCAGCGCCGGCGCGGCGGCGTTCCAGGGAATCGTTTCGGCGAGGCGCCAGCGCAGATAGGCGGCGACGACGATTGCCACCCCGGCGACGATCGCCGCCCGCGCCCAGGTCCGCTCGCGCGGCAGCAGCGGCGCTGCGACCAGCCCGGCGGCGACGAGCAGGATCGGCGTCAGCACCAGCGCCAGCGGCGCCGTATCGAGCGGTGGCAGCATGCGCCTAGCCCGGCCAGCGCGGGAAGCGTACCTCGGCGAGGCGGCCGATGTCGCAGCGCCGCGCCGCGGCATCGGCCGGCGCCGGCGGCAGCGCGACTTCGACACTGAGCGCGCGGGCGTCGCGGCTGGCCTCGGCGGCGGCGACCAGCGCGACATCGCGGCGGG
>LJHX01000011.1 GCA_001295935.1 alpha proteobacterium AAP81b
GCGGGAGAGGGGGTGTCGTGCCTTGCACCAGGTCGCGACTCTTCCGGCCCCCCACCCCTCAATCGCCCTCGAAATCCACCAGGCTCGCCACCGCGACCCCCGCGCCGCGCAGCCGGGCCGCGCCGCCAAGATCGGGCAGGTCGATGACGAACAGCGCCTGGGTGACGATCGCCCCCGCCGAGCGCAGCAGCTCGATCCCGGCAAGCGCCGTGCCGCCCGTGGCGATCAGATCGTCGACCAGCGCCACCTTCTGCCCCGGCACCACGGCATCGGCGTGCATCTCGATGCGGTCATGGCCATATTCGAGGGCATAATTCACCCCCGTGACGACTCCCGGCAGCTTGTTCTGCTTGCGCAGCAGCAGCAGCCCGCAGCCGAGGCGCTGCGCCAGCGCCGCGCCGAAGATGAAGCCGCGCGCCTCGATGCCGGCGATCAGGTCGGGGGGCGTCGTCACCGCCGCGGCCAGCCGCTCGATCGTCGCGACGAGGCCGGGGCCGTCGAGCAGCAGGGTGGTGATGTCGCGGAACTGGATTCCCGGCTTGGGATAATCGGCAATGGTGCGGATCAGCGCACGTAAGTCGGCGTTTGGATCGTCGTGCAAGCGAAGCCCCCGGGTTGCGGATTACCGACCCTGCCTAGCCCAACGCAAAGGGGGCGACCATCCCTGGCCGCCCCCCGATCGTGATGAACTTCGTGGCGCCTATTCGGCGGCGACCGCCTTCGGCCCCTTCACATCGGCCCAGACGCGGCGATAGCTGAGATAGCCGAGCAGGGTCAGGATGAGCAGGAAGATCACCGCGGCAACGCCGGTCTCCTTGCGCGCTTCGAGCTTGGGTTCGGCGGTCCAGGTCAGGAACACCGCGACGTCCTTGGCCATCTGGTCACGCGTCGCCTTGGTGCCATCGGCATAGGTGACCTGGTCGTCGGCGGCGAGCGGCGGCGGCATCTTGATGTTGAGCGAGGCGAAGTAGGGATTGTAATAAAGCCCGTCGAGAACGGTCCAGCCCTTGGGCGGCGCCTCGTCATAGCCGGTCAGCAGCGAATGGACATAGTTGGTGCCATCCTCACGCGCCTTGGTGATCAGCGACAGATCGGGTGGCAGCGCGCCATTCTGCGCCGCGCGTGCCGCGGCTTCATTGGGGTAGATCAGCGGGAATTTGTCGGCCGGCGTCGCCTTGCGGGTGGCGGCCTCGCCGGTCTTGTCGTCGATCGACGCGACTTCATACTGCGCCGCCAGCGCCTTGATCTCGGCCGGCGAGAAGCCGATCGCCGCGAGATCGCGGAAGGCGACGCGGTTGATCGAATGGCACGCCGAGCAGACTTCCTTGTAAACCTGGAAGCCGCGCTGCAGCTGGGCGCGATCGAAGGTGCCGAAGATCCCGAGATTGCCGGGACCGTTGAACGACCATTCGACCTTCTGCGGGTGCTTGTGGTGTTCCTCGACCGGATCGGGCGCCACCGCGTCGCGCGGCTGCACGACGCCGAGCATCAGGGCGAGAACGAAGAACAGGCCTGCGCCGAGCGCGCCAAGACGGATCATCTCTTTGTCCTTATTCGGCCGGCTGGACGCCGGGCGAGCCTGCCAGGCCGGGCGACGACGCCTTGTTGTACTTGGCAAGCACGGCTTCGGCGATCGAGTTCGGCAGCGGCAGCGTCTTTTCGATGCGGCTGACAATCGGCAGGATGATGAGGAAGTGCGCGAAATAATAGACCGACGCGAGCTGGCTGATGATGATCCAGGGCTCGGCGGCGTGCTTGCCGCCGCAGACGCCGAGGATGATCACATCGACGACGAAGACCCAGAACAGGATCCGGCTCCACGGGCGATAATTGTTCGACCGCACCGGCGAGGTATCGAGCCAGGGCAGGAAGAACAGCAGCAGGATCGACGCGAACATGCCGATCACGCCGAGCAGCTTGGCCGGGATGAACAGGAAATCGACGGTGAACGAGCGCAGGATCGCGTAGAAGGGCCAGAAATACCATTCCGGAACGATCAGTGCCGGCGTCGAAAGCGGATTGGCCGGGATATAGTTGTCGACTTCGCCGAGCATGTTGGGGGCGAAGAACACCACCACCGCGAACAGGGTGAGGTAGACGCCGAGGCCGAAGAAATCCTTGGCGGTGTAATAGGGGTGGAAGGGCACGGTATCCTGCGGACCCTTCACATCGACGCCCGTCGGGTTGTTCGACCCCGGGATGTGCAGCGCCCAGACGTGCAGGACGATGACGCCGAGCGTCACGAACGGCAGCAGGAAGTGCAGCGAGAAGAAGCGGTTGAGCGTCGCATTGTCGGGCGAGAAGCCGCCCAGGAGCCAGGTCTGGATCGCCGGGCCGACGACTGGGATCGCCGAGAACAGCCCGGTGATGACGGTGGCGCCCCAGAAGCTCATCTGGCCCCAGACGAGGACATAGCCCATGAAGGCGGTAGCCATCATCAGCAGGAAGATGACCAGGCCGAGCATCCACAGAACTTCGCGCGGCGGCTTGTACGATCCGTAATAGAGGCCGCGGAAGATATGGATATAGACGACGGCGAAGAAGAAAGACGCGCCGACGGCGTGCATGTAGCGGATCATCCAGCCCGAATTCACGTCGCGCATGATGTGCTCGACGCTGTCGAAGGCGATGGCGGTATTGGCGGCATAGTGCATCGCCAGCACGATGCCGGTGATGATCTGCACCATCAGCGCGACCCCGGCGAGGAAGCCGAAGTTGTAGAAATAATTCAAATTCTTCGGTGCCGGATAGCCCGCCCCCAGCGCGTCATAGACGAAACGCGGGATCGGCAGGCGGCTGTCGACGAATTTGGTGAATTCGCTCTTGGGTTCGTAGTGCTTGGCCCAGGGGAAGCTCATGGTCGTGCTCCTCAGCCGATGGTGACAGCAGTGGGGGTATTGAACTTGTACTCGGGCACTTCGAGGTTCTTCGGCGCCGGACCCTTGCGGACGCGCGCCGCGGTATCATAGTGCGAGCCGTGGCAGGGGCAGAAATAGCCGCCGAAATCGCCGCGCGCTTCGCCCTCGCCGGCGCCCAGCGGCACACAGCCGAGATGGGTGCAGACGCCGAGCGTGATCAGCCATTGCTCGTTGCCGGCCTTGGTGCGCTGGTCGAGCGTCTGCGGGTCGCGCAAGGTGCTGACATCGACCTTCTTGGCGGCATCGATTTCGGCGGGCGTCAGATGGCGCGCGAAGATCGGCTTGCCGCGCCACGACGCCTTGACCGCCTGGCCGGGCTGGATCGCCGAAAGATCGAGGTCGATCGACGCCAGCGCCAGCACATCGGCCGACGGGTTCATCTGATTGACCAGCGGCAGCACCACCGCGGCGGCGCCGGCGGCGGCGAAGGCGCCCGTCGCGACATAGATGAAGTCGCGGCGACGCTCGCCCGACGGAGGCAGTGTATCGGCGGCGACCGATGTCTCGCTGGCCATCTCAGCCCTCTCTCATGATCATGTCATTCGGCACGCGGCAACACCGGGCCGTGATGAGGCCGCCATATACGTGTCACAAGCGCCAGCGCAATGACGATTTCCTGGGGCATTTGCGCGCGGGGGGGCCGGGTGACGACGGCGGCGGGTCCGCAAAATTCCGGGGTGGCGATTGCGCATCGGCTGCGGCACAAGCCGCGCATGGCTGACCTCGACGACCAACAGACCGCGGCGCAAAGCTGGTTCCGGCAACTCCGCGACGATATCTGCGCCGCGCTCGAAGCGATCGAGGACGATATCGGTGGTCCGGGAGAGCCCGGCCGCTTCGTCCGCACCGCCTGGGAACGCCCCGATCCTTCGGGCGACGGCGGCGGCGGTGTCATGTCGGTGCTGAAGGGCCGGGTGTTCGAAAAGGCCGGCGTCAACATCTCGACCGTGCACGGCAGCTTCAGCCCGGAATTCGCCAAGCAGATCAACGGCGCCGACGCCGATCCGCGCTTTTTCGCCACCGGCATCAGCCTCGTCATCCACCCCGCCAACCCCAATGTGCCGGCGGCGCACATGAACACGCGAATGCTGGTGACGACCAAGCGCTGGTTCGGCGGCGGCGGCGACCTCAACCCGTCCCACCCCGACGACGCCCAGACCGCCGCCTTTCACGCCGCCTACAAGGCGACCTGCGACGCGCATGACCCAGGCTATTATGAGAAGTTCCGCGCCTGGGCCGAGGAATATTTCTGGATTCCCCATCGTGGCCGCCATCGCGGCGTCGGCGGCATCTTCTACGATCATCTCGACAGCGGCGACTGGGCGGCCGATTTCGCCTTCACGCAAGCCGTTGGCGCCACCTTCCGCGACACATATCCGCGGCTGGTGCGCGAGAAGATGGGCCTCGCCTTCACCCCCGAACAGCGCCTCGAACAGCTGCGCTATCGCGGCCTCTATGCCGAGTTCAACCTCGTCTATGACCGCGGCACCACCTTCGGACTGAAGACCGGCGGCAACACCGACGCGATCCTGATGAGCCTGCCGCCCGAGGCGCGCTGGGATTAAGCCTGCCCCTGCAGTCGCTGCCAGACGATCGTCGCCGCCACCGCCTGCCCCATGTTGACCGCCGTGCCGAGGCTGGCACCGATCAGCGCCGCCAAAAAGCCGCCGAGCGCCGGCGCGCCGAGCAGTTGCGTCACCGCCAGCACCGCCGTCGCCGCCACCGATGCCAGCAGCAACGTGCCGGCGACGAACAGCACCGCCAGCACCAGGAACCACATCAGCGCGGCCCCGTGCCCGTCGGTAAGCCGCCAGCTGCGCTCGAGCATCGCGACGCTGCCGCCGCCTTCGAGCGCCGCCACTGCCGGCAGCGGGAACAGCCGCGCCGACAGCCAGATGCCGGGAACGATGAACGCCAGCGTCGCCGCGCCAACGGCGAGGGTTGACAGCAGAAAGGCGCCCGCCCAGGCGAACCAGACCCGCAGCGCCGCCGTCAGCGCCGCGCGCGGCAGCTCGCGCGGCCGCGCCACCAGCCGGCATAGGGCGAGCTGCGCGATCGCCGCCAGGCCGGTCGGCACCAGGCCGAACACCAGGAAGTCACGCACCGACAACGTCAGGTAACTCGTCGGCGGCGGCGGCCCGAGCACGGCGAGCGCCATCGCCACCAGCAGCGTGAAAGGCGCCGCGACCGCGAACTTGGTCGAAAAATCGTCGCGCAGCGCCGCGACCGTCGCCTGCCACAGGCTGCTGGCGCCGAGCGCCGGTGGTGACGACAAGCTCAGCGCGCCGCGACGGGCACGCCGGCGTCGGCAAGCAGCGCCGCCAGTTCGCCCGACTGGTACATTTCGATCATGATGTCCGAGCCGCCGACGAACTCGCCATCGACATAGAGCTGCGGGATCGTCGGCCAATCGGAATAGGCCTTGATGCCCTGGCGCACGTCCATGTCCGACAGCACATCGAAGCTGCCGAAGTCCTCGACGCCGAGACGTTCGAGAATGGTCACCGCGGTCGAGGAGAAGCCGCATTGCGGGAACAGCGGCGTGCCCTTCATGAACAGCATCACCTTGGCGCCCTTGACGAGGCCTTCGATCTTTTCGTTTGCGTCGGTCATCGGGTTTCTCCTTCGGCGCCAGGCATAGCGGGCGCGCGGGTCGTCAGTTTGAGCGCATGGAGTTCACCCCCCATGCGACCGCCAAGGGCATTGTAAACGAGTTTGTGCTGGTTGACACGGCTGAGCCCCGCGAATTGCGGCGCGCTCACCGTCGCGGCATAATGATCGCCGTCGCCGGCAAGATCGACGATCTCGACGATCGCGCCGGGCAGCGCGGCGCGGATGGCGGCTTCGATATCGGCCGCGGCCATCGCCATGTCAGAGCTGCTCCATCAGCTGCTGGCGCGCAATCGCTTCCTGCTCGGCGAGCGCAGCGCGGATCGCCGCCTCGTCGATGCCGATTTCGGCGAGATCGCCGACGAGCTTGCGGACGACGTCATTGGCGCCGGCCTCCTCGAGGTCCGAAAGGATGACCTGCTTGACATAGGCCTCGGTTTCTTCCGCATCGAGGCCGAGCCTTTCGGCGGCCCAATAGCCCAGCAGCTTGTCGCGGCGCGCGTCGAGGCGGAAACGCAGTTCCTGATCATGGGCGAATTTCGCCTCGAAGGCGGCTTCGCGGTCGTTGAAGCTGGTCATCGGGCGCTCCCGTTGGCGTGTGTGCGTCCGGCAGATATAGCGCCGCGGCCTGCGCTTCAATGCGTCGCGGCGCCGGCGCGGCGCGATTGTGCCGCCGCCGCGACGGCCGCCATCCTTGCGGTCATTGTAACCCCGCCCGGGCCGCGCTATGTCAAACCCCCGCCCCGGTTCGCCGGGGTTTCGCCATTTCCGGTCGCCCCGCCCACGGCGGCCATCAGGAGGAAGCCATGACGCGGCGCCGCCAGATCTACGAGGGCAAGGCCAAGATCCTCTACGAGGGGCCCGAACCCGGCACGATCATCCAGTATTTCAAGGATGATGCCACCGCCTTCAACGCCCAGAAAAAGGGCACGATCAGCGGCAAGGGCGTGCTCAACAACCGCATCTCGGAGCATCTCTTCACGCTGCTCGGCGGCATCGGCATCCCGACGCACTTCATCCGGCGGTTGAACATGCGCGAGCAGCTGGTGCGCCAGGTCGAGATTATCCCGATCGAGGTCGTCATCCGCAACGTCGTCGCCGGCAGCCTCGCCAAGCGCTTCGGGCTGGAGGACGGCACCACCCTGCCGCGCACGATCATCGAATATTATTACAAGGACGATGCGCTGAACGACCCGATGGTCACCGACGAGCACATCGCCGCCTTCGGCTGGGCAACCCAGGAAGAAATGCACGACATCGCCGACATGGCGATCCGCGTGAACGATTTCATGGCCGGGCTGTTCGCCGGCGTCGGCATCAAGCTCGTCGACTTCAAGCTCGAATTCGGCCGGCTTTATGACGGCGAATTCAGCCGGGTCATCCTCGCCGACGAGATCAGCCCCGATGGCTGCCGGCTGTGGGACATGAAGTCGGGCGACAAGCTCGACAAGGACCGTTTCCGCCTCGATCTCGGCGGCGAAGTCGAAGCCTATCAGGAAGTCGCGCGGCGGCTGGGGCTGATGGCCGAGGACGAGAGCGCCGTGCTCGATCTGGACGAGCATCGGAAAGCGCGGGGGAAGTAGCGGCACGCCGCGCCCCGCGCACGCAAGCGTCCCCGAGGCCTTGCCACGCGTGATGTTACATTATATCAGGGCGTCATGGCCAATCGCCCCCACCTCGACCTGTCGGCGCTGGCCTTGTCCGGCCTGTGCCTCGTCCATTGCCTCGCGGGCTCGCTGCTCGTCACCGTCTTCGCCGCTGGCGGCGACTGGCTCGGCCATGACGCGCATCTCTGGGGGCTGGCGATCGCGCTGCCGCTCGCCGCGGTGGCGCTGTGGCGCGGCGTCGCCCGCCATGGCCGCGCCGGCATCGCGCTGCTCGGCGCAGTGGGGCTGGCGCTGATGGCGACCTCGCTGTTTGCCGGCCATGGCAGCGCCGAAGTGCCGCTGTCGATCGCCGGCGTCGCGCTGCTCGGGCTCGCGCACTGGTGGAATTTGCGCGCGGCGCGCGGTTAGCGTCGCCGCTTGGCCGCGCGCCCGCCAGGCGTTACAGACGCCGGGCATGGACCATGACCATCATCTCGCCAGCGGGCCGGCACTGACCGCGGCGGCGGCGCGCGCCATCGCCCGCGCCGGTGAGCAATGGACAACGATGCGCGCCGCCGTCTTCGATGCACTGGCCAGCTTCGACCGGCCGGCAAGCGCCTATGACGTCACCGAAGCCGTCGCCAGCGCCCAGGGCCGCCGCGTTGCCGCCAACAGCGTCTATCGCATCCTCGATCTTTTCGTTGCCACCAACGTCGCCATCCGCGTCGAAAGCGCCAACGCCTATCTCGCCAACGCCCATCCCGATTGCCTGCACGACTGCATCTTTCTGGTCTGCGACGGCTGCGGCCGCGCGACGCATGTCGATGACGATCAGGTGGCAGCGCGCGTCCGCCAGGCGGCGAGCGCCACCGGCTTCACCCCCGAAAAACCGGTGATCGAAGTGCGTGGCCGTTGTGCCACGTGCGCAACAAGCTGACGGCGGCCCGCCGCAAGCCGCATCGACAGCGCCGCCGCGAAGGGCTAGCACTGTCAACAAACCACAACATTTCGACGGACCGGACGTGACCCAGCGACCCATCACCCCCCTGCTCGACCAGGTCGACCTGCCCGCCGATCTGCGCCGGCTGCCGCCCGAGAAGCTGCGTCAGCTCGCCGACGAACTTCGCCTCGAGATGATCGACGCGGTGAGCAGCACCGGCGGGCATCTCGGCGCCGGCCTCGGCGTCATCGAGCTGACCGTCGCGCTGCACTATGTCTTCGACACGCCTGCCGACCGGCTGATCTGGGACGTCGGCCATCAGGCCTATCCCCACAAGATCCTGACCGGCCGCCGCGACCGCATCCGCACGCTGCGCCAAGGGGGCGGCCTGAGCGGCTTCACCAAGCGCAGCGAGAGCGAATATGATCCTTTCGGCGCGGCGCACAGTTCGACGTCGATCTCGGCGGCGATCGGCTTTGCCGTCGCCAACAAGCTGAAGGACCAGCCCGGCAAGGCGATCGCCGTCATCGGCGATGGCGCCATGTCGGCGGGCATGGCCTATGAGGCAATGAACAACGCCGCCCAGGCCGGCAACCGCCTTGTCGTCATCTTGAACGACAATGAAATGTCGATCGCGCCGCCGGTCGGCGCATTGTCGGCCTATCTCAGCCGGCTGCTGTCGTCGCGGTCGTTCCTTGAACTGCGCGAGACGGTCAAGCAGGTGGCGCGCAAGACGCTGCCGTCGGGCCTCAAGAAGGCCGCCAAGCTGGCCGACGAATATGCCCGCAACTTCGCCCAGGGCGGCGGCACGATGTTCGAGGAACTGGGCTTTTATTATGTCGGCCCGATCGATGGCCACAACCTCGATCATTTGATCCCGATCCTCGAGAATGTCCGCGACGCCGCCGAAGGGCCGATGCTGATCCATGTCATCACCCAGAAGGGCAAGGGCTATGGGCCGGCCGAGGCAGCGGCCGACAAATATCATGGTGTCGTCAAGTTCGACGTGATTTCGGGGGCCCAGCAGAAGGCCACCCCCAAGGCGCCGGCCTATCAGAACGCCTTCGGCGACGCGCTGATCGCCGAGGCCAAGAACGATCCGACGATCTGCGCGATTACCGCCGCGATGCCGTCGGGCACCGGGGTCGATCGCTTCAACAAGGCCTTCCCCGACCGCACCTTCGATGTCGGCATTGCCGAGCAGCACGCCGTCACCTTCGCGGCAGGCTTGGCGGCGCAGGGCATGAAGCCCTTCTGCGCCATCTATTCGACCTTCCTGCAGCGCGCCTATGACCAGGTCGTCCATGACGTCGCCATCCAGAATCTGCCGGTGCGCTTCGCCATCGATCGCGCCGGCCTCGTCGGCGCCGATGGCTGCACCCATGCCGGCGCCTTCGACGTCACCTATCTCGCCACCCTGCCCAACATGGTGGTGATGGCGGCCGCCGACGAAGCCGAGCTTTACGACATGGTCCACACCATGGCGCTGCACGACAGCGGGCCGATCGCCGTGCGCTACCCGCGCGGCGAGGGCACCGGCGTCGCCATTCCCGAGGTCCGCACGCGGCTGGAGATCGGCAAGGGCCGCATCGTCCGCGAGGGCAAGACGGTCGCCATCCTGTCGCTCGGCACGCGCCTGGGCGACGCCCTCAAGGCCGCCGAAGAGCTTGAATCGAAGGGGCTATCGACGACGGTCGCCGATCTGCGCTTCGCCAAGCCGCTCGATTACGCGATGATCCGGCACCTGGCGGCGACGCACGAAGTGCTGGTCACCGTCGAGGAAAACGCCATCGGCGGCTTCGGCGCGCATGTGCTGACCTGGCTTTCCGACGAAGGCCTGACCGATTCCGGCCTCAAGGTCCGCACCATGCGCCTGCCCGACATCTTCCAGGACCATGAGGCGCCGGCCAAGCAATATGCCGAAGCCAAGCTCGACGCCCCGGCAATCGTCGCGACGGTGCTCGACGCGCTGCGCCACAATAGTGTGGGGATGATCGAGGGGGCGCGGGCGTAGCCGTGACGTGACCAAGTTATATGACCGGTTATGTAAAACAACTACAAGCCGCTTCCGATGCTGATCTAGCATTGATGCTTTCTGGACCTATGCCAGGTAGCACTAATCACGAGCTGATTAAATTTGAGCTTGAACGAAGAGCGTTAGCTGCACAGACAAGCGCAGCTCTTGCATCTAAACGCGCTGCGATCGCTGCCGAAAAGTATACGGTTGCTACCTGCTGGTTTATTGCCGTGACTGCTTTGGGATCAGTCGCTAACGCGCTTGTAGCGGTATGGGCAAAGTTGAATTGACAGCGACGACATTACGTCTGTCAGCTCTGTGGCTCTTCCTCGATCTTTCCCTGTCAGCTGGAAGATTGCCAAAGTGTCGAAGAAATGCGGTTGCGCGACCAAGCGTTTGGCTATACGTGGTAACATAAGTATATCCGCATAGAGGTATCGCCATGCAGGTCGCCAAATGGGGCAACAGCCTCGCCATTCGCATCCCCGCCGACATGGCGCGGCGCCTCGGGATAAAGGAGGGCGACAATCTCGAGGTGGTCGCCGCCGACGATGAGCAAATCGCAGTTGCGCGCAAGCGGACGCGCGAAGAGGCGCTCGAGCGCTTTCTGTCAAGGCGAGTTTCCTTGCCCGAGGGTTATCGCTTCGACCGCGAGGAACTCTATGACGACCGCGACCCGCTTTGACGTTCTTTCTTGATACGAACATTCTGATCTACGCGATCGATGACGGTGATAAGCGACAGGTGGCCAGCAGCCTCGTTCGCGAGGGCACACGAATTGCCGTCCAGTCGCTGAATGAGTTCGTGCTGGTGGCGCGGCGCAAACTGCGTTGGTCATGGCACGAGATTCATGACGCGCTCGACGAGTTGGCGGCAAGCTTCGGCGAACCCGTGCCGTTGACTTATGATGTGCATCGGGTCGGAATCGACCTTGCCGAGCGATACCAGTTCCGCATCTATGACGCGCTGATCGTTGCCGCAGCAATTGTTGCAGGTGCCGACACCCTGTACTCTGAAGACATGCACGATGGCTTGGTCGTCAGCGGCCGCCTGACCATCCGCAACCCTTTCCGCGCCTGACGCTCAGCGTCGGCGGAACACCCGTTTCCCGGCCACCCAGGTCTCGCGCACCTCGACCTTCCATAGATCGCCCGGCGCCACCGCGAAGGGATCGCGGTCGACCAGGATGAAATCGGCCCATTTCCCCGGCTCGAGCCTGCCGACCTGCGTTTCGGCATGCCCCGCCCAGGCAGCGCCGGTGGTGAAGGCGGCGAAGGCTTGGCGCAAGGTCAGCGCTTCGGCCGGGCGCCAACCGCCCGGCGGCATGCTGTCGCGCGACTGGCGGGTGACGGCGGCGTGGAGGCCGAAGAAAGGATTGGGCGGTTCGACCGGAAAGTCGCTGCCGCCGGCGAGCCGCGCGCCCGACGCCAGCAGGCTCGCCCAGGCATAGCCCCCCGCCAGCCGCGCTTCGCCGACCCGCGCCTCGGCCATGCCCTTGTCCGAGGTCGCATGCGTCGGCTGGATCGAGGCGATAATGCCGAGACGGGCAAAGCGCGGCAGGTCATCCGGCGCGACGATCTGGGCGTGCTCGTTGCGATGGCGCGCGGTGGCGCGCTGGCCATCGGGCACCGCGGCGAAAGCGCTGAGCACCGCGCCATTGGCGGCATCGCCGATGGCATGGGCATTGACCTGGAAACCCGCCGCCGAGGCATCGAGGATCATCCGCCGCAACTTGCCTTCCTCGTGAAACGGCAGCCCGCGCGTCGCCGCATCGGCATAGGGCTCGCGCAGCCAGGCGCCGCGGCTGCCGAGCGCGCCATCGGCCTGAAGCTTCATCGCCATCATCGCCAGCCGGTCGTCGAAGCCCCAGGGGATCGGCCCCGCCGGGGCGATGGCGGCGCGATTGTCGGGCCCATAGGCCATGGCATAGACGCGCGTCGTCAGCCGCCCGGCGCGGGCGAAACGCTGGTAGCGTTCCCAGGTGGCAGGGTCGATGCCGGCGTCATGCACCCCGGTCAGCCCGACCGAGGCGATGATTTCGAGCGACTTGGCCAGCGCCGCATCGGCTTCGGCCTGGGTGAAGGCCGGCACCTTGTCGCCAACGAACTTCATCGCGGCGTCGACAAGCACGCCCGAGGGATTGCCGGCGGCATCACGCTCGATATGGCCACCGGCGGGATCGGCAGTCGCCGCAGTAACCCCGGCAAGCTTCAAGGCCGCGCTGTTGACCCAAATTGCATGGCCATCGACGCGGCGCAGGATCGCCGGCTTCGCCCCGGTTGCCGCATCAAGCTCGGCGGCGGTGGGGAAGCGACCGAGGCTCCAGCGTTCCTGGTTCCAGCCGCCGCCGCGGATCCAGCTGCCCTGCCCGGCGCCCGCCTTGACCGCGGCCAGCGCCGCCGCGAGCGACCTGGTTTCCGAAAGGTCGATCGCCAACGCGCGTTCGCCGAGACTCATGACATGGCCATGGGCGTCGATCAGCCCTGGCAGCAAGGTCGCCCCCTTGAGATCGACCCGCCGCCCCCGCGGCAGCGCGGCGCCGGCCGGCAGGGTTGCCTTCACCCGGCCATCATCGCCGACGACAAGCGCCGCGAAGCGCTGGAGGCTGCCGTCGCCCGCCAGCGTATAGCCATTGGCATTGCTGTAGACGGTGTCCGCCGCGGCGGCGGTCGAAGCGCCGAGCAGCGCCAGCGCAAAAAGCTTTGTCCCCATCGGATCAGCTTAACGGCGGTCGCCGCAAAGGCAAAGTGCCGGCCGGCGGCGTCAGTCGAGGCAGGGCCGCAACCACGCCTCGGCGGTATCGAGATCGATGCCCCGCCGCGTCGCATAATCGGCCATCTGGTCGCGGCCGATGCGCGCCACGCCGAAATAGCTCGATTGCGGATGGGCGAAGTAGAAGCCCGAAACCGCCGCGGTCGGCAGCATGGCGAAGCTGTCGGTCAGCGTGATGCCGGTATGCGCCTCGGCAGCCATCAGGTCGAAGAGCTGGCGCTTGAGACTGTGCTCGGGGCAAGCGGGATAGCCGGGCGCCGGGCGGATGCCCTGGTACTTCTCGCGGATCAGCTCGTCCTTGCTCATCGCCGGCCCGGTCTCATAGCCCCAAAGCTCGCGGCGGACGCGCTCGTGGAGATATTCGGCAAAGGCCTCGGCGAGGCGGTCGGCGAGCGCCTTGAGCATGATGTCGGAGTAATCGTCATGCGCCGCCTTGAAGCGCGCGCTGTGCGCGTCGATCCCCGCCCCCGCCGTCACCGCGAACCCGCCGAGCCAATCGGCATCGGGCGCGATGAAATCGGCGAGGCAGGAATTGGGCCGGCCTTCGCGCTTGGCGACCTGCTGGCGCAGGAAGGGCAGCCGGGCGATGACCTCGGCGCGGTTGTCGCCCTCGAAAAGCAGGACGTCGTCGCCATCGCGGCGGGCGGGCCAGATGCCGATAACACCGCGCGGGCTGAGCCAATTCTCGGCCGACAGCTGCGCCAGCATCGCCTGGGCGTCGGTGAACAATGCCGTCGCGGCGCTGCCGACGACCTCGTCCTCCAAGATTGCCGGGTAGAAGCCGGCGAGTTCCCAGGCGCGGAAGAAGGGCGTCCAGTCGATATAGGGGATGAGGTCGGCGACGCTGACGTCGTCGATGGCGCGGACCCCGGTGAACGCCGGCCGCACCGGCGGGTGGGCGGCGAAATCGGGGGCGAAGGCGTTGGCGCGCGCCGTCGCCAGGTCGACGAGCGCCGACTGGCCGCCGGCGCGGGCGACGCGGATCGCCTCATATTCGGTCGCGGTGGCGGCGACCAAATCTTCTTTGAGCGTATCCGAAACGAGCGTGCCGGCAACGCCGACAGCGCGACTGGCGTCGAGGACGTGGATGACGGGGCCTTCGTACGCCGGCGCGATGCGCAGCGCGGTGTGGACGCGGCTGGTGGTGGCGCCGCCGATCAGCAGCGGCATCGTCATGCCAGCGCGCTGCATCTCCGACGCGACGGTGACCATTTCGTCGAGCGACGGCGTGATCAGCCCGGACAGCCCGATCATGTCGGCCTGGTGGTCGTTCGCCGCCTGGAGGATCGTCTGGAAGGGCACCATGACGCCGAGGTCGATGACTTCGAAATTGTTACACTGCAGGACGACGCCGACGATGTTCTTGCCGATGTCGTGAACGTCGCCCTTGACCGTCGCCATGATGATCCGGCCCTTCGACGACGAGCCTGCCGACTTCTCGGCCTCGATATAGGGCAGCAGATGCGCGACGGCCTTTTTCATGACGCGCGCCGATTTGACGACCTGCGGCAGGAACATCTTGCCGGCGCCGAACAGGTCGCCGACGACATTCATGCCGGCCATCAGCGGGCCTTCGATGACGTCGATCGGGCGGCCATTGCTGTTCAGCGCGACGAGGCGCGCTTCCTCGGTATCCTCGACAACGAACGCGTCGAGCCCCTTGACCAGCGCATGTTCGAGGCGCTTGGCGACGGGGAGCAGCCGCCATTCGTCGGTGGCCTTTTCGATGGCCTTGCCGTCGCCCTTGAAGCGCGCCGCGGCGGCGAGCAGGCGGTCGGTCGAATCGTCGCGGCGGTTGAGGACGACATCCTCGCACAGTTCGCGCAGCTCGGGGTCGATGGCGTCATAGACATCCAATTGCCCGGCGTTGACGATGCCCATGTCCATGCCGGCGCGGATGGCGTGGAAGAGGAACACCGAATGCATGGCGCGGCGGACGGGCTCGTTGCCGCGAAAGGAGAAGCTGAGGTTGGAAACGCCGCCGGAGATATGGGCGTGCGGGCAGCGGCGGCGGATCTCGGCGCAGGCCTCGATGAAGTCGACGCCGTAGTTATTGTGCTCGTCGATCCCGGTGGCGACGGCGAAGATGTTGGGATCGAAGATAATATCCTCGGGCGGAAAGCCGATGCCGACGAGCGTGCGATAGGCGCGCTCGCAGATCTCGACCTTGCGCGCCGCGGTATCCGCCTGGCCCTTCTCGTCGAAAGCCATGACGACGGCGGCGGCGCCGTAGCGCAGCACCTTGCGGGCGTGTTCGAGGAACGCCGCCTCGCCTTCCTTGAGGCTGATCGAATTGACGATGCCCTTGCCGGCGAGGCACTTGAGGCCGGCTTCGATGACGCTCCATTTCGACGAATCGACCATCACCGGCACGCGGGCGATGTCGGGCTCGGCGGCGATCAGCTTGAGGAAGGTCGTCATGGCGTGCTCGCTGTCGAGCAGGCCCTCGTCCATGTTGACGTCGATGACCTGCGCGCCGTTTTCGACCTGGGCGCGCGCGACCTCGACCGCGGCGGCGTAATCGCCCGCCATGATCAGCTTCTTGAAGGCGGCCGAGCCGGTGACGTTGGTGCGCTCGCCGATGTTGATGAACTGGGCGATGGCGGCGGCGTCGCGGGTTTCGTCGACGGCAGGCGCTGACGGCGGTGCAAGTGCGGCGACGGCGGCGACATCGGCGTCATATTGCGGGGCCGAAGCACTCATGCCGCGAAGCTCCAGGCGTCGAGGCCGGCGAGGCGCAGCGCCACCGGCGGCCTGGGCAGCGCGCGCGGGCGCTTGCCGGCGACGGCACGCGCCATCGCGGCGATATGTTCGGGAGTCGTGCCGCAGCAGCCGCCGACGATGTTGACCAGCCCCTCATCGGCCCAGCCGCCGATCAGCCCGCCGGTGGTTTCGGCGGCTTCGTCATATTCGCCGAGGTCATTCGGGAGCCCGGCGTTGGGATAGACTTGGATCAGCGTGTCGGCGGCCTTGGCGAGCGCGACGACGTGGGGGCGAAGTTCAGTGGCGCCGAAGGAGCAGTTGAGGCCGACCGACAGCGGCTTCACATGGCGGATCGAATGCCAGAAGGCCTCGACGGTGTGGCCGCTGAGGTTGCGGCCCGACAGGTCAGTCAGCGTCATCGACAGCATCACCGGCAGCTCGCGGCCGAGCGCATCACCGGCCTCGGCGGCGGCGAAGGCGGCGGCCTTGGCGTTGAGCGTATCGAAGACGGTTTCGATGAGGATGATGTCGACGCCGCCTTCGACGAGCGCATCGATCTGCTCGCGATAAACGGCCTTCACGCCATCGAAATCGACTTCGCGATAGCCGGGGTCGGAGACCCGTGGACTCAGCGACAGCGTCTTGTTGGTCGGGCCCAGCGCGCCGGCGACGAAGCGCGGGCGGCCATCGGCGGCGGTGGCGCGATCGACGCAGCCACGGATGATGCGCGCCGCGGCGATGTTGATCTCGGCGACGCGGTCCTCGAGGCCGTAATCGGCCTGGCTGATGCGGTTGGCGTTGAAGGTGTTCGTCGCCAGCACATCGGCGCCGGCGGCCACATAAGCGTCGCAGATCGTCGCGATGGCGGCCGGCCGCGTCAGGTTCAGAAGGTCGTTGTTGCCCTTCTGGTCGTGGCTGACGGTCAGGTCGCCGCGGTAATCGGCCTCCTGCAGCCCGAGCTTCTGGATGGCGGTGCCATAGGGCCCGTCCTTGACGAGGATGCGCTTGCCGGCTTCGGCGCGCAGGGTTTCGGCGATGGTCATGATTGTTTTCCGTTGCGATGTGCGGCCGGGGCGTGCCTCGACTGCGCTCGGCATGAGCGGGCTGGGGTGGTGCAAAAGTGACGGCGGGTTGCTGCGGCCCTCAGTCCAAGCGTGCGAAACTGAACTCGCTCATGCCGAGCGCAGTCGAGGCACGCTCTCACGCCGCGACCTCCATCGCGGCCACTTGCGGCCGCACGCCAAGCAGATGGCAGATCGCATAGGCCAACTCAGCGCGATTGAGCGTGTAGAAATGGAAATGCCGTACGCCGCCGGCATAGAGCCGCCGGCACATCTCGGCCGCCACCGTCGCCGCGACCAGCTGGCGCGCCGCCGGCTTGTCGTCGAGGCCCTGGAACAGCGTCGCCATCCAGCCGGGCACGGCGGTGCCGCACGGCCCTGCCATGCGCAGCAGATTGGCGAAATTGCTGACCGGCAGGATGCCCGGCACGATCTCGGCACCGACGCCGCGCGCCGCCGCGGCGTCGCGGAAGCGGAAGAAGGTCTCGGGCTCGAAGAAGAATTGCGTGATCGCCCGCGTCGCGCCGGCGTCGAGCTTGCGGCGGAGATTGTCGATATCGTCGTCGAGGCATGACGCCTCGGGATGGCATTCGGGGTAGGCGCTGACCGAAATCTCGAAGGGCGCCACCGCGCGCAGGCCCGCCACCAGCGCCGTCGCATCGGCATAGCCATCGGCGCGCGCCTCGAAGCGCCGGTCCTTGGTCGGCGGGTCGCCGCGCAGCGCGACGATGTGGCGGACGCCGGCGGCCCAATAGTCGCGGGCGATGGCGGCGATCGCGTCGCGGCTGGCGTCGACGCAGGTCAGATGCGCCGCCGCCGGGATGCTCGTCTCGCGGGCGATGCGCGCGACGGTGGCGTGGGTGCGCTCGCGCGTCGACCCGCCGGCGCCATAGGTCACCGAGACGAAGCGCGGCGCCAGCGGCGCCAGGGTTTCGACCGACTCCCACAAAGTCGTTTCCATCGCCTCGCTCTTGGGCGGGAAGAATTCGAAGCTGACGGCGATGTCGCCGGGCAGATCGGCGAACAACGGGCCATTCAGCGCGCGCGCCGCCTCGGCCATCTGGGGGAGCGAAAGCGTCATGCCGCCTGTCTTTCCTGTAAAGCCGCGAGCTCGCCGAGCCACAACGACACGCCGAGCCCATCGGGCGCCGGCAATTGCGCCGCAACGCGGCCCGAAAGCCCCGCCGCCGCCAGCCAGTCGCAGATCTGCGCGTCGGCGAAGCCAAGCCGCACATGCCGCCGCTCGCCGCGCAGCGCCTCGCGATCATGCGGCATCAGGTCGACGATCAGCAGCCGGCCGCCCGGCGCCAGCACCCGCGCCGCCTCGGCGACCACGGCGGCGGGATCGTCGGCGAAGTGCAGCACCTGATGGAGGACGACGGTATCGACGCTGGCGTCAGGTCGCGGCAGCGCATACATGTCGCCGTGCCGAACCTCGGCATGCGCCAGCCCGCGCGCCTCGATGCGGCTGCGGGCGAGACGAAGCATTTCGGCGCTGCGGTCGAGCCCCAGCGCCGACGCCGCACGGGCGCCGAGCAGTTCGATCATCCGCCCGGTGCCGGTGCCGACATCGACCAGCCGGCCGAGCGGCCGCCCCTCCCCCTCGGCATCTAGCGCCGCGACGATCGCCGCCTCGACCTCGGCCTCATTGGTGTGCAGCGAGCGTTCGCGATCCCATTCGCCGGCGTGGGCGGCGAACCAGGCATCGGCAGCCGCGGCGCGTTCGGCGCGGACATCGGCGAGCCGCGCGCGATCGGCATCGCCGGCGTCCCCTGCCAGCGCGTCGATCGCCGCGAGCAGCGGCGCCGTCAGACCGGAGTCGCCGAGGCGCACGAACACCCAGGCGCCTTCCTTGGCGCGCGCGACCAGCCCGGCGTCGGCGAGGATCTTGATGTGGCGCGACACCCGCGGCTGGCTCTGGCCGAGCACCGCGGCAATCTCGCCAACCGCGAGTTCGAGGCGGCGAACAAGCAGCAGGATGCGAACCCGGCTGGGGTCGGCAAGCGCACGCAAAATGGTCAGCAGGCGGTCCACGCGTCAGGACATAAAGACATCTTTATATGTGTCAAGCGGCAGCAATATGGTGGGGCGTCGCGCCGCGGTCGGTCGCCGGCGGCCCTGGCGCGGTGGCGGCCTCGATCGAGGCGGTTTCGACGCGATCGGCGCGCCCATTGTCCGCGGCGTGAAAGGCCGCAGCGACGCTGGCCGCATACCCCCAAATGGGGGGGGTGCGCCGACCAGACATCATCACGCGCCACCCAGGAATTGTTAGCGAGGCTTTACAATCGTTACGGGCTTTCTACGTTAAGGTCTTGTTTTTACATATTGGCACGAGTCATGCGTAAAGTTTGACGGTGTTTTACCAGATTGAAGGGGGATCCTGAATGCGCACGCTTCTTGCACTCACCCCCGCCACGCTGCTCGCGTCGCCGGCGTTCGCCGTAAACAACGGCTTCGAAACCGGCGACACGACCGGCTGGACGGCGTCGAACGCCTCTGCCGTCACCGGCTATGGCGCCTTCGCCCCGATCGAAGGCAGCTTCCTCGGCGTCGTTGTGGGTGGAGACGAGGACGTCCTCTACACCCTGTCGCGGACCTTCAACCTCTCGGCCGGTGGCACAATCGCCGGTTTTGTCGGCTTCCAGGCCAATGACTACCTGCCGTTCAACGATGAAGGCTTCCTCTCGGTCAACAACACGACGTTGTTCAGCGCCAACGTCAGCTCGGTCGGCAACTACGGCAACAGCGGCTGGCAGAGCTTCAACTTCACCGCCCCCACTGCCGGTCTCTACACGCTGACGCTCGCGGCGCGAAACATTGGCGATGATGGCTTGGCCCCCGGCGCGGTGCTCGACGGCGTCACGGTCACGGGCGAGGTTCCCGAGCCGACCACCTGGACGATGCTGATCGCCGGCTTCGGCCTGGTCGGCGCCGCCGCCCGCCGCCGCCGCACCGCCATTGCCTGACGGTCGTCGCCTAATTCACCTCATCGACGGAACGGGCGCCGCGCGGGAAACCGCGCGGCGCCTTTTCATTGCCCGCTGCTGCCCGCGCCGATTCCGGCAAGCTCCGGCAGCAGGGTTGCATAGCGCCGCCAGCGCCCCACCGAACCACCGTCGACCGCGCGGCGTGCCTGATATTTGCTCGCCGTCCGGATCGCGGCGCGGTTGCTTTCGGGCTTCAGACAGCGCGGATCCCAATCGACGCCGGCAAATGCCAGCGCCGCGCGCAGCACGGGCTCGGGGTCGGCGACCAGCCTTTCATACTCGATCTCGCGGAACGCCGTGGCGGGCAGCACACGGCGCCAATGCGCCATCAACCGATCGTGCTCGGCGATATGGCCGGCAAGATCGTCGAGCCGCGCCGGAAACCCCGGCGATCGCCCGAAATAGGTCGCCATGATCGACAATGCCGTGTCACGCGGATCGCGGCGGCAATGGATGATCCGCGCGCCCGGGTAAAGGTGGTGAACGAAACCGAGCCAGTGGCTGTTCATCGGCAGCTTGTCGATGGCGCGGACGGCCTTGCGCCCGGCAGCGGCGCGCAAGGCCGGCAGCCAGCCGCTGTCCAGGGTGGCGGCAAGCGCCGGCCAGTCGGTCGCCAGCGGCTGCAAGGCGAAGCCTCGGCAGGCGATGACCCAGTGATCGAGTTCGCCGGCGCCGCCGATGGCCGGATGATTGGTCAGCATCTGCTCGACAAGCGTCGTTCCCGAACGCGGCCGGCCGACGATCAGCAGCGGCAGGTCGGTAGCGTTCGCCGCCGGCGCCGGCGCCGCCAGAAATTCCGGCGTGAAAGCGGCGATCGCCGCATCGACCTGCGCCGCCACCAGCGCACGGTCATAGGGCAGCGCGGCGTTGCCGATCGCCGCGGCCTGGGTCCAGTCGGCCGCCGCGGCGGCACAGTCGTCGCGGTCGTCATTATATTTGCCGCGCGCCAGATGCAGCGCCACCTGCTGGCGCAGCGTCAGACCCGGCCGGGCCAGCGCCGCATCGAGCGCCGCGCCGGCCGCCATATCGCCGTTGCCGAAGCGCCGGGCCCGGGCGATATCATACCAATAGGCGAGCTGCGCCGGGTCGCGCGCGACCGCCGCCTCGAACCAGCGCCGTGCTTCGGCAATCCGCCCGGATTCGGCGAGCGCGGTGCCCAGCATGCCCGCCGCCGCCCCGCTGGCGGGAAAGCGCTTGAGCGTCCGCCGCAGCCATGGCTCGACCTCGGCGGCGCGGCCGTCGACGATCAAGGCCCGCGCCTTGCAGAGATGGCCGAACAGGCTGTCGGGCTGGGCCGCCGCCGCGGCGCGATAGGCAGCGGCCGCCCCGGCACGATCCCCTGCCGCAAGCAATGGTCCGGCGCGCGCCGCATGCGCCTGCGCCACGCGCACCGCTGCGTCAGTGCTGCCTGCCATCGCCGCCATTCGCGCCCGCCCGTGTGTGCCTGCTGAACGCCTTGCCGATACTTCGGCTTTTTGCAACGCCACTCAGGCTTTGCGTCGATCGCGATGGCTTTGAGCCCCGGGGCAGCCACGCCGCGCCGGTCGGTTACCCCGCCGGGCAGCTTCCGGATGGGGGGATATGCGGTAGCGGCAGGCCCGCCAGCGTGACGGTCATTGTTCCGGCCGCGATCGCCGCCTTGCCGTTGACCAACAGCTCGACGACGCCCTCAGCAAGCACATCGGGACGGGTGAAGTCGTTCTTCGGCGCATAGCGCGCCGGGTCGAAGACGACGACATCGGCGAAATAGCCTGACTTGAGATACCCACGCTCCTTGATCCCGAAAGTATCGGCAGTCCGCCCCGACGAATTGCGGATGAAGAAGCCCAGATCGATGACCTTTTTATTGACGACATAGTCCTGATATTTCAGAGGAAAAGTGCCATATTCGCGGGGATGGCCCTCGCCGCCGTCGGAATCGGTCAGGGTCCAGGGCGCTTTCATGAAGTTGGCGATATCGACCGGGCTCATCACGAAGCCGATCATCGACTGGCCGCGCCCCTCGCGGACGATGCGCAGCGCCGCATCGATCGGCGACACGCCCCATTCCTTGGCGACGGCGTCGAGATATTTGCCCGACCAGGCCTCGCCGCGGCCGCGGAAGAGGAAATTCTGCGGCCCGCCGGTGCGTTCGAGATTGGCGGTCATTTCGGCCTTGATGCGGGCGAGCGTCGCCGGATCGTCGAGGCGCTTCAACAGCGCCTCGCGGCCGCCGTCGAGCGCCCAGTTCGGCAGGAACATCGCCGAAATGCTCGTGCCATTGCCGGTATAGGGATATTGGCTGGCGGTGACCGTCTGGCCCGCGGCGCGCGCCGCGTCGACCAACGCGATGACCTCGACCGAACGCCCCCAGACGCCGGGGCCCAGCGTCTTGATATGGCTCAGATGCACCGGCAGCCCGGCCTGGCGGCCGATGTCGAGCGCCTCGCGATAGGAGGTCATCATGCCGACGGTGAAGTCCGAATAGTCGCGGGCGTGGGTGTCATAGACGCCGCCGCGTTTGCCAGCTTCCTTCGCCAGTTCGACGACTTCGTCGGTCTTGGCATAGCTTTGCGGCACATAGAACAGCCCGGTCGACAGGCCGAGCGCGCCTTCGCACATCGCCTTGGCGACAAGCGCCTTTTCCGACGCCAGTTCGGCGTCCGTCGGCGCGCGGTTGACCTGGCCGATCAGCCGCGGCCGGATCGCCCCGAAGCCGACATAGGAGGCGACGTTGACGCCGACGCCCTGCTGGCGAAGCTTGGCAAAGGTCTCGGCGATTTCCGGCGCGCCATTGCCATCGACGCCGATGAACACCGTGGTGACGCCCTGGGCGAGCCATGCCGGCGCCCGCCGCTGCCGCGGATCGGCGGATTCGAGGAAATGATTGGCATGGGTGTGCGGGTCGATGAACCCCGGCGCGACGATCATGCCGGTGGCATCGACGGTGCGCGCCGCGACGACATCGGCGCGTGGGCCGACGAAGACGATACGGTCGCCGCGGATGGCGACATCGCCGACATAGGGTTGCTGGCTCTCGCCGCCGTCATAAATGGTGCCGCCGCGGATCAGGACATCGACCGCTGGCCGGTCCGCGGCCGACGCCGCCGCGGCCCAGGCCAGTGCCGCCGCCGACGCCAATTTCAACAGACCGCCCCTGCCCATCGCCATGCCCCCTCGCTGCCGCGCCGCGATCGGCCCCAGTTCCGATCGCGCGCCTACGGAGGCGGCAAGGTTGCACAAAGCCCCTGCGCCGGGAAGCCGCAACAGTGGGCGGCGCGGTGGCACCGGCCTAGGTGCGTTGCCAGTCCGGCCGCGTCATCCCGACGAAGCGATCGCCAAGGCCGGCCGAATTGCGTTCGAGAACCTCGCGCAGCCGCTGGGTGTTCTCGATCTCGGCGAGGCCCTCGTCGGTGAAGGCCAGACGGCGGTTGTCGTCATTGCCCCAGACATGCTCGCTCAAGAGCGGGTTGGTCAGCGCCTGCGAAAAGGCGTCCATCGCCACCATCGCCATGATCAGTTCGGGCAACGGACCGTTGGTGGTGCAGGGCTCGGCAAACAGCCCGGGGTAGAATTCGACATTCTCGGGCTCGCCGTACAGTTCCTCGAGTTCGGCAGCGAGGCCGCGACGGCGGGCCGCCTCGGCAGCGTCGAGATCGTCGGCGTCGCTGCCGGTGATCGCGGCGAAGCTCGTCGCCGGGTCGAGGCCCAGCGCGGTGCGATAGTCGTTTTAGGTCGCGACATTGTTGATCCGCGCCTGCTCGACGGCGTGCTGCTCGGCACCGAACAGGAAATCGGCGGAGTTCCTGAGGCCGATGGCGGCGGCGCCATTGCCGGCGACATTGACGAAGACATCGGCGAGCCCCGCCGCCAGCAGCCGGCGGTTGTCGAGCAGCATCGTCTTGCCGTCGCACGCCAGACCGCCCCAGACGACCTGCTGTGGCACCAGCGAATGCCAGCGATAGAGCAGGCTGAATTCGACCGTCATCCAGTTCGGCCGGTTCCAATTGGCGTGCCAGGCAACCGCCGGGTCGGCGCGCAGCTCGAAGTCCGACGTGTTGATATGATTGATATAATCCTCGACGACGATCTTGATGAACATGACGATGACGATGTTGCGGGCGATCTGGAAAACCCGCTCGTCGTCCCAATCGGCGTGGCGGCGCTGCAGCATCGCGGCGAGGCGGTTGTGCTCACGCAGGAACAGCGTGTTCATCATGGCGACCTGCGGCGCGGCGTTCACCCGGTCGCCGCCGACAGCGAAGATCGATGGCTTGGCGTCGGGGGCGAGATGGCTGAGGCCGAGCGGCGAATCGAGCAGCGGCACGCCCGCCGCATCGCAGAATTCGGCCTTCACCTTGCCGTCGGCGTCATAGAGGAAGGGCGGCCACTCCTCGCCGTCGATGATCTGCGATTTCAGCCGGCCGAGCTTGCCGGCAGTCGGCGGCGCGCGCAGCACCGCCGTCTGCGTCTCGGTGCGTCCATAGAGCGGGCTCAGGTCGATTTCATGGTTCGACGTCGTCCGCTTGCGATCGGTTTCGGCGTCGTTGTTGGAGATGCGAGTGCGGATGAACCCATCGGTCAGATATTGCGCGAAGGCCGGGAACAGCGCCGTCGATTTGGCGCACATCCGCTGCGGGGTGCCGGGCGGGCGCGCGAACAGCGCCGCCACGGCAGCGACCGGCGGCCGCCGCGTGCACAGCGCTTCCTGCTCGGGATAAGGCAGCGCCGGCAGCAGCCGGGCATTGTAGCTGCGGTCGGTCAGCCCGCTCCAGCAGATGTAATCGTAGCGCGAACTCCAGGTGTGCGGGCGGCTGCGCGATCGATCGACCAGGCGATCGATCAATATTTCATTTACTTTGCCAGGACCAACGATGCCTTAGGCAATATCGAGCAAGATCGACTGGAACGACAGGCCCATTGCATCCCCCATCTTTTTGCTTATCGGTGAAACCTATCACCATTGGCCGGGCCTGTCTTGTGACCCCCATCACGCCGCCCGGCGCCGACCTCTGAAGCGGTTGCGACTTGCCGCGCCGCGCGCGCTGTGCGAGCCAGGCCGCGTTGCCGCGAGGTGTGTTCGATGCGTTCCCTGCCCCTGTTGCTGCCGATTGCCGCCCTGCTTGCCGGCTGCATGACGACCCCCAAGGCCGGCGATCTCAGCGTCGCCGAGGCCGATCGCTGGGAAAAGACCAACCGCAAGATCTATGCCTTCAACCGCGTCGTCGATCGTTATGCACTCAAGCCCGCCGGCGACGCCTTTCGCGCCGTCACCCCGCCGCCGCTGCGCAACGGCATCGCCAACGCCTACAGCAATTATGGCGAGGGGCTGAACTTCACCAACGCCGTCGCCCAGGGCAAGATCAAACAGGCCTTTCGCACCCTCGACCGCGTGCTGATCAACACGACGATCGGCGTCGGCGGCCTTGCCGACCATGCCAGCGACCTCGGCCGGCCGCAGGAGCCCGAGGATTTCGGCCAGACGCTGGCCTGGTATGGCGTGCCGTCGGGGCCCTATCTGATGCTGCCGATCTTCGGGCCGTCGACCTTGCGCGACGGCGTCGGCTTCGCGGTCGATACCTTCGTCAATCCGTCGGACTATGGCCGCAATGCCATCCAGCGGCCGCCGCTCGGCTATCGCCTCGGCCAGACCGGGCTGCAGCTCGTCTCGCTGCGCAGCCGCGCCACCGAACAGGGCGCCGATGCGCTGCTCAAGGACAGTCTCGACCCCTATACGTTGATCAAATCGGCCTATCTGCAGCGTCGCAAGTCGCTGATCTGGGACGGCAACCCGCCGCTCGGCGACGACGAGTTCGATCTTCCCGCCGAGGATGGCGCGGCACCGCCGGCCGACCCCAACGCCGCCCCCGATGCCGGCGCGCTGGGGCGGTCGTTCAGGACGCCGCCGCCAGCGGCGCAGGCCCCGTCGCCCCAGCCGCCGGCACCGCCGCAGCCGCCGAAATAAGCGGCACCAGCGGCGCCATCGCGCCGAAGGCGGGCTCGATCTCCTGGACGACCGGCGCCAGCGTGAAGCCGGCGGCGCGGACCAGCGCGGCGCTGTCTCGATCGAGGTGACAGCCGACGGCGATGACCTTCTGCAGCGGCGTCAGCCGCGCCTGCCAGCGCCGGCGCGCGGGATCGTCGCTGGCGACATGTTCGAGGAACAGGAAACGCCCGCCCGGCCGCAGCACCCGCCGCACCTCGGCGAGCACCGCCGGCGGATCGGCGACGCTGCACAAGGTCAGGCAGCAGACCAGCGTGTCGAAGCTGGCGGCGGCAAAGGGCAGCGCCTCACCGGCGCCGGGGACCGAGTCGACGGGCACCGGGCTCGCCGCGAGGCGGGCGGCGGCGCGGCGGTTCATGCCGGCCGAAGGTTCGACCACCGTCAGCCTTGTGACACGGGCAGGATCGTAGAAGGGCAAGGTTGCACCGCTGCCGAAGCCGATTTCGAGCACCTCGCCGCTCGCCTGCGCCACCAGTGCCCGCCGCCGCGACTCGATCGCCGGGTGCGACAGGCTGCGATCGAGCAGCCAGGGGAAGATGCGTTCGGCGTAGAGACCCATGGCGCGAGCCTCTCCGACCGTGTCGGCAAGTCAAGCGCCTCTTCACCCCGCGACCGCTTGGCCGTAAGACGCCGCCATGCGCCGCTTTGCCCTCCTGCTGCTGCTCGCTGCCTGTAGCGAGGCGACCCCCGACGCCATCGCCAGCCCCGACCAGGCCAAGGTCGAAGCCAAAGCAGTCGCCGACGTCGACGCCGCCACCGCCGCGGCGCGATGACCGTCGCACTGCGCCGCGCCGGCGCCGGCGATGTCGCGACGATTGCCGCGCTCCACACCGTCAGTTGGCGCACCGCCTATGTCGGCATTCTCGACCCTGACTATCTGGCGGGGCCGATCGAGGCCGACCGCCAGGCGGTCTGGGCAGAGCGCCTGGCCATGCCGCGCAACGACCTTGTCGTGCTGCTCGCAGAGACCGCCGACGGGACGGGCGACGCCCGCGCGGTCGGCTTCGTCTGCGTCATGCCCGACGCCGACCCGCCTTGGGGCAGCCTGGTCGACAACCTCCACACCCATCCCGCGCATCGCGGCGGCGGCATCGGCGAAACCCTGCTGCGCGCCGCGGCGGCGACGGTGACCGGGGGGCTGCATCTCTGGGTCTATGACGCCAATATCGGCGCGCGGCGTTTCTATAGCCGACTGGGCGGCAAGGAAGTCGAGACCGAGCCGTCGGACATGCCGGCGTCGCTCGGCAAGCCACTGCACCGGGTCCATTGGCCCGATGCGAGCGCGCTGGTTATGCCGCCGCCAGCTTGAGCTTGCCTTCGACCTTGGCGAGCAGGTCGCGGTCGTCGTGCATCCAGGGGTGGAAACCGGGGCGGAAATAGCCCAGCCAGTTCGGGAACACCCGCCGCAGGATGCCGGGCGTGCCGACGAGATACCAGAACAACCGCGCGCGCGCTTCCCACCGCCCCATGCCATCCTGCATCAGGAAAGCGATGGCGTCGTGCGAGCGCCAATAGACGAAATTCTTCGAAACATTCCAGAACACCGCCGAGCGGATGCCCCAGCGCTTGAGCGGCTTCAGCTCGCGCGTCAGATACATATAGGTGTCGAAGGCGACCGCCTTGTGCTCGACCTCCTCGATGGCGTGCCAAGTCCACATGCGCTGCGCCTCGGCGCTGGCGCCGGCGAAATTGTCGCCATGCGTCAGCATCGAATGCGCGAAGATCGCGGTGAAATGTTCGAGGCTGACGGTGACGCAGAGCTGCGCGACGGGGTGGTTCTGGCGCGTCACCGCCAGGCTCTCGTCGACGCGCGCCTCGATCTCGGCGACGTCATAGCCGGCGTCGGCAACCTGGCGGTTGAAGGCGACATGCTCGCGGGTGTGATAGGCTTCCTGGCGGACGAAATCGTCGATCTGCGCCGCAAGCCTGGGCGGCACCGCATCGCGGAAGCGCCGCACCGTCTCGATGAAGAAGGACTCGCCCTTGGGGAAGGTCGCCGACAGCGAATTGTGCCAGGCGGTGGCAACGGGCTTGCCGCCAAGCCACCAGCGCTCGCGGACCTCGTCGCGGCCGAAGCGCAGGTTGCGCGGCGTGATGGTCAGATCGGCGGGGGTAGCCATGGTTGCGGTCCCGAATCGAGGAATGTGATACTGTCCGGTGTCAATTTGCCTTGGGCGCCGCTCCTGTGTCAAGCGGCGCCATGGCCAGTGCCGCGCCGCCTTCCGACCGTCGCTATCGCGGCATCTCCGCCGAGGACCGCCGCGAGGCGCGCCGCGAGGCGCTGGTCGACGCCGCCTGCCAGCTTTACGGCCAACGCGGCTTTGCCAGCACCAGCATCGAGGCGGTCTGCGCCGAAGCCGGGCTGACCAAGCGCTATTTCTACGAAAGCTTCGCCAGTGCCGAGGCGCTGCTCGTCGCCGCCTTCGAGAGCATTACCGCGGCGCTGTTCGCAGCAATCGACGCCGCCGCCGCCGATGCCGCCGAGCCGCTGCCGGCGATGCTGACCGCCTTTTTCACCGCGCTGCGTGACCATCCGCAGTTCGCCCGGGTTTTCTTCGTCGAAATGTCGGGGGTCGGCGCCGCCGCCGAAGCCGCGCTCGAAGCCAGCCGGCGCGCGCTCGCCGCGCGGCTGATGCGCGAGGTCGGCGGCGATCCCGCCTCGCTGCGCGCTGCCGGCGCGACGGGCGCCATCCGCCAGATCGCGCTTTCCTGGATCGCCGGCGGCTATGCCGAGCCGGTCGAGGAAGTCGTCGCGGCGGCGGTCGATGTCGGGCGGGCGCTGATCGAGCGCTGACCCAACAAGAAAGCCCGCCGGGGTCTCCCCCGGCGGGCCTCCTCGTGCAGTTCGGAGTGACGTCGGACTTAGAAGTCCATGCCGCCCATGCCGCCCATGCCGCCGCCCATGCCGCCGCCGGGGCCACCGCCCTTGTCGTCGGCGGGCAGCTCGCTGATCGCGGCTTCCGTGGTGATCAGCAGGCCGGCGACCGACGCCGCATCCTGCAGCGCGGTGCGGACGACCTTGGTCGGATCGATGACGCCGGCGGCAACGAGGTTCTCGTAGACGTCGGTCTGGGCGTTGAAGCCCATGGTGTCATCATTGCCGTCGAGCAGCTTGCCCGAGATCACCGCACCGTCATGGCCGGCGTTGGCGGCGATCTGACGGACCGGGGCGAACAGCGCGCGGCGGATGATGTCGATGCCGCGGGTCTGGTCGTCGTTGGCACCCTTGAGGCCTTCGAGCGCCTTGGTCGCATAGAGCAGCGCGGTACCGCCGCCCGGGACGATGCCCTCTTCAACCGCGGCGCGGGTAGCGTGGAGAGCGTCGTCGACGCGATCCTTGCGCTCCTTGACCTCGACTTCGGTCGAGCCGCCGACCTTGATGACGGCGACGCCGCCGGCGAGCTTGGCAAGGCGCTCCTGGAGCTTCTCCTTGTCATAGTCGCTGGTGGTGACTTCGATCTGGGCACGGATCTGTTCGACGCGTGCCTTGATGCTGGTCTCGTCGCCGGCGCCATCGATGATCGTCGTGTTGTCCTTGTCGATGGTAACGCGCTTGGCCTGGCCGAGCATCGGCAGGGTGACGTTCTCGAGCTTGATGCCGAGGTCTTCCGAGATCATCTCGCCCTTGGTCAGGACGGCGATATCCTCGAGCATCGCCTTGCGGCGATCGCCGAAGCCCGGCGCCTTGACGGCGGCGACCTTGAGGCCGCCACGCAGCTTGTTGACGACGAGGGTCGCCAGCGCTTCGCCCTCGACGTCCTCGGCGATGATCAGCAGCGGGCGACCCGACTGGACGACGGCTTCGAGCACCGGCAGCAGCGCCTGCAGGTTCGACAGCTTCTTTTCGTGGATGAGGATATGCGGGTTGTCGAGTTCGACCTGCATCTTCTCGGGGTTGGTGATGAAGTAGGGGCTCAGGTAGCCGCGGTCGAACTGCATGCCTTCGACGACATCGAGTTCGAAATCGAGGCCCTTGGCCTCCTCGACGGTGATGACGCCTTCCTTGCCGACCTTGTCCATCGCCTCGGCGATCTTGGTGCCGACTTCGGTATCGCCATTGGCCGAGATGATGCCGACCTGGGCGATCTCATGGCTGCCGGCGACGGGCTTCGAGCGCGCCTTGAGGTCCTCGACGACCTTGGTGACGGCGAGATCGATGCCGCGCTTCAGGTCCATCGGGTTCATGCCGGCGGCGACCGACTTCATGCCTTCGCGAACGATCGCCTGGGCAAGAACGGTGGCGGTGGTGGTGCCGTCACCGGCGACATCGTTGGTCTTGCTCGCGACTTCGCGGACCATCTGGGCGCCCAGGTTCTCGAACTTGTCCTTCAGTTCGATTTCCTTGGCGACGGTGACGCCGTCCTTGGTGATGCGCGGCGCGCCGAACGACTTTTCGATGACGACATTGCGGCCCTTGGGACCCAGCGTCACCTTCACCGCGTCGGCGAGGATGTCGACGCCGCGCAGGATGCGCTCGCGGGCGTCACGGCCGAATTTCACGTCTTTGGCAGCCATTTTATGCTCCCTTCAAAATTGCAGTTGACCGGAAAAAACGATTTACTCGACGATGCCGAGAATATCGCTTTCCTTCATGATGAGCAGGTCTTCGCCTTCGACCTTGACTTCGGTGCCCGACCATTTGCCGAACAGCACGCGATCGCCGGCCTTGACTTCGAGCGCATGGACGGTGCCATCGTCGCCGCGGGCGCCGGTGCCAACGGCAACGACTTCGCCTTCCTGCGGCTTTTCCTTGGCGGTATCGGGGATGATGATCCCGCCGGCGGTCTTTTCTTCGGCCTCGACGCGGCGCACGAGCACGCGATCGTGGAGCGGACGGAACTTCATGAGGTTTGCCCTTCGCTCTGTTGCGGATGATTCGATCTGCTGGCACTCGCAATGGCCGAGTGCCAGCAGCGATGCGGCATATGGGCAAGCGACGGTTGAGGGTCAACCCGGCGCGGCGCGATTTTTACGGCGCCGCAACCGCCGCCATGCCGTGCCCGGCGGCAAATCGGAACGGCGTCGGTCGCACGGCCGGGCCATTGGACAATCGATCCTGCCCGGGCCGGGGGCGTGACGAACGTCACGCGACGACTGCCGCCAGGGCACCTATGTTGGGGCCTGATCGTTGCTTCAGGGCAGCGCTTTATGGCTGCGGGGCAAGGTATTTCAGCCGGTTGACTCTTCGCCGGCGATGTTCATGATGACGAAACGATAGCGTGCGAACGCTGGGGAGGCGGCGGCGTGGGCAGAGCGCGGCAGGTTTCCGGGGGGACAAGATGACGCCAACCAGGGCAAGGCTCCACACCCGCCATCGTCGGGCATCGCGGGCGCCGTTGACGGCACTTGCCGCGCTGCTGCTGGCGGCGCCGACGCTGGCGCAGCAGGCGCCGCTGCCGGGCCAGGGCGCCAACCCCGGTATTCCCGGCCGCCCGTCGATCGACAATCCCGATGCCGCCGGCCAGGCGCCGCGCTCGACTGCCCGCGTCGACAGCGATGGCGCGCTCGCCAGGGCCCCCTGCCCGCTCAGCGAATCCGATGTGCGCGTCGCGCTCACCGGGGTGCGCTTCGAAGGCAGTGGCGGCCAGCCGCTGGCACCGGCGCTGGCCGAGCGCCTCGCCGGCATCACCGTCGCCGCCCCCGGCGAGCAATCGATCCGCATCGTCTGCGACCTGCGCGATCGCGCCAATGCCGCGCTGCAGGAGGCGGGCTTCATCGCCTCGGTGCAGATCCCGCCGCAGGAGATCGCCGACGGCAATCTGCGCCTCGTCGTCGTCGCGGCGCGGCTGACCGAAGTTCGCGTGCGCGGCGATGTCGGCCGCTGGCGCCGCCAGCTGGCGCCGCGCATCGCCGCGATCAAGGCGCTCGATCCGCTCAACCGCTTCGATGTCGAGCGCATCCTGCTGCTCGCCAACGATATCCCCGGCGTCGCCATGACGCTGGCGCTGCGCCCGTCGGGCGGCACCGCGGGCGAGGTGATCGGCGATCTGACCGTCCAGGCGCAGCGCGGCGCGCTGATCGCCAATGTCCAGAACACCGGATCGAAGCAGATCGGCCCGTGGATCGCCTCGCTGCGCGGCGAACTCTATGGCCTGACCGGGCTGGCCGATCGAACGTATGTCGCCTTTTCCAACACGCTCGGCGACTGGAACGAGACCCATCTCGTCCAGATCGGGCATGATTTCGGCATCGGCACGCGCGGCATCCGCGCCGGGCTGCGCTTCAGCTACGCCGATTCCAATCCGCAGATTCCGGATTTCCCGCTCAATTCCAATTCGCTGATCGCCGGCATCGATGTGTCGGCGCCGTTGCTGCGCCGGATCGACCATGATCTTGGCGTCACCGGCGGTTTCGAGCTCCTCAATCAGCGCAGCGTCGTTCGCCAGGGCGGCCGCGAAGACCCGCTTTTCCGCGACCGGCTGCGGATTTTCTTCCTGCGCCTCGATGGCAATTTCCGCCACCTGGACAGCAACGGCCTGCCGCTGTGGCGGGTGCACGGCCGCGTCGAGGCGCGCTTCGGCACCGACATCCTTGGCGCCACCAAGCGCGGCGTCAGCGCCAACGGTTTCCAGCCGTCGCGTTTCGACGGCAATCCCGAGGCGATCGTGCTGCGCGGCGAGATCGAGCAGGATCTGGCGCTCGGCCGCTATTTCACCCTGGGCGCCTCGGCCTTCGGGCAATGGGCCAACGACCCGCTGCTCAACCTCGAGGAATTCTCGATCGGCAATCTGACCTATGGCCGCGGCTATGATCCGGGGTCGAACGGCGCCGACCGGGTGATCGCGCTGCGCGCCGAGCCGCGGGTGCGGCTGCCGCTGTTCCGCAAGGTCGGTGTCGAGCTGACCGGCTTTTTCGATTATCTGCGCATCTACAACCTCGACCCTGGCGCCGCGGAAGAAGAAAACAACCGCGACCTGAAATCGGCGGGCGGCGGCGTGCGCTTCACCCTGCCCAACCGGCTGGTGCTCGACATCACCTATGCCCAGCCGCTCGACAAGGTACTGCGAAATGACGAGCAACGCCCGCCGGGCCGCGTGCTGGTCACGCTGACAACCAAGCTGCTGCCCTGGGGAGCCGGTCGATGAGCCTGGTGGTTCGCAAGAATGTCCGTCCCGCCGCCGCCGGGGCCGGCTTTGCCGCGCGGGCGCTCGCGACCTCGGCGCTGGCCTCGCTGGCATTCGGGCTGGCCAGCCCGGCAATGGCGCAGACGCTGCCGGTCGTCACCGACGCCGGCGGCGCGACGATCAGCAATTTCGATGTCGGCGCCAATGTCGATTTCGGCCTGCGCGTGGCTCTCGGCAACCAGAGCCGGACCGTGCAATGGGGCAGCTTCAACGTCGGAACCGCGTCGTCGAGCGTCGAGCGCGTCGACTTCACCGCGTCGGTCGCCACGCCGCTCACCGTCATCAACAATGTCGCGGCCGGCAATCCGTCGGCGATCTTCGGCAAGATCACCGCCGCGGACAATATCGCCGTCTGGCTGGTCAATCCGGCAGGGATCACCTTCAACAGCACCGGCGGCTTTTCGGGCGGCAGCCTCGTGCTGACCACCGCGGCGCTGACCGACAATGGCGCCACGCAGCGCCTGCTCGTCGCCGACGATAATGCCGCGTCGATCACCATCGCCTCGGGCGCGTCGCTTTTCGCCCGGGGCAGCATCGTCGCCGTTGCCCAGAACATCAGTGCCGCCGGCCGGATCGCCGCCGACAACACCGGCAGCTTCAACGCCGCCGGCACCGTCATCAACGACGCCGTCCATGATGGCGTCGGCGATGTCGCGCTTGTCGCTGCCACCGATGTCATCGTTCCGACCGACGTCGGCAGCCCGCTCGGGCTGACGATCACCGCCGGCACCAGGCTCGGCACCGCGACGCTTGCCGCCAATGGCACGATCAGCGGCGCCAATGTCCGCATGTTCGGCACCGCCGCCAACGCCGTCGAGCTGCTGCTCAACGTCAACAGCGCCGCCAGCCTGACCGCGACGGCGGTCAGCGGCCGTGTCGTCATCGCCAGCGGCGTCGCCGGCGACGGCCTGACGATCGGCGGGGTTGCCGCCGACAACAACGGCACGGCAAGCATTTCGACCGCAGGAACACTGTCGGGAACCGCCCTCCAGCTCGTTACCAGCGGCAATCTCGCCGCCAGCGGCAGCCTGACCGGCACCGGCAACGCCGCGGCGATCAACCTCAACGCCGCCGACATCACCGGGATAGGCGCCGGGCGTGCCAGTCTCTCGGCCGCCAATGGATCGATCAGCGTTACCAGCCTCGGCAGCATCACGCTCGGCAGCGTCACCGCCAGGAACGACGTCGCGCTGACGGCCCCAGTTGATCTGACGGTCGGCGGGGTCTCGGTAACCAGCCTCGCCGCCGACCTGACCTTGACGGCGACGGCAGGCAATCTGACCGTAACGGGCGCGCTCAGCGCCAGCGACGATATCGCGCTCAGTGCTGCTTCCGGCAGCATCGCGCTGGGCGACAACGTCACTGCCGGCATCAGCCAGACCCAGGGGAATTTTATCGCGACCGCCAGGAGCCTGAGTCTCGGCAGCGGCACGCTGTCCGCGACGGGCATGGTCGATTTGACCGCTACCGCCGGCAGCCTTGCCGGCAGCAGCGGCCTCGTCATCACCTCGAACAGTGGCAACGCCGACGACGCCGGCGTCGGCCGCGCC
>LJHX01000110.1 GCA_001295935.1 alpha proteobacterium AAP81b
CGCCGCGCGTCGTGACGCCTGCCCCGGCGGCTGCCGTCGCGACTCCGACGCCACGCCCGCGCGTCGCGGCACCGCCACCGCCTCCCGCCGCCCGCGTGCCGCCGAGCGCCACCCTGGCGTCCGGCGGGAAGGTGCCGGGCTGGCTGCTGCCCTGGGGCCTGGGCGTGACGATGGGGGCGGCGCTGGCGGTTGCCGGTGCCGTCGGCTGGTCGGCCGCCACATGGCGGACGCGCCTGGATCCGGCAACGATGGTCGCCCCGGCCGAAGTCGCGACGGCACTGCCGTCCGCAGTCGCGCCGCCGCCGTCAGCCGTCGCGCCGCCGCCAGTCGCGCCGCCGCCGATCGTCGCGGGCGACGGGCTGGCGATGCGCACCGCGGAAGCACCGGGCGAGGTGCCGGGTGGGGCGCCGCGTGACGTCACGAACGCCGGCCGAGCGATGGCAAGCGCCCGTCGCGACGTGGCGCGGTCACCGGTGGCGCCAGGCGCCGTCCGTGCTCGCATCCCGCCGCGCGCTGCCAGGGCGCCGCCGGTGACGCGTGTCGCCGCGAGCGATACCGCGACGACCGCGCGGCCGAGTTTCAATTGCCGCCGCGCCGCCGATGCGGTGTCGCAGCTGATCTGCGGCGATGCCCGGCTGGCGCGGCTCGATCGCGATCTGGCGGGGCGCTATCGACGCGCTGTGGCGCGCGCGCCGCAGGACGAATATCGGCTCGATCGCGACCAGGCGGATTTCCTCAATGCCCGCCAGCAGTGCCGCAGCGCCGAGTGCATCGCCCGCCTGTATCGGCGGCGCGTCGACGATCTGACGGGCGGCTAGCCGGCGACGCGCTTGGCGATGATCTTGCGGATGACACGCTCGAAGGCTTCGACCGGCTGGCCGCCGAGGACGGCGAACTGGCGGTCGAAGATGATCGCCGGGACGGCGGTGATGCCCTGTTCCTGCCAATAGGCCTCGTCGGCGCGGACCTCGGCCGCGTAGGCGCCCGAGGTCAGGACGTCGCGCGCCGCCGCGCCATCGAGGCCAACGCTCGCCGCCGTGGCGACGAGCAGGTCCGCGTCCGAGATGTTTTCGCCGCGGCTGAAATAGGCTTCGAACAGCGCCAGCTTGAGGTCGGCCTGGCGACCCTGACCCTCGGCCCAGTGCAGCAGGCGGTGCGCGTCGAAGCTGTTCCAGATGCGGCTGTCGGGGCCGCCTTTCATCACAAAGCCGAATTCGGCGGCGGCGTCGCGGATCGCCGAGCGGTTGGCCGCCGAGCGCTCGGGCGACGCGCCATATTTGCGCGCCACATGCTCGCCGACATTCTCGCCCTCGGGCGGCATCGCCGGGTTCAGCTCGAAGGGCTGGAAATGGATTTCGGGGGCGACGTCGCCGAGGTTCCTGAGCGCGGTTTCGAGCGACTTCAGCCCGATGACGCACCAGGGGCAGACGACATCCGAGACGAAATCGATCCGCAGCCGGTGCATATGCGCCTCCTCAGGCAGGGTCGTTGGCGCCGACGAAGCGCCCGGCATAGCGGCGGGTGATGCGCTCGACGGGCATGACGACGAAGACATCGACGGTGTTGAACTGGTGGTCGACGAACCCCCCGTCGCCGATCATCGCGCCGACGCGCAGATAGCCCTTGATCAGCGGCGGCAAATTGCGCTGGACGGCGCGCGGGTCGATCGTCTCGGGCGCCACCATGTCCATCGGCACATGATGTTCGGGGAGCGCGCGAGCCCGCAGTTCCGGCGGCGCCAGGTGATTGTGGTAGAGATAGGCGAGCTCGGCCTGGTGCAGCGCCGGGTCGGCGCCGTGCAGCGACGCGCAGCCGAACATATGGCCGATGCTGTGGGTCTGCAGGTAGGTGGCGATGCCGCGCCACAGCAAGGTGATGGTGACGTTGTTGCGATAGGCCGGCGCGACGCACGAGCGGCCGAGTTCGAGCAACTGGCCCGAGGTTGCCGACTGGGCGATCAGCGGGGTCAGATCATATTCGCCCGCCGAATAGAAGCCGCGGTTCATTTGCGCCACCACCTGGCGCAGCAGGCGATAGGTGCCGACGACATGCGGCCGGCCGTCCTCGCCATGATCGACGACGAGCAGATGGTCGGCGATGGCGTCATAATCGTCGAAGTCGCGCCGCGCGCGCGCCATCGCCGCGGTCGGCGTCGCCCCCATTTCGTCGTAGAAGACCTGGTAGCGCAGCGCCTGGGCGGCGGCGACTTCCTGTTCGGAGACGGCGAGGCGGACGTCCAACTGGCCGACGCGGTGGATGTGCGGGGTGGCCTCGAGCAGGTGCGAGGCGATCGACGTGGGCAGCAGGCGACCCATGAAAAGCTCCGGCAGCGCCGCGGACGGCGACAAGCCCCTGCCACTAGCGCAGATTTGTGACAATCGAGATTAGGCCGTGAACTCATAAAATCCACCCGTCGTGATGGCCCGGAGAGGCCAAATCGGCGCTGGCGGGCGACGAAGGCGGGGCGCAGCCCCCCGGCGAGCCGACCGACGGCGTTGATTTGGCCTCTCCGGGCCACCGGAGGCGGGCTTTTGCGCCCCGATGCAGCGCTCGCGGCGCTTGGGCGGTAGCGCCGCTACCGCCGCGGCGCTTGCTCACTCGCCTCGGGGCGCAAAAGCCCGTCACGACGGGTGGATTTTACGAGTTCACGGCCCAATTCGGTGTCGGCAGCCGGCGCGGGGCCGTCAGCCCGGCGGCGGTCGCCCCAGCCGCAGCGCGTCGTCGACCAGGCCGCGCCGCATCATGTAAAGGAACAGCAGGACGCCGGGCAGCGCCAGCAAGGTCGTCAGCAGGTAGAAGTCGACGAAGCCCATCGCCTCAATGAGCGCGCCGGTGCCGCCGGCGCTGAACAGCCGGCCGACGATCGACGCCGCCGCCGAGACCAGCGCGAATTGCGTCGCGGTGAAGCGCGCGTCGCACAGCGCGGCGAAATAGGCGCCGATGGCGACGCCGCCGATGCCGCTGCTGAAGTTCTCGAAGCCGATCGCCAGCGCCATGCCGGCATTGCTGTGGCCGGCAAGCGCCAGCCCGGCGAAGGACAGGTTGGAAACCGCCATCAGCACCAGGCTGAGCAGCACCGACCGGTTCATGCCGAGCGCGCGGTAGAGCAGCCCGCCGACGAAAATGCCGGCGAGCAGCGCGACGAAGCCGACCCCGACGTCATAGCCGGCGATTTCGTCCTTCGAAAAGCCCAGGTCCTTGAACAGCAGTCGAAACGACAGGTTCGCCACCGTGTCGCCGATCTTGTGGACGAGGATGAAGGCCAGCGTGATCCAGGCGCCGGCGCGCGCGAGGAAATCGGCGAGCGGCGCCACGACGGCGTCGATCACCCCGCCGCGCTTGCCACGCGGTGCCGGGGGATGCGCCGGCTCGCCGAGCCAGAGCGCCGCGATCAGAGCCGGCGCGACGAACAGCAGGGTCGTCAGGTAAGCGATCGTCCAGCCATTGCGCTCGGCGACGACCAGCGCCGTCGACGCCGCCAGGGCATTGCCGATGCGCCAGCCATATTGCGTCATCCCCGAGCCGGCGCCGAGCTGTTCGGGCTTGAGGTTCTCGATGCGATAGGCGTCCAGCACAATATCGAAACTGGCGCCGGCGAAGCCGACGGCCACCGCCGCCACCACCACCGCGCCGAGATCGGCGGCGGGATCGGCGAGCGCCAGCGCGGCGACGCTGGCGACGACGGCGAGGCCCGTCACCAGCATCCAGGCGCGGCGGTGGCCCAGCGCGCGCGCCAGCAGCGGCAGCCGCCAGCGATCGATCGCCGGCGCCCAGAGCACCTTCAAATTGTACATCAGCAACGCCAGGCCAAAAGCGGTGACGGTCTTCTTGTCGATGCCGCTGTCGGCGAGGCGCGACGACAGGGTCGCGGCGATCATGGTGATCGGATAGCCCGACGCCATGCCGAGCAGCAGCGCCCCCAGGGGCCCCTTTTCGAAATAGGGGCGGAGCACCGCCGGCAGGGCGCGGCGCCAGCCCATGTCGTCGGTGGCGGAAACGGTCGGCGAAGTCATCGCGTCAGCATAGGGGCGGCGCCTCGCCTGTCACGCCTCACCGTGCGGTTGCGAAGATCACCGGCGGGTTGACCCTGCGCGCGACCTCGCGAAGCACGAAGGACGAGCGGATGCGCGCTACATGCGGCAGGATCGAAAGCTCCTTGCGATAGATCTTGTCGTAATCGTTCAAGGAATTGACGTGGATGACGATGAGGAAATCGGTCTCTCCCGAGACAAAGCCGCAATAGGTCAGCGACGGGCATTTGACGACCTCGCGCTCGAACTCGACAAGGACATTTTCGGCCTGCGAGGTCAGTTCGAGTGCCACCATGACGACGCCGGTGAAGCCCAATGATTCAAGGTTGAGCACCGCGCCATAGCTGGCGATGACGCCCTTCTCCTCGAGAATCCGCCGCCGCCGGGCGACCGCGGTGGCGCTGAGGTTGATTCGCTCGCCGAGCGCGACATCCGACAGCCGACCATCGGCGCTGAGCTCGCGCAAGATACGATAATCGACATTATCCAACGTATCGGTGACGGATTCGCGCGTCATTCTGCCCCCTGCCTGCGGATTTCCCGGCCCCGGCGGCGATCGGTGCCGAAGTTTGCCGGGATTCGCAACGCCCATTCTGCTACCTTCAGGTGCCAGCACGTCATGACGGTTGCGTTTCGACAAGGAATGCGCAGTCTTGCCGTGCTGCGTTGCAGCGTCGCAGGGGCGGCGTCGCAACGATGCACCCCGATATGCGCGGATAAACCGCCGGCGGGCTGGTTTCCTGGGGATGTGCCGTGCGGGGTTTCCCGTGCGTCAACGCATTGCAACCGGGGGACTTTCATGACTGCTCGCTTTTCCATCACCGCAGACCCGCGCCAATCGACGGCGCGCTGGCTCGGCGGCACCGCGCTGGCGCTGGTGATCGGCGGCCTCGCCGCGCCGGCCGCCGCCCAGCAGCCGCCGCCATCGCCGATCATCACCGCCGCGGCGACCGCCGCTGCCGAGGCGCCGGCACCGGGCGACAAGGTCGCCGCCGGCGACGCCGATCCCGCCGCCAGTGAGGAAATGATCGTCACCGGCAGCCGCATCGCCCGCACCGGCTATGACGCGCCGACGCCGGTATCGATCGTCTCCGAGGTCCAATTGAAGGCCGAGCCCCAAGCCAATATCAGCGATTTCGTCAACACCTTGCCGTCGGTGCGCGGCAGCCAGACGAGTTCGACCAATTCGGGGTCGCTGTCGAACGGCCAGGCCGGCATCAATTCGGTCAATCTGCGCGCCCTCGGGGCGCAACGCACCCTGGTGCTGATCGACGGCCAGCGCTCGGTCGCCTCGACGACCGTCGGCATTGTCGATACCCAGACGGTGCCGCAGGGGCTGATCAAGGGCGTCGAGGTCGTCACCGGCGGCGCCTCTTCGGCCTATGGCTCCGATGCCGTCACCGGCATTGTCAACTTCCAGCTGAACCGCGATTTCGACGGGCTGCGGCTCGAATATGAATATGGCGTCACCACCTATGGCGATGCCCCCAACCATACCGCCCGACTGACCTTCGGCCATGGCTTTGCCGGCGGCCGCGGCCGCGTCCTCGTCGCCGGCGACTATTTCCAGCAGAAGGGGATCGATACCATCGATCGCGACTGGAACAACGCCGGCTTCTTCCAGATCGACAACCCCGCCTATGTCGCCGGCAACGGCCTGCCCGAACGCTTGGTCGGCGCCGGCATCGGCACCTATCAGTTCACCCCGGGCGGCATCATCAACTGCGCGACGCCGGTCGGCAGCACGCGGTGCACCAACTCGGCGTTCAACGGCACCTATTTCGGTGTCATCGGCAGCAACGGCCAGCCGGCGATCAACCAGTTCGTCTATGGGCCGCGCCGCGGCCAATGGATGCAAGGCGGCGATTATGAAATCAGCCGCGACGGCCATCTGTCATCGAACAGCCTGGCGCCGAACGAGGAACGCGGCAATGCCTTCGTCCGGGTCAGCTATGAATGGGCGGACTGGCTGAAGACCTTCGCCCAATTCAGCTATTCGGCCTATAGTGGCCAGAGCTTCTATCAGCAGTCGCCGATCGCCAGCACCAGCGGTGGCCTTGCCAACACCACCACCATCCAGGCCGACAATGCCTTTCTGCCGACGGCGCTGCGCAATCAGCTCGCCGCCGCCGGCATAAGGTCGATCGACGTCGGCTCGAGCATCATCGGCATCCCGCCGCAGGGTTCCGACAACTTCCGCGAAGTGTTTCGCTATGTGCTCGGCGGCGACGGCGACTTCGACCTGTTCGGCAAGGCGTGGAAGTGGAACGCCTATTATCAGGTCGGATTGGCCAAGACCGACGAGCGGCTGACCAACACCTGGCGCAACAGCCTGCTCAGTCTGGCGCAGGACGCGGTGTTCGCGCCGGCCGGCAACAGCGCCGGCATCGCCGCCGGCACCATCGTCTGCCGTTCGACACTGACCGCGCCGACCAATGGCTGTGTGCCGCTCAATCGCATCGGCATCGGCGGGGTGACGCCCGCGGCGCTCACCTATATCTTCAACAATGGCGCCCAGCCGCAGCGCCTGCAGAGCCTGCGCCAGGATGTTTTCCAGGCCAATGTCACCACCAACGACCTGTTCAACACCTGGCAGGGCCCGGTATCCTTGGCGTTCGGTCTCGAATATCGCCGCGAGCGGGTCGATGGTTTTGTCGATCCGCAGTTCAATTCCGGCTGGCTGTACGGCAATTATCTCGTCACCCGCGGCGCCTATGACGTCATCGAAGGCTATCTCGAAACCGTCATCCCGGTGTGGAAGGGCCTCGATATCAACGGCGCCGTCCGCTTCACCAATTATTCGACCTCGGGGCTGGTCACGACCTGGAAGGTCGGCGCCACCTGGCAGGTGATCGACGATATCAAGCTGCGCGTCACCCGCAGCCAGGACATCCGCGCTCCCAATTTGTCCGAACTCTTCGCCCCCGGCACGGCGCGGACCAACACCGTCAACGTCGCCCAGCCCGGCGGCGGCCAGCGCACCGACCAGTTCACCGAACAGACCACCGGCAATTTGGCGCTCACGCCCGAAAAGGCGCTGACCTGGGGGGTCGGCACGGTGCTGACGCCGGGCTTCCTGCCGGGCTTTGCCGCCTCGGTCGATTACTTCGAGATCGACCTGCAGGATGCGATCAGCACCATCTCGGCACAGACGATCACGACCTTGTGCGTCGAGCAGAACCGCCAGGACATTTGCCAGTTCATCACCTTCAACGGCACGCCCGGCGCCGCCAGCCCGATCACTGGCATCCGGCTGGTGCCCTTCAACTTCGCCCGGCTGCGGGTGCGCGGCATCGACATGGAGGCGAGCTATCGCCGCGACATCGGCCCTGGCACTTTGACACTGCGCGGCCTGATTTCGCACTATATCGAAAACACCGTCGACAATGGCATCGACGTGCCGCGCGACCTCGCCGGCCAGAACGCCGGCGGCGGCGATGCGACGCCCGCCTGGAACTATCGCCTGACCGCCAATTACGACCTCGAACATTGGGGCTTCAACATCGTCGGCCGCGGCTTCTCGGACGGCGTCTATGACAACAACTTCGTCGAGTGCACCAGCGGCTGCCCGGCGTCGACGGCGGCGGCGCGGACGATCAACAACAACCGCATCAGCGGCCAATGGTATCTCGACGCGTCGATGACGCACCGCTTCAAGGTCGGCGGGGTGAAGGCCGAGGCCTTCCTCTATGTCCGCAACCTCTTGAACAGCGACCCGGTCTATGTCGGTAACGGCCCGACCGGCAACAACACGCCGGCCTATCCGCAGACCAACCGCAACCTCTACGATGTGCTCGGCCGGACCTTCCGGATCGGCGTGCGCGTGCAATATTGAACGATAACAGGGGAGATCAGACAATGACGAAAACCGCTTTGCTGGCAGTGCTGCTTGCCGGCGCCGCGCCGGCGCTTGCCGCCGCGCCCAAGCCGCTCAAGGCCGAAGCCGCCGCCGGGGTCGAGGCACGCGCCGCCAAGGCCGCCGAGATGGTCGACCAGATCTTCAGCTTCGCCGAACCCGGCTTCCAGGAAGTCCGCACCAGCGAATATCTCTGCAAGATCCTGGAAGAAAACGGCTTCAAGGTGACGCGCGGCGTCGCCGGCATCCCGACCGCCTTCACCGCGACCTGGGGCGAGGGCGGCCCCCTCATCGCCCTCGGCTCGGATATCGACGGGCTGCTGGGGCTCAGCCAATACCCCGGCAGCCCGGCGATCAAGCCGATGGTCGAAGGCGCTCCCGGCCATGGCGAAGGCCATAACAGCGGCATGCCGCTGATGGTGACCGCGGCACTGGCGGTGAAGGACGTGATGATCAAGCACGGCATCAAGGGCCGGCTGATGCTGTGGCCCGGCGTCGCCGAGGAACTGCTCGGCACCAAGGCCTATTATGTCCGCGCCGGCATGTTCAAGGATGTCGACGCGTCAATCTTCGTCCACGTCGGGCGGGATTTCAACACCGCCTGGGGCAATGGCGGCAACAACGGCATGGTCAGCGTCGAATACAGCTTCAAGGGCAAGACCGCGCACGCCGCCGGCCAGCCCTGGGACGGCCGCTCGGCGCTCGACGCCGTCGAGTTGATGAACGTCGCCTGGAACTTCCGCCGCGAGCACATCCGGCCGCAACAGCGCTCGCACTATGTCATCACCGATGGCGGCGGCCAGCCCAACATCGTTCCCGACAAGGCGTCGGTCTGGTATTATTTCCGCGAGCAGGACTTCAAGACCATCCGCGGCCTTTACGAAACCGGCAACACCATCGCCAAGGCCGCCGCCATGGCGACGGGCACCACCGAAAGCCACCGCGTCCTCGGCTATGCCGCGCCCAATTACAGCAACAAGCCGCTCGCCGAAGCCGCCTATGCCAATATCGTCGCCGTCGGCCTGCCGAAGTGGACGGCGGCCGACCAGGCCTTTGCCAAAGCCATGCAGGTCACCAACGGCGTCAAGGTCGAGCCGCTGGCAACCGAAATCAAGCCGCTGTCGACCCCCGACAATCGCGGCACGTCGCTCGGCGGTGGCTCGGACGATATCGGCGACATCATGTGGACGGTGCCGACGATCACCATCCGCTACCCGTCGAACATCCCCAATGCCATCGGCCACAATGTCCAGTCGGCGATCGCCATGGCGACACCGATCGCCCACAAGGGCGTCGTCGTCGGCGCCAAGGCGGTGGCGATGACCGTGCTCGACCTGATGACGACGCCCAAGATCATCGCCGACGCCAAGGCCTGGTTCAAGGACGTTCAGCTGAAGACCGACAGCTATGATCCGGTGCTCGGCCCCGACGATACCCCGGCGATCCACCTCAACCAGCGCATCATGGCCGAGATGCGACCGAAACAGGAAAAATTCTATTACGATCCGAGCAAGTACAAAAGCTACCTCGAACAGCTCGGCATCGATTACGAAAAGGTGGCGATGACCCCACCAGTGGCGCCGCCGCCGCGCGCGCCGGGGCAATAGGCCTATAGCCGCCGGCGGCGAGGGACTCAGCCCGTAGCCCCCGGAGGCCTCTCGTCCTCTACCCCAAGGACGCCGCGATCGCCGCCGCCGCCGCCGCCGGGTCGTGCGCAGCGGTGATCGGCCGACCGATGACCAGCACCGACGCCCCCAGATCGACCGCGGCGCGCGGCGTCATGACGCGCTTCTGGTCGCCCAAGGCGCTGCCTTCGGGGCGGACGCCGGGGACGACAATCAGTGCCTCGGGCCAGGCGGCGCGGATGGCGGCGATCTCGGCGCCCGAGCAGACGACGCCCTGCAGCCCGGCGTCACGTGTCAGCGCGGCGAGATGGGCGACCTGTGCCGGCACCGGCGTAGCCACGCCGATGGCGGCGAGGTCGCCGGCGTCGAAGCTGGTCAGCACAGTGACGGCGATGACGGCGGTTTCGGGCGGCGCCGCGGCGCGCACCGCCGCCATCGCGGCGACGCCGGCGGTGGCGTGGACATTGACGATGGCAGCACCGAGCCCGGCGAGCGACCGCATCGCGCCGGCCATGGTGTTGCCGATGTCGTGGAGCTTGACGTCGAGGAACACCGGCGTGCCGGTGGCGACGACGGCGCGCACCCCGGCCGGGCCCTGCGCCATGAAGAATTCGAGGCCGAGCTTGACCCCGCCGACATGCGGGCGGACCGCGGCGGCGAGCGCCAGCGCGGTGCCGAGATGCGCGGTGTCGAGCGCGACGAAAACGGGATTGGCGGTCATGCGACGGGGGGCACGATCGTCGGCTGCGCCTGGTCGCAAAGGCCGTCGCCGGCGGGTTCGCGCGCCGGCTCGGGCAGGCGCGTGGCGCGGGCCTGGCGCGTCCAGGCGGCGCGGCTGCCAAGATGCCAGAGCCAGGGCGGCAGCCAGCCGGCAAGGAAGGCGATAATCAGCAGCAGCGGCAGCCGCAGCTGCGCCTCGCTGCCGTCGGGCAGCACGAAGCGCACCGGCGCCTCGCCCCAGTTCGCCGCCGCCATGCCGGCGAACAGCGCGACCAGCCCCAGCACCAGCAGCCAGCGCAGCAGCCGCATCAGATCTCCCCGTCCACGGACTCGATGCCCGCCTCTTGCAGCGCCGCCATCAGCTGCGCCGCGACCGCGGCAAGCTGGTCGTCGCTCGTCGAGCGCAGCACGAAATTGGCGCCGGTCTTGCCCTGACGCCAGAAGGGATAGCTGCCGATCTGGACGCCGGGATTGGCCTTTTCGACAGCAAGCAAGGTGGCGGCCGCGGCGCTTTCCTGCGTCCAGGCACCGACACTGCGCGACAGCACCGGCAAGCCGCCCTCGAGCTTGCCATCCAGGGACGCCAGCATGCCCTGGGTGATCACCGGCACGCCCGCCATGATGAAGATGTTGCCGATGCGGATGCCGGGCGCCATCGTCCGCGGGTTGTCGATCAGCTCGGCGCCTTCGGGTACGCGTGCCATGCGCAGCCGCGCATCGGTCAGCTTGTCGCCATAATAGCCGGCGAGGATTTCGCGGGCGCGCGGGTGGACGACGACCGGCACGCCCAATGCCGCGGCGATGGCATCGACGGTGATATCGTCATGCGTCGGGCCGATGCCGCCGGTGGTGAAGACATAGTCGTACGCCGCGGCGAGCGCGGTAACGCCGTTGCCGATCGCGTCCATCTCGTCGGTGACGACGCGGACTTCCTTCAGGCGGATGCCCTGCACCTGCAGCCATTTGGCCAGATAGGCCAAATTCGCGTCCTGGGTGCGCCCCGACAGGATTTCGTCGCCGATGATCAGCAGCGCCGCGGTCCAGATGCGCTCGGGGGAAGAAGCCATGGCGTCCGACTAGCGCGTTCGCGGGCCGGCTGGAAGGGGCGCCATCAGCGCGGCGGCGCGGACAACTGGCAATTGCCCCGGCATCGGCCTATCTTGTCGCGGCGATGAACCAGGCCCTCGAAATCCAGTCCTTCAACGACCCCAATGAAGGCGCCATCCCGCTGCACGGGGCGGAGGGCTTCGCGGGCATGCGCCGCGCCGGCCAGGTCGCCGCCGGTGTGCTCGACATGCTGACGCCCTATGTCGTTCCCGGCGCGATCACCGCCGACCTCGATGCGCTGGCACGCGAGCATGTCGCCGCGGCGGGGCACGACGTCGCGACGATCTTCTACCGCGGCTACAGTCATTCGCTGTGCATCAGCGTCAATCATGTCGTCTGCCACGGCATCCCGTCGCCCAAGGCGCTGAAGGACGGCGACATCGTCAACATCGACGTGACGGTGGTCGTCGATGGCTGGCACGGCGATACCAGCCGGATGTTCCTCGTCGGCGATGTCGCGCTGAAGGCGCGCCGCCTCGTCGAAGTAACCTTCGAGGCGATGTGGCGCGGTATCGAGGTCGCCAAGCCCGGCAATACCCTTGGCGACGTTGGACATGCCATCCAGCGCTATGCCGAGGGCCATCGCATGTCGGTGGTGCGCGATTTCTGCGGGCACGGCTTGGGCCGCGTTTTCCACGATGCCCCCAACGTCGTCCACCTCGGCAAGCCCGGCAAGGGCGTTCTGCTGCGCCCCGGCATGTTCTTCACCATCGAGCCGATGATCAACCTCGGCCGCCCCGATGTGAAGCTGCTCGACGATGGCTGGACGGCGGTGACGCGCGACCGCTCGCTCTCCGCCCAGTTCGAACATTCGGTCGGCATCACCGAGGACGGCGCCGAGGTCTTCACCCTCTCCCCGGCGGGGCACCGCGCGCCACCGTACAAGGTGGTCTGAGAGCTAGCCGACCGCGGCGCGCCGGCGGCGCAGGGCCGCGCCGACCGCGGCCAGGCCGGTGACCAGCGTCATCCAGACCGCGGGGTCGGGCACGGTCGCGATGCCGACGGTGACGATGCCCGAATAGGGCGTGTACTCGAAATTCTGCTCATAGGCATAAGCGACGAGCACCGACCGCGCCGGCTGATAGCCGCCGCACGACGCCCCGAGACTGCCGAAACAGATGCCGGTGAAGATCGAGTTGTTCGCCACGTTGACGTTGTTGCCGAGCAGGAAGAGATTGTCGGAGTTGCTGTTGAAGAACAGGGTGCGGCCGACAGCGTACAACCCCTCGCCACCTGAGCGGACATTGTTGCCGTGCACGAAGCTCGCCTGGTCGGGCCCCCGCGTCACGGTGGCGGTGCCGTCGAGCAAATCGGCGCTGTGCAGGATCCCGAGGGCGCCATTGGTGGTGAGGCTGTAGACGGCGGTGGTCGTCCCGACGGTCCAGCTGCCGTAATAAGTCGTGGCCCCGGCGCCGCTCGCCGTCAGCAGCGCCACCACCATTCCCGCGCGGCAAAACAGCTTTGGCATATCGGCTCCGATCCGCACATGGCGGGGGAAGTCCATCGCCGGCCGCCACCCTAGCCCTCGTTACGGTTTCAACAGACGAAATTACCGTGACAGCGAAGGCGGGCAGCGCGCTCAGCCCGCCAGCAGCTTCTTCAGCTCGGTCTTCAAAATCTTGCCATTGGCATTGCGCACCAGCGGCTCGGCCTCGAAATGCACCGCCACCGGCACCTTGAACGCCGCCAGCCGCGCCGCCACCCAGGCGCGAAGCTCGTCCTCGCTCGCCGAAGTGCCGGGCTTCAGCGTCACGAACGCCACCGGCTCCTCGCCCAACTGGTGGTGCGGCCGGCCGACCAGCGCCGCGTCCATCACCGCCGGATGCTCGTACAGCGCCGCCTCGACCTCGACGCAATAGATGTTCTCGCCGCCGCGGATCAGCATGTCCTTGGCTCTGTCGACGATGAAGCAGAACCCTTCCTCGTCGATGCGCGCCAGGTCGCCGGTGCGCACCCAGCCGTCGATGAACGTCGCCGCCGTCGCCTCCGGCTTGTTCCAATAGCCCTTCACGACATTGGGGCCAAAGCCATAGAGCTCCCCCACCGTGCCCGGCGGCAGCACCTTGCCATCGGGGTCCCGCACTTCGAGGTCGCACACCGGCACCGGCGGGCCGCAGCTGTCCGGGCGGTGCTCATAATCCTCGGCCATATGGTGGGTGAAGGTGGCGCTGGTCTCGGTCATGCCCCAGCCATTGCCCGGGTGCGCCTTGAACTGCTTGGCTATCTGCCGCACCAGCTCCGGCGCCGACGGCGCGCCGCCATAGGAGACGGTCTCCAGCGACGACAGGTCGAACCGGCCGCGCTCGGGGTGCTCCAGGATCTGCCAGGCGATGGTCGGCACGCCGCCGCACGACGTCACCCGTTCCCGCTCGATCAGCGCCATCGCCGCCATCGCGTCCCATTTGCGCATCAGCACCAGCTTCGCGCCCGCCCAGAGCGACGGGTTCATCACCGCATGGCAGCCGGTGGCGTGGAAGAAGGGCACGGACAGCAGGGTCGCCTTCTGCGGCGCCGCCGGGTCGGGCACCGGCGGCTGCTCGCCGCGGCGCAGGTACGACCGCGCCACCGAACAGGCGCTCGCCATGATGTTCGAGGTGATGTTGCGATGCGTGCCCAGCGCCCCCTTGGGCTTGCCGGTGGTGCCGCTGGTATAGAAGATCGTCGCGTCATCCTCGGGCCCGATCTCGACATCGGGATAGTCGCGGTCGGCCAGGCTGCCCCAGCTGTCGGGCGCGCCGATGATGCTTTCCAGCCGCACCGTGCGCGGATCGCCCAGCGCATCCTCGGTCGATCGCGCCTCATAGATGCGGGTAAGCCCGGTCAGCCCCGGCAGATGCGGCTCCAGCCGGCCCATCCGCTCATTGTCGGCGATCAGCACCTTGGCGCCGGAGTCGCTGAGGCCATATTCCAGCTCCGGCCCCGTCCACCAGGCGTTCAGCGGCGTGACGATCGCCCCGGTGATCGAGGCGGCGTAAAAGGCCACCGGCCATTCCGGCAGGTTGCGCATCACCACCGCCACCCGGTCGCCCTTCCTCACCCCATCGGCGACCAGCTGCGCCGCCAGCCGCAAGGTCGCCCGGGCAAAGGCCTCGAACGTCACCCGCTCATCCTCATGCACCAGGAAAACCTTGTCGCCATGCGTCCGCCCCTGCTGGAAGACGGCGCGCAGCGACGGCGGCGCATTCTTCCAGGTCCGCGTGGGCAGGCCGCGGATGACCAGGGTCTCCATCTCCAGCGGCTGGCCGGGCGCCGTCAGCAGGGCATGGGCTTGCGTGATCGACATGGCAGGCCAGTTGGTCATGGCGGTTCTCTTCCCCAAATGCTTGTGCTTGTGGCCGCATCAAAGCGCATCGCACAAGCGAAGGCCAGCGTGAGGCGTCTCCCCTCCCCTTCAGGGGAGGGGTCGGGGGTGGGGCGCGGCGCGCGCCGCTGCTATGAATCCCCCATGCTCGACCGCCAACCCACCCTCGCCGACGCCCACCTCCACCTCCGCCCCCTGGCGCCCGGCGACTGGCCCGCCCTCTTCGCCGTCGCCAGCGATCCCGCCATCTGGGCCCAGCACCCGGTCCCCGACCGCTGGCAGGAACCGGTGTTCCGCCGCTATTTCGAGGAGGCGCTGGCCAGCCGCGGCGCCCTCATCGCCATCGACCGCTTGACCGGCGCCCCCATCGGCGCCTCCCGCTACGACCATGGCCGGGCCTTGCCGGGGGAGGTCGAAATCGGCTGGACCTTCCTCGCCCGCGACCGCTGGGGCGGCACCTGGAACCACGCCATGAAGCGCCTGATGCTCACCCACGCCTTCGCGGCTTTGGATGACAGCGGAGCGCCCGCCATCACCCAGGCCATCTTCCTGATCGGCGAAACCAACACCCGCTCCCGCCGGGCGATGGCAGCCATCGGCGGCGTGCTGACCGACCGGGTGTTCACCTACACCATGTCCGGCGTTGACGTGCGTCACCTGGTCTATGCGATCACCCGCGAAGGCTTCGCGGCGGGGCCATTGGGGTCGAGAGGGAAGGAAGCAGGGCCTCCGGCGGGCAGGGGCTGAGCCCCTGCACCCACCTTTGATCTGGAGAACGGAAGAGCATTTCGATAGCAGCTAGTCTTGCATCGGTGTCTATGGCATCCAAACACCGTCGCCGGTCGGCTTAACCGACGGTTTTCGAAGCAACTACGAATAGAAGGCGCATTGGGAAATATAATGACCTCCATCAGCGAGACCGAAACAGTTATCAAAAAGATTATACCTTATTTCGAGCGGCGCGGCTATGATAAAGAAAAAGACTTCACTTTCGAGCATCCGGCCGCCGGAACGGATCGAGCAGCTCTCGGTTTTGTCGATATCCTGGTTAGGACAGCCGGCAAGACCGCCTTCATTATTGAAGCCAAGCGTATTTCAAAGACGCTGAATGATAAGGACCGCAGACAGGCGGTTCAATACGGTGTCGACTGCAAAGTCCCATTCGTTGTATTGACGAATGGGAACCAGTTTGAATGCTTAAACTCCAATACGGGCAAGCGTATTCTCTGGAACGGCAAGCAGTATGACAAGGTCCCAAATAAAGCTGAGCTTCAAAAGGCCCTTTCTGCATTACGCCGAGAACCGACCGTGTCCGTGGTCCATCTGACTGGCGACAGCTCGCTTCCCTTTAGACCGGGGCTTCCTCTTAAGCAACTGAACGCGTTATTTTATCGTTGCCATAATACAATCCGAAAGATTGAGAAAGATGAGGATAACGCATTCTCTGACTTTTCGAAGCTTCTTTTTCTCAAGCTTCTTGAGGAAAAGTCGGATTCAGGCGATCTATCTTTGCCTTACAGTTACCGATTTCATGAGCTCGCTGCCAAAACAGAGAACGAAGCTGATCAGGTGAAGACGGCTATCATATCGATGATCGATAGCATAAAATCTAAGACGTCATACGGCGATGTTCTATACAACAGTATATCACTTAAGAACCCTAAAGCCTTTCACAACATTGTGAACGAACTATCACAGGTCTCGTTTCAAGACAGTAGGACCGATACGAAGGGCGCTGCATTCGAGTACTTTGTCCGAGCTACTCTAAAGGGAAAGAAGCTCGGTCAGTATTTTACCCCCAGGCCTCTTGTCGAATTGATGAATGCCATAGTCGGCAGAGAGAAAGTTATCGAGACTATTGCATCCTCAAGTGGAATGCGGGTCGTTGATCCGGCGTGCGGCACCGGAGGTTTCTTGGTTTACCTGCTCCAGGAATCGTTGCGGCAGATCAAGGAGAGGGCACAGAACGGAAAACTGAGTGCATCGAGGTTAGAGGATCTAGTCAACAAAATAAAGAAGGAGGTTTTCTTTGGGGCCGATGCCCATCAAGGGGTTGCTTCGTCTGCAAAGATGAACATGATAATAGCGGGTGACGGGCATTCAAACATCCAACACGAGGACAGCCTGTCGTCGGGGTCTCAGGTGTGGAGTACTGAACGTCCTGATATCGACCTGATAATGACAAACCCCCCATTCGGAACCTCTGAGTCGGACTCTATTACGGACATTGACCGCCAGCAATTTCCGAGTGGAGGGTCGAAAGGTCAAATTCTGTTCCTACAGAAAATGGTGCAGACGCTTAAGCCTGGTGGCGAGATTTGCACTGTTATTGACGAAGGTCTGTTGAACACAGACCAAGCTGCGTCACTGCGCGAGTATCTTTTGGAGCATATGATCATCAAGGGTGTCATAAAACTCCCGGAAAGTACTTTTAAGCCGAATAAGATCAACGTACGTTCTTCTGTTCTCCATATGCAAAAGCGCATAGTGCCAAATCCAGATATGGACGATGATTATCCCGTGCTTTTTATGGACGTTGAGACTTTAGGGTATCATGGCTCGGGCGATCCAATTCGCGGGTTCGATTTCCAGACGATGATTACGGATATTGAACGCGTTTATCACGATACGCGCCTTAGGAACAGCCTTGCGGTAAGTCAGGGTAGGGGATGGCACCAGTTTACTCGAAAAGTTAGCGAGATTGTATCGGACGGCTCTAAAAGACTTGATCTGAAGTATTGGGAGCCAGCCATCACGACACGTTTAGCTGCGATGCAGCACCTTAATGCAAGTACAATTAAGGAGCTGAATCTTATCAAGACCCGTCGCGGCAAGAGTCCACCAGCGTCGACTTACGTGGACGAGGCCGATGGCTTCGCGCTTGTAGTTAAGGCTGGTACAAACATTTCTCGGGAAGGCGAAGTCACATTTGAAGGAGACTATATCGAGAAGAATGTTTATGATGAGATGAGTGCTTGTCATTTACGTGATGGAGATGTGTTGCTATCTTCCACAGGGCAAGGAACTCTCGGAAAGTGCGCAGTCTTCCGAGGGCAACGCGCCGCCATATTCGACGGGCACGTTACATTAATTAGGGTAGATCAGTCGACAGTTTATCCTGAGTATCTTTGCGACTATCTGCGATCCGGTTTTGGTGCTGATCAAGTCAATAGACTGTATACCGGCGCGACTGGTTTGATAGAGCTTCCACCGGAACAGGTGGATAGAATAATGGTTTGGCTCCCCGACCTTGCGACGCAGATGAGTCTGTCTGCGGAGCTTCGCCGGGCCGAAGCCGAGCATCTTGAATCGATCAAGACTGCGGGCGAGCGGATCTCTTTGGCTAAAGTCGCGTTCAAGGCTAGTATGCCGACAGTTTGAACTGTCAAGAAGGTCGCTGTAGGGGTTCAGCCCCTCCCGGACCCCGATCCGGGACCGCCGGAGGCTCTTTCCACATTCCCCTGTCCTACACGAACCATATCGGTTACGACCGAGTCCGGGAATTGAAAAGGGCGGCAAATGCCACATACGCCTTATACACATCATCAGGGTGAAACACTGACTTTGACTGACCTTCCGCGCCGCGCCCGCCCCGCGGTGTAGGACGGTCCAGGAATTAAACCCCCCAACAACCCCAGCCTTCCCCACCCCCCAGCCAGGCGCTAGCCTGGGTGCCAGTCCATAGGGGAGATGCGACGATGGCCAGCCAGTTGAAGACCGCCGAATGGGATGCCCGCGATGCGGCGCGGATGCAGGACATTCTGCTGCGGCAGCGCGCCGCCTTCACCGCGGAGCTGCCGGTGTCGGCCGCGGTGCGCAAGGACCGGCTCAATCGCGCCATCAAGATCCTGCTCGACAACAAGGAGCGGATCGTCGCCGCGATCAGCGAGGATTTCGGCCATCGTTCCACCGACATGTCGATGATGACCGACATCATGTCGTCGTTGAAGCCGATGAAGCATGCCCTGAAGCATCTCGACGCCTGGATGAAGCCGGAGAAGCGGCCGCTCGATTTTCCGCTGGGGCTGCTGGGGGCCAGGGCCCGCGTCGAGTTTCAGCCCAAGGGGGTGGTGGGCATCATTTCGCCCTGGAACTTCCCGGTGAACCTGACCTTCGCGCCGCTCGCTGGCGTGCTGGCCGCCGGCAATCGCGCCATGATCAAGCCGTCGGAATATACGCCCGTCACCAGCGCCCTGGTGGCGGAGATGTTCGCCAGCGCCTTTGACGAGACGGAGATTGCCGTCGTCACCGGCGGGCCGGAGGTGGGCAAGGCGTTCAGCGAGCTGGCCTTCGACCATATGATCTTCACCGGCGGCACCGCCATCGGCCGGCACGTGATGGCCGCGGCGGCGAAGAATCTGGTGCCGCTGACGCTCGAACTGGGGGGCAAGTCGCCGACCATCCTCGGCCGCTCGGCCGATGTGGCGCGCGCCACCGAGCGTGTCGCGATGGGCAAGCTGATGAACGCCGGCCAGATCTGCCTGGCGCCTGACTATATGCTGGTGCCGCAGGAAAAGGAGGGCGAGATCGTCGAGGGCCTCAAGGCGGCGACGGCGCGGCTCTATCCGACGATGCTCGCCAACCCCGATTACACCTCGGTGCTCGGCGCGCGCCACCGCGAGCGGCTGGAGGCGCATGTCGAGGACGCCCGCGCCAAGGGGGCCGAGGTCGTGGTGGTCAATCCTGCCGGCGAGGATTTTTCGAAGCAGAACACCAACAAGATGCCGCTCCACATCATCCGCGGCGCCACCGACGCGATGACGGTGATGCAGGACGAAATATTTGGCCCGCTGCTGCCGATCCGCACCTATGCGACGATCGAGGGCGCCATCGCCGAGGTCAATGGCCGCGACCGGCCGCTCGGGCTCTACATGTTCGGCGAGGACAAGGCCGAGGTGGCGCAAGTGCTCGACCGGACGATCTCGGGGGGCGTGACGGTCAACGACGTCATCTTCCACATTTCGGCCGAGGAACTGCCCTTCGGCGGGATCGGGCCGGCGGGGATGGGCAGCTATCATGGCCATGATGGCTTCAAGGAATTCAGCCACAAGAAGTCGGTTTACACCCAGCCGAAGCTCGATCTCGCCGGGCTGGCGGGGTTCAAGCCGCCTTATGGCGAGAAGACGCGCAAGGCGCTGGCGGGGCAGTTGAAGGCTTGACGCCGGGTTTTGTTCCTGAAATGTTCCGTTCTGCGACGCCTGAGTCGCAGGGAAGGTTGCGATGATCGGCTATGTGACGCTCGGCACCAACGATCTGGCCAAGGGGGCGGTGTTCTATGACGCCATCGCCGCGGAAATGGGCGTTGGCCGCATGATGGAATTCCCTGGCTTCGTCGCCTGGGGTACCATGGGCGGCGCCCCCGGCGTCGCGCTGACCAAGCCCTTCGACGGCCAGCCGGCGAGCATCGGCAATGGCGTGATGGTGGCGCTCGAAGCCAAGGACCGCGCCCAGGTCGACCGCTTGCACGCGATCGCGCTGGCGAATGGCGGCACCTGCGAAGGCCCGCCCGGACCGCGCGGCGACAGCGGTTTCTATGCCGGCTATTTCCGCGATCCCGATGGCAACAAGCTGAACGCCTTTGTGTCGAGCTAGACTGGCGGCCGCGTCGCGGCGAGCGAGGGCCGCTCGGCGAGGCGCGCGTGGAGGTCGGCAAGGGCGGCATGGTCGCGCCAGGCGATGTCAGGCCAGCGCAGGTCGAGATATTCGCAGGCGATGACGGTGCAAAGTGCGGGATAATCGACAGTCTCGCCGACGCGTTCCGCCAGCACCGCCAGCGCCCTGGCGATCGCGGCGCGCTGGCGGTCGATCCACAGGCCGCTCGTCACCCCCTGCAAGGCATTGAAACGCATGATGATCGCCGCATCGAGAATGCCATCGACGATCGCCTCGCCTTGCAACGCCTGCCAGTGCGCCTCGCCGTCCGGCGGCAGCAACGTCTGCCCCGGCGAGAGACTGAGGAGATAACGCGCGATGACCGGCGAATCGACCAGCGCCGGCAGCCCGTCGCGCAGCAGCGCCGGCACTTTGCCAAGCGGGTTGGCGGCGAGCAGTTCGGCGCCATCATCCAGCGGCGCGGTGTCGACGAGCTCGACCGGCAGGCCGAGTTCGTGGACGATCACCCGCAGCTTGCGGGCGTAGGGCGAAGTCAGCGAGGCGAGCAGGCGCATGGCTACAATGAAAGCCGTTTCGCCTGCCCGCGCAAGCCGTCACAGCCGCTCGATGCGCCCCGCCGCCTCGTCGATCAGCGCCGCGACGCCGAGTGTCGCACCGCGGTCCTGGCCCTCGCCGAGGCGATTGTTGATCGCCGCCTGCAAATTGCGCAGCGCCCGGCGGATCTCCGGCGCGTCGGTCGGCGCGACATAGCGGCCGAGTTCGGCCAGCCGCGCCATCGCGGTTTCAACGGCGCCCTCCTCGGCGGCGAGAACCGCCCGCCCGGCGTCGGTAATGGCAAAGCGCTTGCGGCTGCCGTCGGGGATCTCGTCGGCCAGCCCCTCGTCGGCGAGCAGGGTCAGAGTCGGATAGACCATGCCCGGGCTCGGCGCATAGAGCCCGCCCGACAGCGTCTCGATCGCCTTGATGATGTCATAGCCGTGGCGCGGCTCCTCGGCGATCAGCTTGAGCAGCACCAGCCGCAGCCCCGCCGCGTCGAGCACGCGCATCCGGCCGAAGCCGCCGCGCCGGCCGCGACCCCATTCGCCGCCGACCGCCTCGGCGACCTCGCGCGCGAAACCTTCCCAGCGGCCGCCATGGCGATGGCCGCGCGGGCCGCAATGTCCGTGAAAGTGCATATTATCTCTCCTGTGCGTCTATCGACTTACAAGATATATCTTGGAATGGCATACGCAAGGAGCACGCTGCGCTGTTTTCCTCATTTTTCACCCCGGACACCGCCCCACACCCGGCCCGCGAACGAACCGCCCCGCCGCCGCCCCGGTCGGTTCGCCGTCCTTCAGCACCTGGACGCCGTTGACGAAGACCTGCGCAACGCCGGTGGCATATTGCGCCGGCTTGGCGAAAGTCGCGTGATCGGCGATCGTCGCCGGATCGAAGACGACGACATCGGCGAAATAGCCCGGCTTCAGCGCGCCGCGCTCCCTGATGCCGAGATTCCCCGCCGGCAGCGACGTCAGCCGCCGCACCGCCTCGGCAAGGCTCGTCGTCTTCTCGTCCCGCACATAATGGCCGAGCAGCCGCGCGACATTGCCATAGGCGCGCGGATGATCCTGGCTGAGCAGGAACACGCCCTCCGCCGAAGGCGCCGCGGCGTCGGAACCGAAGCTCATCCACGGCAGCGCCGTCTGGCGCTTCACATTGGCCTCGTCCATCAGGAAATAGGCGGTGCCGACGCGGCTGCCGTCCTCGATCACCAGGTCAATCGCGGTGTCCTCGGGCGACGTGCCACGCATTCTCGCCACTTCCCCAAGCGTCTTGCCGGTCAGCGGTTTCAGCCCGGGATTCCTGAAGCCGAGCAGCAGCACATTTTCCGGGCTGCCGGCGCGCCGGGCGAGATTCTCCCATGACGCATTCTCGTCCATCATCTCGGCCTTGACGCGGGCGCGGATGGCGGGGTCGCGCAGCCGCTCGATCCAGGCTTCGAGGCCGCCGGCCTGCACCCAGAGCGGCATCGAGGCATCGAGGCCGGTGGCGCCGGCGGTATAATTGTACATATTGGCGGTAATGCGCAGGCCTTGCGCGCGCGCCGCCTCGATCCTGGCGATGATCGTATCGAGCTTGCCCCAGTTCTTCTGCCCCGACATCTTCATGTGCCAGATTTCGGCGGGGCCGCCCGAGGCGCGGGCGATTTCGATCAGCTCGTCGACCGCGGCTTCGATCCGGTCGCCTTCGGAGCGCATATGGCTGATGTACATGCCGCCGCACGCCGCGCTGGCCCTGGCAAGCGCGATCAGCTCGGGGGTTTCGGCATAGGCGGCGGGCGCGTAGATCATCGAGCTGCCCAGCCCCAAAGCGCCCTCGTTCATCGCGGCGCGGACCAGCCCCTGCATCCGCGCCAGCTGCTCGGGGGTCGGATCGACATCGCCCTCGCCGAGCTCGTGAACGCGCACCGTGGTATGGCCGACGAAGCTCGCGACATTGGGGGCGATGCCCTTCTTTTCGAGCATGGTCAGATAGTCGCCGAGGCTCGTCCAGGTGATCGGGAACTTGATGTCGTCCTGGCGCTTTTCGGCGAGCGTCTTCATCGCCGGGTTTAGCGGCCCCATCGACCAGCCCTCGCCCATCACCTCGAGCGTGACGCCCTGGCGGATGTCGCTCTGGGCGCGGCCGTCGACGATCAGGCTCTCGGTCGCCCAGCTCAGCATGTTGACGAACCCCGGGGCGATCGCCTGGCCATGGACGTCGAGCGTCCGCGTCGCGGCGGGCGGCTTGCCACGCCCGACGGCTTCGATGCGGTCGCCGGTGATCGCCACCCAGCCGGGATAGGGCGCGCTGCCCGAGCCATCGACGATCAGGCCATTGGCGAGCACCAAATCGGCGGCGGCGGCGGGCGCGGCGAGGGTCAGCGCGGTGGCGGCAAGCAGTGCGAGGCGCATCGTGGCTCCTTTGGCGCGGCATCCCCGCCGGCCGGAAGTACAGTGAAGTACAGTCACGCAACGATGATGATGCATCCAACAGCGCATCGTCAAAAGCAACAATTCGACCTTCTGGAAGCTAGCACAACCGGGGGCCCGTAGGACAGCGAGTTGCCCCTCCCCGCCCCCGCCGCGACTTGCGACGCGCCAAGTCGGCCGCTATGCGCCGCCCTCCCATGTCGAGCTCCCCTGCCTCCGCCGTATTGGGCCTCGACTTCGGGACGACCAACACCGTCGCGGCGCTGGCGCAGGATGGGCAATCGCGCCTGGTGCCGCTCGATGGCCCCGCCGGCGCCAGCCCGGTGTTCCGCTCGGCGCTGTGCTTCTGGGAAGAGGGGGCGCGGATCGCCGTCGAGGCCGGCCCCTGGGCCATCGCCGAATATCTGCGCTTCCCCGAGGGCAGCCGCTTCATCCAGTCGTTCAAGTCGGTCGCCGCCTCCCCCAGCTTCGAACAGGCGACGATCTTCGAGCGCCGCTATCGCTTCGAGGACCTCGGCCGCACCTTCTTGCGCGAGCTGCGCCGGCATGCCCAGGGCGCCCTCGATGGCGAGGTGCGGCGCGTTATCGTCGGCCGGCCGGTGACCTTCGCCGGCTACCGCGCCGACGAGGCGCTGGCGCGGCAACGCTATGATGCGATGTTCGCCGGGTTCGATGCCGAGCTCCACTATGTCTATGAGCCGCTCGGCGCGGCGTTCAGTTTCGCCTCGACCCTCAAGGGCGCCGCCACCGTCCTCGTCGCCGATTTCGGCGGCGGCACCAGCGACTTCTCGCTGGTGCGCATCGACCCCGCCGCCCGCCAGCGCTGCCAGCCGCTTGGGGCTGCCGGCATCGGCATCGCCGGCGACCGCTTCGATCATCGCATCGTCGACAATCTCGTGCTGCCGCTGCTCGGCAAGGGCGGCCATTACCGCTCCTTCGACAAGATCCTCGAAATTCCGGCGGGCTGGTTCGCCGACTTCGGCGACTGGTCGCGCCTGGCGCTGCTGCGCAATCGCAAGACGCTCGCAGACCTCGCCAGGCTGGCGCGCACCGCGGTCGATCCGGTGCCGATCGGCCGGATGATCGCCATCATCGAGCAGGAACTCGGCTATCGCCTCTATGACGCCGTCGGCCAGGCGAAGCGCGACCTGTCGACGGCGGAAGTCGCCCGCTTCCGCTTCGAGGCGCCCGGGCTGGTGATCGACGAAGTCATCACCCGCGACGATTTCGAACGCTGGATCGCCCCCGATGTCGCGGCAATCGACACGACCGTCACCCGCGCGCTGGCCTCGGCCGGGCTCGACGCCGCGGCGGTCGACCGCGTGTTCCTGACCGGCGGGTCGTCGCTCGTCCCCTGCATCCGACGGCTGTTCGAGACGCGCTTCGGCGCCGACCGGATCGCCGGCGGCGACGAACTCACCTCGATCGCGCATGGACTGGCACTGATCGGCCATGACGAGCGCCTGTCGGACTGGGCGGCGTGAGGGCCGGCGCGCCGGCAGGTGGTCCCGTTGTTCTGAATCGAAGGAAGAAGGGGCCTCCGGCGGCCAGGGGCTGAGCCCCTGGACCCACTTTCGTTAAGGTCTTGTTTTTCCAACAGGAGATCGGCCCCAATAACAGTCTGTTTGTCTCGCTTGCAAACTCATCGCCTCAAAGGCTGTTTACGCCCCATCTTTGGTCGTTCGGCAGCGGATTGCGTTCACCTCAACGCAGACTTAGCTTTGGCACGGGCGTGAAGGGAATTCGAATTGGCTGTGGTGTTCGTAACAGGTGCAGGTCGAGGGATCGGACGAGAGCTCGCACTTCAATATGCTGCTGCTGGCGACCAGGTTATCGTTGGTGTCCGCGACAGTCGAGCAGTAGGCCAACGATTGCCAGGTATCGAAGCTATTTCGCTCGATGTATCTGACGGCGCATCGGTCGCGGCGCTTGGTCGCGCATTGGGTTCGGTAGCCATCGATTTGTTGATCAACAATGCCGGCGTGATTGGCCCGACCCAGCAGTCCACCCGCGAAATGGACTTCTTCGGTTTCGCCGAGGCCCTTGCCGTCAATGCGCTTGGCCCCTTGCGCGTAACCCAGGCGCTTCTACCAAATTTGCGCCGCGCATCCGGCGCAAAACTGGCCGTTCTTACAAGTAGAATGGGTTCACTCAATTATGCAAAATCGGACCGGGTGGCCTATCGTGCGTCCAAGGCGGCGGCGAACAAGGTAACCCAATGCCTGGCAACCGACCTCCGAGAAGAAGGCATTGCTGTGGCTGCTATACACCCGGGTTGGGTAAAAACCGATATGGGTGGAACCGATGCTGATATAACTCCGATAGACAGTGCTGTTGGGATCAAGAACGTGATTGCCAATCTCTCTTTGTCAAATACCGGGCGCTTCTGGAACTATGATGGAGCTGAATTGGCGTGGTAGCCTCAGGAGGCAGGTGAGCATGCCTCAGGCCCTAGCCGTGGCTGAGGGGCGGGTCACCGCGGCGCCGCCGCGCGGGCAAGCCGGTCGTTGATGGCAAGGCCGAGGCCGTGGCGGGGGATCGGCGCCACGGCGATGCCGGCGCGGCCCGAAGCTTCGGCCTGGTGGAGGACATCGAAAAGGCGCGCGGCAGCTTCGGTCAGGTCGCCGGCGGGCGACAGGGTGGCGTCGCCGGCGATGGCGCCGAAGCCGATGTGGAACTCGTCGGCGGCGGCGGTGGCGGCGTCGAGGCGGACCGGCTGGCGCGGGGCGTAGTGCGAGGCGAGCATGCCGGGGGCGATGACCCTCCCTCCCCACAGGGGGGAGGGAGGCAGGGCTTCGACGGGCACCGCCCCCGGCCGCAGCAGCCGCCAACCCTCGGCCTCGACCGCGACGATCGTCGATTCGACCCCTGCCGCGCTGGCCCCGCCATCGAGGATCAGCCCGACCTCCGCCCCCAGCGACGCCGCGACATGCCGCGCGAGTGTCGGCGACAGCCGCCCCGAGGCATTGGCCGACGGCGCCGCCAAAGGGCCGACGGCGGCGATCAGTGCCTGCATCACCGGGTGCGCCGGGCAGCGCAGCGCGATCGTCGCCAGCCCGGCGGTGACCAGCGACGCCACCGGTGCGCCCGGCCGCAGCGGCAGCACCAGCGTCAGCGGTCCTGGCCAGAACGCCGCCATCAGCGCCGCCGCCAGCGGCGACACTTCGGCGAGCGTCGCCGCCTGCGCCGCGTCCGCCACATGGACGATCAGCGGGTTGAAGCTCGGCCGGCCCTTGGCGGCGTAGATCCGCGCCACCGCGGCGCCATCGGCGGCGCGCGCGGCGAGGCCATAGACGGTCTCGGTCGGCACCGCGACGATGCCGCCGGCGCGCAAGATGTCGGCGGCCGCGACGATGGCGTCGGGGGTGGCGGCACGGACTCGGTTGTCGTCGGTCATCGCCCGGCACTATACCGCGCAAGCATCATCCCCAAGGCCGCGCCCCATGACCTATGCCGCTCCACTCGCCGAACAGCGCTTCGTTCTCGAAACGATCGCCGACCTGTCTGGCCTCGCCGCGCTGCCACAATATGAAAATGCCACCCCGGACATCGTCGCCGCGGTGCTCGAGGAGGCGGGCAAACTGGCGAGCAATGTCTTCGCGCCGCTCAATCGCGTCGGCGACAAGGAACCTGCCCGGCTCGCCGATGGCGGCGTCACCCTGCCGCCGGGCTTCGCCGAGGCGTACAGGCTCTACATCGATGGCGGCTGGGCCGGGCTCGGCGTGCCGGAGGCGCATGGCGGCCAGGGGATGCCCTTCGTCGTCGCCGCCGCCGTCCAGGAACAGCTGACCAGCGCCAACATGGCTTTTGCGCTGTGCATGATGCTCAGCCAGGGCGCCATCGAGGCGCTCGCCGCGCATGCCTCGCCCGAACTGCAGGAACGCTATCTCAGCAAGCTCGTCTCGGGCGAATGGACGGGCACGATGAACCTCACCGAGCCCCAGGCGGGCAGCGACGTCGGGGCGCTGAAATCGCGCGCCGAGCCGGTCGGCGACGGCAGCTATCGCATCAAGGGCACCAAGATCTACATCACCTGGGGCGAGCACGACGCCGCTGCCAACATCGTCCACCTCGTCCTCGCCCGCCTGCCCGATGCGCCCCCCGGCACCAAGGGCATCAGCCTGTTCCTCGTGCCGAAGTTCCTGCCCGATGGCAGCCGCAACGACCTCAAATGCGTCGGGCTGGAGCACAAGCTCGGCATCAACGCCTCGCCTACCTGCACGATGAGCTTCGGCGATCACGACCAATGCATCGGCTGGCTGGTCGGCGACGAGGGCGCCGGCATGCGCGCCATGTTCACCATGATGAACAACGCCCGCGTCCAGGTCGGCCTGCAGGGCGTCGCGATTGCCGAAGCCGCCACCCAGCATGCCCTCGACTATGCCCGCAGCCGGGTGCAGTCGGCGAAGTTCGGCGGCAGCCGCGAGCCCGTCCGCATCATCGAGCACGCCGACGTCCGCCGCGCGTTGATGACCTGCCGTGCGCTGACCGAGGCGACGCGGGCGCTCGTCTACCTCAACGCCGCCGCCGTCGACCGCGCCCATGCCGGCGAAAGCAGCGGCTTGGCCGACCTCCTTACCCCGATCTCGAAAGCCTGGGCGACCGATACCGGCGTCGAGGTCGCGTCGCTGGCGCTCCAGGTCTTCGGCGGCATGGGCTTCGTCGAGGAAACCGGCGCCGCGCAATTCCTCCGCGATGCCCGCATCGCGCCGATCTACGAAGGCACCAACGGCATCCAGGCGCTCGACCTCGTCGGCCGCAAGCTCGGCATGGATGGCGGCGCGCACTGGAAGGCGCTGCTCCGCGATGTCCGCGCCACGGTCAAGGCGCTCGCCGGCCATGCCGAGCTGAAGACGCTCGCCCCCTGGCTCGACGACGCGCTGTCGGCCGCCGAGACGACCAGCGTCTGGCTCGCCGGCGCCAATGATGCCGACGACATCGCCGCCGGCGCGACCCCCTATCTGCGGCTGATGGGGCTGACGCTCGGCGGCTGGCTGCTGGCGCGCCAGGCGCTCGTCGCCGCCGATCGCCTCGCCGCGGGGGAAGGCGACCCGCGCTTCCTCGCCGCCAAGATCGCCACGGCGCGCTTCTTCGCCGAGCAGCTGCTGCCCCACGCCAGCGCGCTCGCCGGCCCGGTGATGCGCGGCGCTTCACTGCTGTACGCCATCGGTGAGGACGACCTCGCCGCCTGAACCCGACCTTGCCTTGCCTGCCTCCAGGGACCAGAGACCGCCCATGAAACTCGCCTCGTTGAAGCACGGCCGCGATGGCCGCCTTGTCGTCGTGTCGGACGATCTCGCCTGGTGCGCGGCGCCGCCGCCGATGTGGCCGACCCTGCAGGCGGCGCTCGACGATTGGGCGCATGCCGAGCCGATCCTGCGGGGAGTCGCCGAGTCGCTCGCCCATGACGCCGTGCCGCACGCGCGCTTCCACGAGCGCGACGCCGCCTCGCCGCTGCCGCGCGCCTATCAATGGGCCGATGGCAGCGCCTATGTGAACCATGTCGAGCTGGTCCGCCGGGCGCGCGGCGCCGAGCTGCCGGCGAGTTTCTGGACCGATCCGCTGATGTATCAGGGCGGCAGCGACGCCTTCCTTGCCCCCCGCGACGCCATTCCCTTCGTCGATCCCGCCTGGGGCCTCGACCTCGAGGCCGAAGTCGTCGTCGTCACCGGCGATGTGGCGCGCGGCAGCAGCCGTGACGAGGCGATCGCCGCCATTCGCCTGATCGGCCTCGTCAACGATGTGTCCTTGCGCGGGCTGATCCCCGACGAACTCGCCAAGGGCTTCGGCTTCGTCCAATCGAAGCCCGCTTCGGCGCTGTCGCCGGTGCTGGTCACCCCCGACGCGCTCGGTGACCGCTGGCAGGACGGCAAGCTCCACGGCGTCCTCAACGTCGATATCAACGGCGCCGCCTTCGGCCGTGCCGATGCCGGCGAGGATATGACTTTCGATTTCGGCACCCTCATCGCCCATCTGGCGAAGACCCGCGACATCGGCGCCGGCTCGGTGATCGGCTCGGGCACCGTTTCCAACCGCGGCGCCGATGGCGGCCCCGGCCGGCCGGTGGCGGCAGGCGGCCGCGGCTACAGCTGCATCGCCGAGCTGCGCATGGTCGAGACGATCGAATCGGGCGCTCCGGCGACGCCCTGGCTGGCGCCCGGCGACACCGTCCGCATCGAGATGCTCGACGCGCGCCACCACAGCATTTTCGGCGCCATCGAGCAGATCGTGAAGGCATAGGCCTCGTGCCATGCTGTCACATCGTGCTGCTAGGCGCGCCGCCGGAACGAGCCTGCCCCTGACGGGTTGAGGCAAGGTCCGCCGCCGGAGACCCGTGATGCCCGATTCCCCCCGTCTGCCGATGCTGCCCGAGGCCGAGCTGCCGCCGGTGCTGGTGACGGGTGGTGCCGGCTATATCGGCAGCCATGCCGCGCTGGCGCTGCTCGATCGTGGGCACAAGGTCGTCGTCGTCGATGATCTGTCGACGGGCTCGCGGCTGCTGCTGCCGCCGGGTGCGGTCTTCGTCCAGGGCCGCGCCGGCGACCGCGAGCTGATCGCCAATGTCGTCGCGCGCGAGGGCGTCGGCGCCGTCATGCACTTCGCCGCGTCGATCAGCGTCGGCGATTCGGTGCGCGAACCCGCCGCCTATTACGCCAACAACGTCACCGAGACGCTCGACCTCGCCGCCGCCTGCGCGGCGTGCGGCGTCAAGGCGCTGGTCTTCTCGTCGACCGCCGCCGTCTATGGCGAGCGCGGCGAGGCCGACACCGCGCCCCAGATGCTACCGTTGCGCGAGGATGACCGGCTCGAACCGATCAACCCCTATGGCTGGTCGAAGCTGATGGGCGAGCGGATCATCACCGACATCGTCGCGGCGAGCGGCGGCACCTTGGCGGCCGGCATTTTGCGCTATTTCAACGTCTCGGGCGCCGATCCCGCCGGGCGGTCGGGGCAGAACAGCCATCACCCCCATCACCTCATCGAGATCGCGAGCCATGTCGCCACCGGGCTGCGCGGCCAGTTCAGTGTCTATGGCGACGATTATCCGACCCCTGACGGCACCGGCATCCGCGACTATGTCCATGTCAGCGACATCGCCGAGGCGCATGTCCTCATGCTGCGCGCCGCGCTCGCCGCGCCGGGGACGACGCGGACCTTCAACCTCGGCTATGGCCGCGGCCACAGCGTGCTGGAAGTGCTTGCCGCCCTCGGCCGCGCGGCGGGCTTCGGCATCCCCTATGCCATCGGCCCGCGCCGCGAGGGCGACCCCGCCGTGCTGGTGGCCGATTCAGCCGCAGCGGTCGCCGCGCTCGGTTGGGAACCGCGCTTTGCCGATATCGACGCGATCGTCGGCCATGCGCTGGCGTGGGAGAAGTCGCGACAGGTGCGCAACGCCGCGGCGGCCTGAGGTGCAGGAGGTCCACCGCGCCGCTTGATCTCCTCCCCCTGGAGGGGGGAGGCGACTCGCGCGCAGCGCGGCGGGAGGGGGTGGT
>LJHX01000111.1 GCA_001295935.1 alpha proteobacterium AAP81b
GGGGCGGCCGACGAGGCCCGCCGCTTCGGAGGGCAGCGGCTCGGGGTCGGTCTTGGCGCGCTTGACCTTCGCGGCGATCGTGTCGGCATCGTCGGTCAGGTTGATGCGGCTCGCGTCGCTGGGGTCGGACTTCGACATCTTGGCGGTGCCGTCGCGGAGCGACATGACGCGCGTCGAGGGGCCTTCGATGACGGGCTCGGGCAGCGGAAAGAGCTCGACGCCGAAATCATTGTTGAACTTGGCGGCGATGTCGCGGGCGAGTTCGAGATGCTGTTTCTGGTCGTCGCCGACGGGGACATGCGTCGCCTTGTACGCCAGGATGTCGGCGGCCTGGAGCACGGGATAGGTATAGAGGCCGACGCTCGCGCCCTCGCGGTCCTTGCCCGCCTTGTCCTTGAACTGGGTCATGCGGTTGAGCCAGCCGACGCGCGCGGTGCACATCAGAATCCAGGCGAGCTCGGCGTGTACCGAGACCCGGCTCTGGGCGAAAAGGATGCAGCGGTCGGGATCGAGCCCCGAAGCCACCAGCGCCGCGGTCATCTCGCGGATGCCGCGGCGCAGCGTCGCCGGGTCCTGCGCCGCGGTGATGGCGTGGAGATCGACGACGCAGAAGATCGATTCATGGGCGTGCTGCATCGTCACCCAGTTGCGGATCGCCCCCAGATAATTGCCGAGGTGGAGGTTGCCGGTCGGCTGGATGCCGGAAAAGACGCGAGTCATGCGCGGGCCTTGCGAGAGAAACGGGAACGCAGCTCGGCGAAAGTGAACAGCCCGAGCCCGCGCGCCGCCGCCAGATAGGCGAGGCCGCCGGTGCCGATCAACACTGCCAGCGCGGCGGCGCGGACGACAAGCGGCCCGGTGGTGAACGGCAGGATAAAGGGCGCCAGCGCCAGCAGCACCGCGACCATCGCCGCGGCGGCGGCAGCGAAGCGCGGCAGGGTGCGCCGCAGCCGCGCGTCGCTGGCAAAATGCCCGCGTTTGCGCAGTACCCACCACAGCGCCCCGGCATTGACCCAGGCGGCGAGCGCGGTCGCCAGCGCGATGCCGACATGGCTGAACTGCCAGATCAGGGTGAGATTGCCGATAAGGTTGACCAGCATCGACGCCACTGCAATTCGCACCGGCGTTTTCGTATCCTGCCGGGCGTGGAAGCCCGGGGTCAGCACCTTGATCAGCACATAGGCGGGCAGCCCCAGGCTGAAGGCGGCGAGCGCCTCGGCGGTGGCGACGGTGTTGGCGGCGGTGAAGGCGCCGAACTGCAGCAGCCCGCGGATGATCGGCAGCGCCGCCACCGTCAGCGCCGCGGCGGCGGGCAGGGTGAGCAGCAGGACGAGCTCGATGGCGCGGTTCTGGCTGTGCAGCGCCGCCTTGTCGTCGCCGGCGCCGAGTTGCTTCGAAAGCGCCGGCAGCAGCGCCGTGCCGACGCCGATGCCGATCAGCCCCAGCGGCAGCTGGTTGAGGCGATCGGCGTAGTAGAGGTAGCTTACCGCGCCTTCGGGGAGAAAGCGCGCCGCCAGCGCCGTCGAGACGAGGAGGTTGAACTGCACCGCGCCCGCGCCGAGCGCCGCCGGCCCGACGATCGTCAGCAGCTGGTGAACCCGGGGGCCGAGCGCCGGCCAGCGCAGCACCAGGCGAATGTCGGCGCGCGCGCACGCCCAGAGCAGCCAGACGAACTGCAGAATGCCGGCGATGGCGACGCACAGCGCCTGGACGCGCGCCGATTGCACCGGGTCGGCGCCGTGGAACAGCAACAGCCCGGCAATCAGTGCCAGATTGAGCAGGATCGGCGCGGCGGCATTGACCCAAAAGCGCCCGATCGAATTGAGGATGCCCCCCATCAGCGAGACGAGGCTGATCAGCATGAGATAGGGGAAGGTCAGCTTGGTGAAATCGACGGCGAGGGCGAATTTCGCCGGGTCGGCGTCGGGAAAGCCGCCGGTCAGCGCCCAGACGACCGGCGCCGCGGCGGCGACCATGATCACCGTGAAAATTGCGAGGAAAGGCAGCATCACCGCCAGCACCTCCTCGGCGAAGCGCTTGGCCCCCGTTATGTCGCCGGCGTCGGCGCCGACCTGTCGGTTGAACATCGGTACGAACGCCGCCGAAAACGCCCCTTCGGCGAACAGCGCGCGGAAGAGGTTGGGCAGGCGGAAGGCGATCAGAAAGGCGTCGGCGGCCATGCCGGCGCCGACGAAGCGCGCCATCAGCATGTCGCGCACGAAGCCGGCGATGCGGCTGATGAGGGTAAGGCCGCCGATGGTGGCGGTGGCGCGGAGGAGGGACATGGCTAGGCGACGCTCGGCAAGGGGCCGCGGCAAAGCCGCGTCCCGACGTCGAACCGGTTCGCCCGACTTGATGTCGGGCGCCCGGCCGGCCGGGCTTGCGCGAGTCCGGGCGCAGTTCGGCGCTTGCTGCGCAAACCCCTCACGGCTCCCGGTCGCGCTGCGCCTTAAGCATTCCCAGCAGTCGCCCCACCCGCCTGCTGCTGCGCCATGTAGAGCGCGGCAAAGTCGATCGGGTCGAGCATCAGCGGCGGGAAGCCGCCATCGCGGACCGCGTCGGCGACGATTCGCCGGGCGAAGGGGAAGATGATCCGCGGTGCCTCGATGATCAGGAAGGGCTCGAGCGCTTCCTCGGGAACATTGGCGAGGCCGAACAGCGCGCCGTAGAGCAGGTCGATGACGAACGCCGTCTGCTCGTTGACCTCGGCGCGCGCCGTGATCTTCAACTCGACCTCGAAGACATCGTCGCCGCCGCGGCGGGCATTGACGCCGACATTGACGTCGATACGCGGCGCTTCGTTCCACTGCAGCGACTGCGGCGCGTTGGGGTTCTCGAAGCTGAGATCCTTGACGTACTGCGACAGCACCGAGACCTGCGGCAGCGGGCCCATCTGGTCGAGGGCGTTGGGGTCGGGCACGCTGAGGCTGCCGTCGGAAAGATTGTCGTCGGCCATCGGGAGGCTCCGCTGCAAGGCTGGTCCAAGGGTTCGCGCCGGGCGCTAGCACCCGGCCCGGCGTGGCGCAATGCGCCGCTATCCCGACTCACTCGTCGTCGTCGAAGCTCTCGACCGGACCCGAATCCTGGCCCTTGGCGCTGGTGTCGCGATCGACGAATTCGACGATCGCCATCGGCGTCGCATCCGAGCGGCGGATGCCGGCCTTGACGATGCGGATATAGCCGCCCGGACGCTCGGCATAGCGCGGCGCCAGCTCGTCGAACAGCTTGACCAGCTGGACGTCGTCCTGAAGGCGGGCGTGGGCGAGGCGGCGGTTGCTGAGCCCGCCGTGCTTGGCGAGCGTCACCAGCTTTTCGACATAGGGGCGGATTTCGCGCGCCTTGGGCAGGGTGGTGGTGATCTGCTCATGCTTGATCAGCGAGGCCGCCATGTTGCGGAACATGGCGAGGCGGTGGCTGGTGGTACGGCCCAATTTGCGATGGGCATTGCGATGGCGCATTTCATGTCTCCGTTCGTCAGGGGGCCGTTAGCGGGTCCCATCACGGCACCGCCGTGATGGGTACCCTCTGGTACCCCGTGCCAGGCTGATAGGCTCAGCCCTGTGCCTTGCCTTTTGTAAGGCAGAGCGGCGCGGCAAAGCCGCGCCGTGACGTTGGACGAGTTCGCCGGACTTTGGGTCCGGCGCCTCGCCAGCCGATCCTTGCCGACTCCGTTCGCAAGTCGAAGATTGCTTCGCAATCTTGCGCCTTGCTCACGGGCGGCTGCGTCAAAACTCCTGTTCGAGCTTCTTGGCCATTTCCTCGATATTCTCCGGCGGCCAACCGGTGATTTCCATGCCCAGCCGCAGCCCCATGTGGCTCAGCACTTCCTTGATCTCGTTCAAGGACTTGCGGCCGAAGTTCGGGGTGCGCAGCATTTCCGATTCCGTCTTCTGCACCAGATCGCCGATGTAGATGATGTTGTCGTTCTTGAGGCAGTTCGCCGACCGCACCGAAAGCTCGAGCTCGTCGACCTTCTTCAACAGGAAGCGGTTGATGACGTTATTGTCGTCGACCTCGATCGGCCCGGTGCCGGGCACCGCGGCGACCGGCTGGGTAACGACATGATCCTCGAAGTTGACGAACAGCGCCAGCTGGTCCTGGAGGATCTTCGCCGCATAGGCGAGGGCGTCCTCGGGGGACACGCTGCCATCGGTTTCGACGTTGATCGTCAGCTTGTCGTAGTCGAGTTCCTGGCCGACGCGGGTATTGTCGACCTTGTAGCTGACCTGACGCACCGGCGAGTAGAGCGCATCGACCGGCACCAGGCCGATCGGCGCATCGGCCGGGCGGTTGGCGCTGGCCGGGACATAGCCCTTGCCGGCTTCGACGGTCAGTTCCATGTTCAAGGTCGCGCCCTCGTCGAGCGTGCAGATGACGAGATCCTTGTTCATCACCTCCATGTCGCCGGTCACGGCGATCTGGCCGGCGGTGACTTCGCCGGGGCCGGTCGCCGTCAGATGGACACGCTTCGCCGTATCGCCGGCCATGCGGATGGCGACCTGCTTGATGTTGAGGACGATGTCGGTCACGTCCTCGCGAACGCCGGCAAGGCTCGAAAATTCGTGCAGCACGCCGTCAATCTTGATGGCGGTGATGGCGGCGCCCTGCAGCGACGACAGCAGCACGCGGCGCAGCGCGTTGCCGAGCGTCAGGCCGAAGCCGCGCTCCAGCGGTTCGGCGATGAAGCTGCCCTTGCGGCGGGCGTCGACGGTCGGCCGCGGCTCCAGCCGGGTCGGCTTCTTGAGTTCGGTCCAGTTCTTGGCGATGACTGCCACAGGCTCACCTTTCATAGGGGGGTCGCGTCGGGTCGTCACCCGGCGGGCCCCCGAAGGTCGTTGAAAACGGCGAAGCCGCGCCCGGGGGTGGCGCGGCGGCGAAGCGGAGCGTCAGACGCGCCGGCGCTTCGGCGGCCGCACGCCGTTGTGCGGAATCGGCGTGACGTCGCGGATCGTGGTGATCTGGAAGCCGACCGCCTGCAGCGCGCGCAGCGCCGATTCGCGTCCCGAGCCGGGGCCGCGGACTTCGACTTCGAGAACGCGGACGCCGTGCTCGGCGGCCTTCTTGCCGGCATCCTCGGCGGCCATCTGCGCGGCGAACGGCGTCGACTTGCGCGACCCCTTGAACCCCATGGTCCCCGCCGACGACCAGGCAATCGCATTGCCCTGGGCATCGGTGATGGTGATCATGGTGTTGTTGAAGCTGGCGTTCACATGGGCGACGCCATTGGTGATGTTCTTGCGCTCACGGCGTTTGATGCGAGCTACTTCGCGGGCCATCGGAGGTTCCTGTCAGAGCTTGGGGCGGATCGGGGGGAAGAAGCGCTTACTTCTTCTTGCCGGCGATCGGCTTGGCCTTGCCCTTGCGGGTACGGGCGTTGGTGTGGGTGCGCTGGCCGCGAACCGGCAGCCCCTTGCGATGGCGCAGGCCGCGATAGCAGGCGAGATCCATCAGCCGCTTGATGTTCATCGAATTCTGGCGACGCAGGTCGCCCTCGACGGTCAGCTCGCGGTCGATCTTCTCGCGGATCAGCAGCACCTCGGCGTCGGTCAGGTCCTGGATGCGACGCTCGGGCGGAAAGCCGAGGTCGGTCGACAGGCGCTTGGCGGTGGTGCGGCCGATGCCGTGGATGTAGGTCAGCGCGATCTCGACGCGCTTGTTGGTCGGGATGTTAACACCCGCGATACGTGCCACAGAATTGTTCCTTCCAAGCTCCACGGGACGCGCTGGGCGGGGCATCCCATCTCAAAGCAAGAACCGGACAGCCGAAACGGCCGCCGGGTCGAAAATCCGGATTAACGGAAGCGAGGCTGCTATCGGGCCGGGTGCGCCAAGTCAAGCGTTGATTCGTCGTCGCGGCGAGGTCAATTCCAGATATCGCCCGGCAGCCCGAGGCCGGCAATCGTTCGGCTGGTGAGTGGCGCGCCGAACGCTGTTACCGCGGCGCTGCCATAGCCTGCGGCGCCGGGATCACAGAACTGGTGCACAGTGCGTGCCGAGACGTCGACAACCCAATATTCAGCGACGCCGGCACGCGCATAAAGCGCGCGCTTGGGGCCGAGGTCGTCGCCGAGCGTCGTGACCGAAACTTCGACGACGAGCCGCAAGGCGTCGACGGGCACGGGGCCATCGGTCGCAAATGCCATGAATACGCTGATATCGGGGGTCGGCACATTGGCGTCGTCGAGGCGGACGGTGACATCAACAAGCACCTCGAGCTGCGGTGCGATCTCGGCCAGCGCCGACCGCAGCGCGATCGCCAAGGCCAGCTTGGCACGCGCGTGATAACGATATTCGGGTGCCATTTCGACAACGACCCCCTCCCGCAGCTCGGCGCGCGGCCGCCGCGACAACACGCCCGCCGCGATCATCGCGATATAGTCTGCCGCGCCGAAACGCGCCGGTTGCGGGGACGATGCGAGCATGGCGACGCTGGCGTTCATGCCGTGAAACTAGCATGGCGACGTGACGCTGTCAGCCGACGCTGCCTCAGGCGTCGAGGATCGCGTCGATCGCCGCCGCCACCGCGTCCATGTCGGCCATGCCGTCGACATGGGCAACGATGCCCATCGCCTCATAGTGCGGCAGGATCGGCGCGGTCTTGGCGCGATATTCGGCCATGCGGGTGCGCACCGTCTCGGCATTGTCGTCGGGGCGGCGCTTGAAGACGTCGTTGCCGCAGACGTCGCAGACGCCTTCAACGGCGGGCAGCTTGTAGCGGTCGTGATAGCCTTCGCCGCACTTGGCGCAGGTGAAGCGGCCGGTGATGCGATCAACCAGCGCTTCCTCGTCGACGAGCAGTTCAATGACATGATCGAGCTTGAGGCCCTTGGCCGCGAGCATCGCGTCGAGTTCCTGTGCCTGTGCCGGCGTACGCGGATAGCCATCGAGGATGAACCCGGCGCGGGCATCGGCATGATCGAGGCGTTCGGACAGGATGCCGTTGACGATCGCGTCCGACACCAATTGCCCCGCGTCCATCACCTGCTTGGCGGCGATGCCGATCGGCGTCTGGGCGGCGACGGCGGCGCGCAGCATGTCGCCGGTGGAAAGCTGCACCAGGCCGCGCTGCTTGACCAGCCGGCTCGCCTGGGTGCCCTTGCCCGCCCCCGGCGGACCCAGAAGGATGAGATTCAACGCCGATTGCCCCGCAATTTCGATTTCTTGATCAGACCCTCATATTGATGGGCAAGCAAGTGGCTCTGGATCTGCGCGACCGTATCCATTGTGACATTGACAACGATGAGCAAGGACGTTCCGCCCAGCGCCAGACTCGTGCCGAGGCGCGCCGACAGGAATTCGGGCAGCAGGCAGATCAAGGTCAGATAGGCGGCACCGATGACGGTAATGCGCGTCAGCACATAATCGAGATACTCCGCCGTCCGCACGCCGGGGCGGATGCCGGGGACGAAGCCGCCGTACTTCTTGAGATTCTCGGCGGTCTCCTCGGGGTTGAAGACCACGGCCGTGTAGAAGAAGCTGAAGAAGATGATGCCGGCGGCATAGAGCGCCATATAGAGCGGTGCGCCGTGCTGGAGCGCCGTCGTCACCGTCAGCAGCCAGTCGGGGCCGTCACCGCCCTGCGCCGCGAACTGCGCCACCGTCAGCGGCATCAGCAGCAGCGACGAGGCGAAGATCGGCGGGATGACGCCGGCGGTGTTGAGCTTCAGCGGCAGATGGCTGGCGTCGCCCTGGAACTGGCGCGTGCCGACCTGGCGCTTGGGATATTGGATGAGGATGCGGCGCTGGGCGCGCTCCATCAGGCAGATGAAGGCGACGGTGGCGAGCGCGACGATCGCAACAACGACGAGCGACACCGGCGACATCGCCCCGGTGCGCGCCTGTTCGAACATCGTCGCGATGCTCGACGGCAGCGCCGAAACGATGCCGGCCATGATGATCAGCGAGATGCCGTTGCCGATGCCGCGGCTGGTGATCTGCTCGCCGAGCCACATCAGGAACATCGTGCCGCCGATCAGCGTGATGACGGTGGTGGTGCGGAAGAACCAGCCGGGATCAATGACCGCCGAGATGCCCTGGCCCGACCCCCAGCTTTCGAGGCCGACGGCGATGCCATAGCCCTGGACCGCGGTCAGGAAGACCGTGCCATAGCGGGTATATTGGTTGAGCGTCTTGCGGCCGGCCTCGCCTTCCTTCTTCAGCGCCATGAAGCTCGGGATCAGGCTGGTCAGCAGCTGCACGATGATCGACGCGGTGATGTAGGGGGTGACGCCGAGCGCGATCAGGCTCATCCGTTCGAGCGCGCCGCCCGAGAAGGTGTTGAAGAAATCGAGGACGCCGCCCTTCGTCTGGTTGAACAGCGTCCCGAGCGCAGCGGGGTCGATACCCGGCAGCGGTACGAACGAGACGAGGCGGAAGACGAGCAGCGCGCCAAGCGTAAACCACAGCCGCTTCTTGAGCTCGCTGGCTTTGGAAAAATTCGCGAAGCTGAGCTGCGCGGCCATCTGTTCGGCGGCTGAGGCCATCTGGGTCGGTCCGATCTGGGTGTCGGTGCTAGATAGGCTCCCTGAGGGGAGAGTCTAGATACCTCCGGGGTCGGAGGCGGCGGCGTTCGCCCTGACGCCGCCCCTTGGAAGAAGAGCACGCCCCCACAAAAGTGGGTCCAGTGGCTCAGCCCCTGGCCGCCGGAGGCAAATCTTACTTCGCTGCCTTTGCCGCGCGAGCCACCGCCCGCGCCGCCTTCTGCTCGTCCTTCGACAGCGGCTCGGGCTTGGGCGCCGGCAGTTCGAGGCTGCCGCCGGCGGCTTCGACCGCGGCCCTGGCCGAGGTGCTGGCGCCGGCGAGCTTGAGCGTCACGGCGCTGGTCAGGCTGCCCTTGCCGAGCAGGCGGATGCCTTCCCGGGCGTGGGTGATGATGCCGGCGGCGACAAGGGCGTCGCTGTCGATGACCTGGGTGGCATCGAGGCGGCCGGCGTCGATGGCGCCCTGCAGCGTGCCGAGGTTGAGCTCGGCATATTCCTTGCGGAAGATGTTGTTGAAGCCGCGCTTCGGCAGCCGCATGTGCAGCGGCATCTGGCCGCCTTCGAAGCCGAAGATCGACACGCCCGAGCGGCTGGTCTGGCCCTTCTGGCCGCGACCGGCGGTCTTGCCGAGGCCCGAGCCGATGCCGCGGCCGACGCGGACGCGCTTGACGCGGGCGCCGGGGTTGTCGTGGAGGTCGTTGAGCTTGGTGGTCATGGGATGCACTCGCTTTCGCTAGGGGCGCGCAGGGAAGGGGCGTCGGTCAGATCGACCAGCGGACGGGTTCAGGCGACTTCCTCGACCTTCACCATATGGGCGACCTTGGCGATCATGCCGCGGATCGCCGGGGTGTCGTCGAGTTCGCGCGACCGGTGCATCTTGTTAAGGCCGAGGCCGACCAGCGTTGCCTGCTGGTCGGGCGGACGGCGGATGTGCGAGCCGATCTGGGTGACTTTGAGGCGGGCCATCTTGCTGTTCCTCACGCCATCGCTTCGGCGTCGGCTTCGGCGACACGCGCCGAAACATCGCCGCGGCGGGCCATCAGATCGGCGATCTTCTTGCCGCGACGCTGGGCGACCGCCTTGGGGCTGGTCTGCTCGCCGAGCGCGGTGAAGGTCGCACGGATCATGTTGTAGGGGTTGTTGGTGCCGACCGACTTGGTGACGACATCGGCAACGCCGAGCGCTTCGAAGACGGCGCGCATCGGGCCGCCGGCGATGATGCCGGTACCCTGGGTCGCCGAGCGGACATAGACCTTGCCGGCGCCGAAATGGCCATAGCCATCATGGTGCAGGGTGCGGCCATCGCGCAGCGGCACGCGGATCATCGTCTTCTTGGCGGCGGCGGTGGCCTTCTGGATGGCTTCCGGCACTTCGCGCGCCTTGCCATGGCCGAAGCCGACCCGGCCCTTGGCATCGCCGACGACGACGAGCGCGGCGAAACCGAAGCGCTTGCCGCCCTTCACCGTCTTCGAGACACGGTTGATGTGGACGAGCTTTTCGACGAGCTCCTCGCCGCCATCATTCTGGTTGTTGTCGCGCCGGCCGCCGCGGTTGCGGTCGCGGTCGTTGCCGCCGCGGTTGCCGCCACGGCCGCGATCGCCGCCACCGGGGCCGCCACGCCCGCGGCGCTCGCCGCCCGAGGGCGGGGCGTTGGCGCCAATGGATCCGGCGCCGGCGCCGGCTTCGAGATTGTCGTCAGCCATGCTCAGAACTCCAGCCCGCCTTCGCGGGCGCCGTCGGCCAGCGCCTTGACGCGGCCATGGAAGATGAAGCCACCGCGGTCGAAGACGACCTTGGAGACGCCGGCGGCCTTGGCGCGCTCGGCGAGGCGCTTGCCGACTTCGACGGCGGCGTCCTTGGTGGCGCCGGTGGTGTCGCGAACGTCCTTTTCCAGCGTCGAGGCGGCAGCGACGGTGATGCCGCGCGCGTCATCGATGACCTGGGCATAGATATGCTGCGACGAGCGGTGGATGGAGAGGCGCGGACGCTCGCCACCCTTGGCGCGAAGCGCGGTGCGGACGCGCCGACGGCGCTGATCGAAAAGCGAAAGCCTGGCCATTATTTCTTCTTCCCTTCCTTACGGAAGATGAACTCACCGCGATATTTGATGCCCTTGCCCTTGTACGGCTCGGGCTTGCGCCAGCGCCGGATCTCGGAGGCGATCTGGCCGACGCGCTGCTTGTCGCTGCCGGTGATCTCGACCGTCGTCTGGTCGGGCGTCTTGATGGTGATGCCCTCGGGGATCGGGAAATCGACATCATGGCTGTAGCCGAGCTGCAGCTTGAGGTTCTTGCCCTGCACCGACGCGCGATAACCGACGCCGGTGATTTCGAGGACCTTGGTGAAGCCGTCCGAAACGCCGGTGACGAGATTGGCCACCAGCGTGCGCTGCATGCCCCAGAAGGCGCGGGCGCGCTTGGTCTCGTTGGCCGGGGTCACCGCGATCTGGCCGGCGTCGATCGCATAGGCGATGTCGTCGGCGAGCGGCATGGTGAGTTCGCCCTTGGGGCCCTTCACCTTGAGGATGCGACCATCGATGCTGGCGGTGACACCAGCGGGGACGGCGACGGGTTTCTTACCGATGCGCGACATGGCTCAGAATACCTGGCAGAGGACTTCGCCGCCGACATTCGCTTCGCGCGCTTCCGCGTCGGAGAGAACACCCTTGGGCGTCGAGACAATGACGATGCCGAGGCCGTTGCGGACCCGCGGCAGTTCTTCGGCGCCCGAATAGACGCGGCGACCCGGCTTCGAGACGCGCGCGACATGCTGGATGGCGGGGCGGCCTTCGAAATATTTGAGATCGATGCGCAGCGCGGCGGCGGCGGTGCCGCCATCGGCCGGGCTGTAGCCGCGAATATAGCCTTCGCGCTGCAGCACATCGAGCACGCGGGCGCGCAGCTTCGACGCGGGGGTGAGGATCGAATCCTTCTTGGCCTGCTGGCCATTGCGGATCCGGGTGAGCATATCGCCCAGGGGATCGGTCATCGACATATGGCTACGTCCTACCAGCTCGACTTGGTCAGGCCGGGAATCAGGCCCTTGTTGCCCAATTCACGCAGCATGATGCGCGACAGCTTGAACTTGCGGTAATAGGCGCGCGGGCGGCCGGTCAGCTCGCAGCGGTTGCGAACCCGGGTCGGGTTGGCGTTGCGCGGCAGCTCGGCCATCTTGAGGCGCGCGACCAGGCGCTCGCCGTCGTCGCGGCTCTCGTCATTGGCGATCGCCTTCAAGACGGCGTACTTGCCGGCGTATTTGACGACCATCGCCTTGCGACGCTCGTTCTTGTTGATCATCGAAAGTTTTGCCATGGTTCAGGCCGCCTGCTTTTCTTCGATCATGCCGATGAACGGGAAGCCGAACAGCAACAGAAGGTGCCGGGCTTCGTCGTCGGTGGTCGCGGTGGTCGTCACGATGATGTCCATGCCGCGGATCTTGTCGATCTTGTCGTAGTTGATCTCCGGGAAGATCAGCTGTTCCTTGATGCCCATGGCGAAATTGCCGCGGCCGTCGAACGACTTGGCATTGAGGCCACGGAAATCCTTGACGCGCGGCAGGGCGATGGTGATCAGCCGGTCGAGAAAGTCGTACATGCGTTCGCGGCGCAGGGTGACCTTGCAGCCGATCGGCATGTTCTCGCGCAGCTTGAACTGGGCGACCGACTTCTTGGCCTTGGTGACGACAGGCTTCTGGCCGGCGATCAGCGCCATTTCCTGCGCCGCCTGCTCGACCTTCTTCTTGTCCTGGGTGGCTTCGCCGACGCCCATGTTGAGGACGATCTTCTCGATCCTCGGCACCTGCATGACGTTCTTGTAACCGAACTTCTCGGTCATCGCCGCGCGGATGCGCGATTCATAGATCGCCTGCATCCGGGGGAGGGGGCGGGTCTCAGCCATCGATCACTTCTCCCGACCGCTTGGCGACACGCACCTTGCGACCATCTTCGAGAATCTTGAACCCGACGCGCGTCGGCTTGCCGGTCTTGGGGTCTTCGATCGCGACGTTCGACACGTGGATCGGCGCTTCGATCTTCTCGAGGCCGCCCTGCGGGTCGTTCTGCGACGGCTTCTTGTGGCGCGTCATCATGTTGAGGCCGCCGACGATGACCTTGCTGTCGCGCGGCATCGCCTTGGTGACTTCACCATGCTTGCCCTTGTCCTTGCCGGACAGGATGACGACCTTGTCGCCCTTCTTGATCTTTGCAGCACTCATTACAGCACCTCGGGCGCCAGGCTGATGATCTTCATGTGCCCGGTGGCGCGCAGCTCGCGCACGACGGGGCCGAAGATACGCGTGCCGATCGGCTCTTCGTTCTTGTTGATGAGAACGGCGGCATTGCCGTCGAAACGGATCACCGAGCCATCGGCGCGGCGGATGTCCTTGGCGGTGCGAACGACGACGGCGCGATGCACGTCACCCTTCTTGACCTTGCCCTTGGGGGCGGCCTCTTTCACCGACACGACGATGACATCGCCGACGCCGGCGAAGCGACGCTTCGACCCGCCGAGCACCTTGATGCACATCACGCGCTTGGCGCCGCTGTTGTCGGCGACGTCGAGATTGGTCTGCATCTGGATCATGGGTTCGATCCTTCCGGAATGGCGGCGTCAGCGGCGGCGTCGCTGAGCACCCGCCACGTCTTCAGCTTGGAGATCGGCGCGCATTCTTCGATGCGCACCATGTCACCCGCCTTGACGACATTGTTCTCGTCATGGGCGTGATACTTCTTCGAAAGCCGGATGATCTTGCCATAGACCGGGTGCGCAACCTTGCGCTCGATCAGCACGACCACCGTCTTGTCACCCTTGTCGGACACAACCTTGCCCTGCAGGACGCGTTTCGGCATTGCTTAAGCCTCCTGCTGCGCGGGCTTGCGGGCCGACTGCAGCGTCTTGATACGGGCGATGGTGCGGCGCACCTCGCGGACACGGCCCGGCTTTTCGAGCTGGCCGGTGGCCGCCTGGAAGCGCAGGTTGAACTGTTCGCGCTTCAGCTCCTGGAGCGCGCCGGCGAGCTGATCGTCGGTCTGGACCTTGAGGTCGGCGTGTTTGGGGGCAGCCATCGGGACTATTCCTGCGCGGCGGTCGATTCGCCGAGGCGAACGACCATCTTGGTCTTGATCGGCAGCTTGGCAGCGGCGCGCTCAAAGGCGCCGGCGGCGACGTCGTGCGGCACGCCGTCAAGCTCGAACATGATGCGGCCGGGCTTGACGCGCGCCACCCAATATTCCGGCGAGCCCTTGCCCGAGCCCATGCGGACTTCGGCGGGCTTGGTCGTCACCGGCACATCGGGGAAGATGCGGATCCAGAGGCGGCCGGCGCGCTTGATGTGGCGCGAGATGGCGCGGCGCGCGGCTTCGATCTGGCGGGCGGTGATCCGCTCGGGCTCCATCGCCTTCAGGCCGAAGGCGCCGAAGTTCAGCGCCGAGCCACCCTTGGCATCGCCATGGATGCGGCCCTTGAACTGCTTGCGGAATTTGGTGCGCTTGGGGGAAAGCATGTCTCTCTACCTTATCGCGCCGGACGCACGCCGGAGGTCTGCGATTCCATCATCAGACGGTCCTGCGCCATCGGGTCGTGGCCGAGAATTTCGCCCTTGAAGATCCAGACCTTGACGCCGCAGACGCCATAGGCGGTGTGCGCCTGGGCCTCGGCATAATCGACATTGCCGCGCAGCGTGTGCAGCGGCACGCGGCCTTCACGATACCATTCGGTGCGGGCGATTTCGGCGCCGCCGAGACGGCCCGAACAGGTGATCTTGATGCCTTCGGCGCCGAGACGCAGCGCCGACTGGACGGCGCGCTTCATGGCGCGGCGGAAGGCGATGCGGCGCTCGAGCTGGTCGGCGACGCCTTGCGCCACGAGCTTCGAATCGATCTCGGGCTTGCGGATCTCGACGATGTTGAGGCTGACGTCGCTGCGCGTCATCGACGCGATCTGCTTCTTCAGCTTGTCGATGTCGGCGCCCTTCTTGCCGATGATGACACCCGGGCGCGCGGCATAGACCGAGACGCGGCACAGCTTGGCCGGACGCTCGATGACAACCTTCGAAATCGCCGCCTGGGCGTGGTTCTTGACGATGAACTCGCGGATGCGGAGGTCTTCCAGCAGTAGCGTGCCATAGTCGTCGCCCTTGGCGAACCAGCGGCTGTCCCAGGTGCGGTTGATCTGCAGGCGCAGACCGATGGGGGAGGTCTTGTGACCCATTATGCTTCACTCCCAACGTCGTCGCCGGCTTCGCGGACGACGATGCGCAGGCGGCTGAACGGCTTCTGGATCTGGGCGGCACGGCCACGTGCGCGCGGCGTGAAACGCTTCATCATGATCGCCTTGCCGACGCTGGCTTCCTTGACGACAAGCGCATCGACATCGAGGTTGTGGTTGTTCTCGGCATTGGCGACGGCACTGGCCAGCACCTTACGGACGTCAGGGGCCATGCCCTTGGTCGAAAATGCCAAGATGCTCAGCGCTTCCGACGCCTTGCGGCCGCGGATCAGCCCGGCGACGAGGTTGAGCTTATAGGCCGAACCGCGGATCGACGTGGCAACCGCCAGCGCCTCGCGATCGCCGACCTTGCGCGGGGATTTGGGCTTCGACATCAGCGCTTGCCCTTCTTGTCGGCGGCGTGGCCCGGGAAGAAGCGCGTCGGCGCGAATTCGCCGAGCTTCATGCCGACCATGTCCTCATTGACCGAGACCGGGATGAACTTCTTGCCATTGTAGACATTGAAGGTCAGCCCGACGAACTGCGGCAGGATCGTCGACCGGCGCGACCAGGTCTTGATCGGACCACGGCCACCGCCACCGCTCTGCGCGGTTTCGGCTTTCTTGAGCAGGTAGAGGTCCACAAAGGGACCCTTCCAGACGGAGCGGCTCATCTACTTCTTCCCCATCACTTCTTGCGCGCGTGGCGCGAGCGGATGATCATGTGATCGGTCGATTTGTTCGAACGCGTCTTGGCGCCCTTGGTCGGCTTGCCCCAAGGGGTCACCGGATGGCGACCGCCCGAGGTGCGGCCTTCACCACCGCCGTGCGGGTGGTCGACCGGGTTCTTGGCGACGCCGCGCGACAGCGGCCGATAGCCGAGCCAACGGTTGCGCCCGGCCTTGCCGAGGTTGGTGTTGCTGTTGTCGGGGTTCGACACCGCGCCAACCGTCGCCATGCATTCCGACCGGACATAGCGCTGCTCGCCCGAGTTCAGGCGGATGATGACCATGCCCTTGTCGCGGCCGACGACCTGGACAAAGGTGCCCGCGGCGCGCGCCAGCTGGCCACCCTTGCCGGGCTTCAGCTCGACATTGTGGACGATGGTGCCGACCGGCATCTGGCCGACTTCCATGGCATTGCCCGGCTTCACATCGACCTTCTTGCCGGCGACGATCTGGTCACCCACACCAAGGCGCTGCGGCGCGATGATGTAGTTCTGCGTGCCGTCCTTGTACGCCACCAGCGCGATGAACGCCGAGCGGTTGGGGTCATATTCCAGGCGCTCGACGGTTGCCGGCTGGTCCCAGATGCGGCGCTTGAAATCGATGATGCGATACAGGCGCTTGTGACCGCCGCCGATGCCGCGCGAGGTGGCATGGCCCATGTTGTTGCGGCCGCCGGTCTTGCTCAGACCCTCGGTCAGCGCCTTGACGGGGCGACCCTTGTGCAGGCTGCTGCGGTCGACCAAGATCAGGCCGCGCTGGCCCGGGCTGGTCGGATTATAGCTCTTCAAAGCCATGGCGTCAGATCCCCGTGGTCACGTCGATCCGGTCGCCATCGGCGAGCGTCACAACGGCCTTCTTCTCGTCGCTGCGGCGATATTCCTTGCCGCGCCAGCGCTTGGTCTTGCCCTTCTGCACCATGGTGTTGACGCTCAGCACAGACACGCTGAACAGCGCCTCGACCGCCGCCTTGATCTGCGGCTTGGTGGCATGGTTGGCGACCTTGAAGACGACCTGGTTGTACTCGGCAACCAGGGTCGACTTTTCGGTGATGACCGGCTTCAGCACCACGTCATAGTGCTTGAGGTCGATCGGGGTGATTTCCTTAGCCATTGACGCGGGCCTCCAGCGCCGAAACGGCAGCGCGGGTCAGCACCAGCGTGTCGTGGTTGAGGATGTCATAGACGTTGGCGCCGATCGCCGGCAGCGCGTCGATGTGGGGAACGTTGGCGGCGGCGCGGGCGAAACCCGCATCGATCACGCCGGCGTCGATGAACAGCCCCGAGGTGATCCCGAGACCGCCGAGCGCGCCGAGGAACGACTTGGTCTTGGCGTCGCTGATCTCGAAGCTTTCGACGACGATCAGCTTGCCTTCCTGGGCCTTGACCGACAGCGCCGTGGCGAGACCGAGACGGCGGATCTTCTTGTTGAGACCCGGATCGAAGTCACGGACGCGCGGGCCATGGGCCTTGCCGCCGCCGATGAACTGCGGCGCGCCGCGGTTGCCGTGGCGGGCGCTGCCGCCACCCTTCTGGTTGCCGAGTTTCTTGCCGGTGCGGGCGACTTCGCTGCGCTCGCGCGCCTTGCGGGCGGTGCCGCGGCGCTTTTCGAGCTGCCACGTCACGACGCGATGCAGGATGTCGAGCCGCGGCTCCTTGCCGAAGACGTCGTCGTTGAGCTCGATCTCGCCGGCATCGGCGGCATCGCTCAGGGTTTTGACCTGGATCTTCATGAGCCTCAGGCCTCCGTATTTTCGGCGGCGACTTCGACGTCGGTGACGTCGGCGCTGTCATTGGCATTGTCGGCGGCGATGTCGGCAGCCGGCGCGGCGACGACCTTGAGCGACGCCGGATAGGGCGCCTCGGCATGGCGCGGCACCTTGACGGCGTCCTTGACGAGCAGCCAGCCGCCCTTCGAACCCGGCACCGAGCCATGGACGAAGATCAGGCCGCGCTCGACATCGGTCTGCACGACTTCGAGATTCTGCTGGGTGCGCTGCTTGTCACCCATATGGCCGGCCATCTTCTTGCCCTTGAAGACCTTGCCGGGATCCTGGCGCTGGCCGGTCGAGCCGAGCGAGCGGTGGGACACCGAGACGCCGTGCGTCGCGCGCAGGCCGCCGAAGTTCCAGCGCTTCATGCCGCCGGCAAAGCCCTTGCCCTGGGTGACGCCGGTGACGTCGATCAGCTGGCCGGGGATGAAGTGATCGGCGGCGATCGTCGCGCCGGTTTCGAGCAGCGCGTCTTCCGACACACGGAACTCGGCGACCCGCGCCTTGGGCTCGACTTCCGCCTTGGCGAAATGGCCGCGCTCGGGCTTGGTGACGTTCTTGACCTTGCGGGTGCCGGCGCCAAGCTGCACGGCGACGTAACCGTCAGACTCGACGGTCTTGACGGCGATAACCTGATTGTCTTCGAGGGCGAGGACGGTGACGGGCACATGGCGACCGTCGTCGCGGAATACCCGCGTCATCCCCAGCTTCTTCGCGATCACGCCTGTGCGCATGACCAATTCCTTTCCATCAGAGGCCCCGCGGCGTGCGCCGGGGGCGTGGGAGCAGGGGTGGGACCCCCTGCCAGATTTCGCTCCGCGTCTGTCATCATCGTCTTATTTGCCGAGCTTGATCTCGATATCGACACCGGCGGCGAGGTCGAGCTTCATCAGCGCGTCCACGGTCTGCGGCGTCGGATCGACGATGTCGAGAAGGCGCTTGTAGGTGCGCACCTCGAACTGCTCGCGGCTCTTCTTGTCGACGTGCGGCGAGCGGTTCACGGTGAACTTCTCGAAGCGCGTCGGCAGCGGAATGGGACCACGGATGGCAGCACCGGTCCGCTTCGCGGTGTCGGCGATTTCGCCCGTCGCCATGTCGAGGACACGGTGGTCGAAAGCCTTCAGACGGATGCGGATGTTCTGAGCGTCCATGGTACCATTTCGTTTCAAAGAGCGTGAAGCAAAGCTTACGACAAAAGCAAACCGGTGCGACCCCCACATTGGTCGGGGTTACACCGGCCGCTCATATTCCTGCCCCTGGCACCTCTTACGAGGCAGATCGCGGGGCCCGATCGATTGTTGCCGTCGCCAGCAACGAATCGGGGCCGCTCCCAGAGAAGCGGCCCCTTACACTCACTTGATGATGGTTGCAACCACGCCGGCGCCAACGGTACGGCCGCCTTCGCGAATGGCGAAGCGCAGGCCCTGGTCCATGGCGATCGGGGCGATCAGCTTGATGGTCAGCTGGACGTTGTCGCCGGGCATGACCATCTCGGTGCCTTCCGGCAGCTCGACGGTGCCGGTGACGTCCGTCGTGCGGAAGTAGAACTGCGGGCGGTAGTTGGCGAAGAACGGCGTGTGACGGCCACCCTCGTCCTTCGACAAGACGTACACTTCTGACGTGAACTCGGTGTGCGGCTTGATCGAGCCGGGCTTGCAGAGCACCTGGCCGCGCTCGACGTCGTCACGGCCGACGCCGCGCAGCAGCGCGCCGATGTTGTCGCCGGCCTGGCCCTGGTCGAGCAGCTTGCGGAACATTTCGACGCCGGTGCACACCGTCTTGCGGGTGTCCTTGATGCCGACGATCTCGATTTCCTCGCCGACCTTGACGATGCCGCTTTCGACACGGCCGGTGACGACGGTGCCGCGACCCGAGATCGAGAAGACGTCTTCGATCGGCATCAGGAAGGGACGGTCGAGCGGACGCTCGGGCTGCGGGATATAGTCGTCGACGGTCTGCATCAGCTTGAGGACGGCGTCATGGCCGATCTCGTTGTTGGTGCCGTTAAGGGCGCAGACGGCCGAACCCGGGGTGATCGGAATGTCGTCGCCCGGGAAGTCGTACTTCGACAGCAGCTCGCGGATTTCCAGCTCGACGAGCTCGAGGATCTCGGCGTCGTCGACCAGGTCGACCTTGTTCATGAAGACGACCATGGCGGGCACGCCGACCTGCTTCGCCAGCAGGATGTGCTCGCGGGTCTGCGGCATCGGGCCGTCGGTCGCCGAGACGACGAGGATGGCACCGTCCATCTGCGCGGCGCCGGTGATCATGTTCTTCACATAATCGGCGTGGCCCGGGCAATCGACGTGCGCATAGTGGCGCTTCTCGGTCTCATACTCGACATGGGCGGTCGAGATGGTGATGCCGCGCTCACGCTCTTCCGGCGCCTTGTCGATGTTGTCGTACGAGGTGAAGGTGGCGCCGCCGGTTTCGGCCAGCACCTTGGTGATGGCGGCGGTCAGCGAGGTCTTGCCATGGTCGACGTGACCGATGGTGCCGATGTTGCAGTGCGGCTTGTTCCGCTCGAACTTTGCTTTGGCCATGGCCGGTAAACCTCTTTCGCTTGCCCTGAATGTGGCGCTTGTCGGACGCCGGTTGGTGGACCGGCCAGTCGGGCGGGCGCCCGAATCAGCGCCCCCGGAAGGGGCGCTGACTAGCCGGCGGTTTCAAAAAATCAAGCCGAAACTCAAGCTCCCTCAGGCGCCGAGCTTGACCTTGAGCTCATCGGCCACGTTCGACGGCACTTCGTCATAGTGGCTGAACTGCATCGTGTACTGCGCCCGGCCCTGGCTCATCGAGCGCAGATTGTTGACATAACCGAACATGTTGGCGAGCGGCACCATCGCCTCGATAACCTGGGCATTGCCGCGCGTGTCGGTGCCCTGGATCTGGCCGCGCCGCGAATTGAGATCGCCGATGACGTCGCCGAGATAATCTTCCGGCGTCACCACCTCGACCTTCATGATCGGCTCGAGGATCTTGATGCCGGCCTTTTCGGCGGCTTCGCGCATGCCGCCGCGGCCGGTGATTTCGAACGCCAGCGCCGATGAATCGACGTCGTGATAGGCGCCGTCGTACAGCGTCGCGACGAAGTCGATCAGCGGGAAGCCGATCTTGTGGCCCGAGGCGGCGACTTCGCGGATGCCCTTTTCCACCGACGGAATATATTCCTTGGGAATATTGCCGCCCTTGACTTCGTCCTTGAAGACGATGCCGGTGCCGCGCTCGCCGGGTTCGACGGTGAACTTGATGCGGCCGAACTGGCCCGAACCACCCGACTGCTTCTTGTGGGTGTAATCGACATCGACCTTCCTGGCGAGCGATTCGCGATAGGCGACCTGCGGCGCGCCAACGTTCGCCTCGACCTTGAATTCGCGGCGCATGCGATCGACGAGGATCTCGAGGTGAAGCTCGCCCATGCCCTTGATGATCGTCTGGCCCGATTCCATGTCGGAATTGACCCGGAACGACGGGTCTTCCTGCGCCAGGCGATTGAGGGCGATGCCCATCTTCTCCTGGTCGGCCTTGGTCTTGGGCTCAACGGCAACCTCAATGACCGGCTCGGGGAATTCCATCCGCTCGAGGATGATCGGCTTCAGCGGCGCGCACAGCGTGTCGCCGGTCGTCACGTCCTTGAGGCCGACGAGCGCGACGATGTCGCCCGCGAAAGCTTCCTTGATGTCCTCGCGGTTGTTGGCGTGCATCAGCAGCATGCGGCCGATCTTCTCGCGCTTGTCCTTGACCGAGTTCATGACGGTCGAGGCGGCTTCCATGCGGCCCGAATAGATGCGCGCGAAGGTCAGCGTGCCGACAAAGGGGTCGGTCATGATCTTGAAGGCCAGCGCCGAGAAGGGGGCGTCGTCCGAGGCCTCGCGGATCTCGTCCTCGTCCTTCAGATTGATGCCGTGCATCGGCGGAATGTCGAGCGGGCTCGGCAGATAGTCGACGACGGCGTCGAGCAAAGGCTGGACGCCCTTGTTCTTGAACGCCGAACCGCACAGCACCGGCACGAAGGCGAACGCCAGCGTGCCCTTGCGGATCAGCTTCTTGAGGTCGGCGACCGACGGCTCATTGCCCTCGAGATAGGCTTCCATCAGCGCGTCGTCCTGCTCGACGGCAAGCTCGATCAGCTCCGAGCGCGCGGCGGCGGCGGCGTCGGCATATTCGGCCGGAATTTCCTTGTACTCGAACTTGGCGCCGAGCGATTCTTCCAGCCAGATGATGGCGCGGTTCTCGACGAGATCGACGAGGCCGACGAAATCGCCCTCAAGCCCGATCGGCAGGTACAGCACCGCCGGCCGCGCGCCGAGGCGGTCCTTGATCATCTGGACGCAGCGGACGAAATTGGCGCCGGTGCGGTCGAGCTTGTTGACGAAGCACATCCGCGGCACCTTGTACTTGTCGGCCTGGCGCCACACCGTTTCCGACTGCGGCTCGACGCCGGCAACGCCGTCGAAGCAGGCGACCGCGCCATCGAGGACGCGCAGCGAGCGTTCGACTTCGATGGTGAAGTCGACGTGGCCGGGGGTGTCGATGATGTTGATGCGGTGATCGTTCCAGAAGCACGTCGTGGCGGCGCTGGTGATGGTGATGCCGCGCTCCTGCTCCTGCTCCATCCAGTCCATGGTGGCGGTGCCTTCATGGACTTCACCGATCTTGTACGACTTGCCGGTGTAATAGAGGATGCGCTCGGTCGTCGTCGTCTTGCCGGCGTCGATATGCGCCATGATGCCGATGTTGCGATAGCGCTCGAGCGGGGTGGTGCGGGGCATGGCGTCGGGTTCCTGGAGACGGTCGGTGGTTCGTATCGTTGATGTGGCGCCTGGCTTGGCGCAGCAGCGCGGCGGGCGTTAGCGCAATCGCCGGCTCAAGGGAAGAACAGCTTGCTGATCGCCGCGCCGGCGCCGAGCAGCGCCGCGGTCGCGATCATCGCATGGAAGATCATCGTCCGCGGCATCAGATCGACCTCGGCGACGGCCTTCACGCGCTCAGCCTCCATCCGCAGCCTTTCGGCTTCGAGCTTGAGGCGCTCGGCTTCGAGCTTGTTGCGCTCGAAGGCGAGCTTCTGGCCTTCCAACTGAAGCTTCTCGCTGTTGGCGACGATCTCGCGCAACCGGGCGTGCCGGACATCGGCCTCCAGTTGCTCGTCGCCAAACTGCGTCGCCATGGCTGCCAGCCTACACTACCAACGATAGTGCGAGAAGGCGCGGTTGGCTTCGGCCATGCGATGGGTGTCTTCGCGCTTCTTGACGGCGGCGCCGCGGTTGTTGGCGGCGTCGAGCAGTTCGCCCGACAGGCGCTGCGCCATGGTGTGCTCGCTGCGCTTGCGCGCCGCGGCGATCAGCCAGCGGATGGCGAGCGCCTGGCCGCGATCGGGGCGGACTTCGACCGGCACCTGATAGGTGGCGCCGCCGACGCGCCGCGAGCGGACTTCGATGCCGGGGCGGACATTGGCGAGGGCGTCATGGAAGAGGCCGACCGGCTCGCGGCGGCTCTTGGCCTCGACGGTTTCGAGCGCGGTATAGACGATCGCTTCGGCGACCGACTTCTTGCCCTCGTACATGACGAGATTCATGAACTTCGACAGCACGACATCCCCGAACTTCGGATCGGGAAGGATTTCGCGCTTTTCGGGACGACGACGACGTGACATTTCAACCTACCCCTTACTTCGGACGCTTGGCGCCGTACTTCGACCGGCTCTGCTTGCGGTTCTTGACACCCTGGGTGTCGAGGACACCGCGCAGGATGTGGTAGCGCACGCCGGGAAGATCCTTGACGCGGCCGCCGCGAATCAGGACCACCGAGTGCTCCTGCAAATTGTGGCCTTCGCCGGGGATGTAGCCGATGACTTCGAAGCCATTGGTCAGGCGGATCTTGGCGACCTTGCGGAGCGCCGAGTTCGGCTTCTTGGGGGTGGTCGTGTAGACGCGGGTGCAGACACCGCGCTTCTGCGGGCAGGATTCCATGGCGGGGGCGGTTTCGCGGGCGCGCTGCGGCGTCCGGCCATGGCGAATCAGCTGGTTGATCGTCGGCATTCTTGCTCCTGTTCGGCTTGGCGCCACCATGGCGCCGGGCCTACTCCATCCGTGCCCCGCCTTTGGGAATCGATCCCCAAAGCATAAGCGCGAGCGGCCCCTGTGCGGAGCCTCTCGCGCGCGGCGCTGGCTGTCGTTTCGCTCCTGGCGGCGGATCGGGGCGAGGCGAACCTCACGCGACGGTCCTTCGTCGGGAGCGGCGCCTATAGTCGCGGGCGCGGGCGGCGTCAATCCGGCGGTGACGGCGGCGGCCTACCCCCCCCCGCTCCTGCCGAGCGAAGTCGAGGCACGCGCCGACGTTCGGGCCGTGCCCCGACTTCGCTCGGCAGGAGCGGGGATTGGCAATCATCACATAATCGAGCAAGCCATGACGCATGCGACCCGTCCTTGCCGCTTGCCTTGCGCTTGCCCTCGCCGCCGCGGCGCCGCCGCCAACCCCCGACGCCGCCGCCCTCGAACGCGGCCTTGCCGGGCGCTGGGCGGGGACGCTCAGCTATCGCGACTATCAGTCGAACAAGCTGGAGGAGATCCCGCTGCGCACCGAGATCACCGCGCTGCCCGACGGCGTTACCGTGCTGCGCGTCGCGACCTTCGACGATGGGCCGAAGGTGGGCGATGTCACCATCACCACCGCCAGCCTCTACGACCCAAAGGCCGGCACCGTCACCTCGGCGACCCTGCGCAAGGGCAATGCGCTCGAAACCGGCACCGAACGCCTGCGCGTCACCGCCTTCACCGACGCGACGCACTGGACGATCGTTGCCGAGGAAGACGGCAGCGACGACGACAAGCCGGCGCTGCTGCGCGTCACCGAGGTGCGCGACGGCGACACGCTGACCGCCACCAAGGAAGTCCAGCCCAAGCCCGGTGACGGCAAATGGCAGTTCCGCAACCGGACGCTGCTGAGGCGGAATGCGGCGCAATGACCGCCCTGCTCCCCTCCCGCAAGCGGGAGGGGGGTCATCGACTACAGCACTCCGTGGCAGTGCTTGAACTTCTTCCCCGATCCGCACGGGCACATCGCATTGCGCGACACGGCGCGGTGCCATTCGGCGAGATCGTCGGCATCGACCGGCATCATCTCGGCGGTCGCCGCGGCAGCGCCGGCGAGGGCACCCGCCGGCAGGCTGCCGAACATCCCGCCCGAACCGCGCGCGTCATTCTCGCCGGTGAACGGGTCGATGTGCGTCGTCACGAAGCCCGGCATCGCCGGGAAGGCCTCGGCGGGCGGCTGATACTGGAACTGGGCATTGCCCAGCATCCGCGTCACATCCTCGCGCACCGTCGCCAGCATGCGTTCGAACAGCGCAAAGGCTTCCGACTTGTACTCGTTGAGCGGCGTCTTCTGGGCATAGGCGCGCAAATGGATGACCTGGCGCAGGGCATCGAGCGTCGCCAGATGCTCCTTCCAGTGATGGTCGAGCGCCTGCAGCAGGAAGTGCTTCTCGATATCGATCCAGCCTTCCGGCGTCATCGCCGCGGCTTTCTCGGCCATGTGCGCGTCGGCGGCGGCGATCAGCCGGTCGACGACGATCTCGGGGTCGATCGCGGCTTCCTTGGGCCAGTCGCGTACCGGCAGATCGAGGCCGAGCGTCTCGCGGACGCCGGTTTCGAGCGCGTCGATGTCCCATTGTTCGGGATAGGAGTTGGGCGGGCAGGCGGCGCCGACCATGGCGTTGATCGTCTCGTGGCGCATGTCGATGACGACATCGCCGACGGCATCGGCATCCATGATGTCGGCGCGCTGTTCATAGACGACCTTGCGCTGGTCGTTCATGACGTTGTCATACTCGAGCAGCTGCTTGCGAACGTCGTAGTTGCGCGCCTCGACCTTCTTCTGCGCCGTCTCGATCGCCTTCGAAATCCACGGATGGACGATCGCCTCGCCCTCTTCCAATGACGAGTTCATCATCCGGCTGAGCATCGTGCCCTGGCCGAATATGCGCAGCAGATCGTCGTCGAGGCTGAGGTAGAAGCGGCTGAAGCCGGGATCGCCCTGGCGGCCCGAGCGGCCGCGCAGCTGGTTGTCGATGCGGCGGCTTTCGTGGCGCTCGGTGCCGAGGACGAACAGCCCGCCGGCGGCGCGCACCGCGTCCCGCTCGGCGGCGACCTCGGCCTTGATGCGGGCGATCGCCGCCTCGCGCTCAGGACCCTCGGCAACGCCTTCGAGCTCGCGGGTGACGCGCGCTTCGAAATTGCCGCCGAGCTGGATGTCGGTACCGCGCCCCGCCATGTTGGTGGCGATGGTGACGGCGCCGAGGCGGCCCGCCTGTTCGACGATATGGGCTTCCTGCTCGTGATAGCGGGCGTTCAGCACGACGTGCTTGACGCCTTCCTTGGTGAGATAATCGCTGAGCAGCTCGCTCTTCTCGATCGACACCGTGCCGACCAGGATCGGCTGGCCCTTGGCGCTGGCTTCGCCAATCGCCCTGACGATCGCCTTGTACTTGTCCTCGGCGCTCTTGTAGAATTCGTCGTCGACATCCTCGCGCAGCACCGGCTTGTTGGTCGGGATCTCGACGACATTCAGCTTGTAGATGTCGAAGAATTCCGCCGCTTCGGTCGCCGCGGTGCCGGTCATCCCGCCCAGCTTGGGGTACATGCGGAAATAATTCTGGAAAGTGATCGAGGCGAGCGTCTGGTTTTCGGGCTGGATGGCGACGCCTTCCTTGGCCTCGACCGCCTGGTGCAGCCCATCCGACCAGCGCCGCCCGTCCATCATGCGGCCAGTGAATTCGTCGATGATGATCACCTTGCCGCCGCGGACGATGTAGTCGGTATCGCGGCGGAAGATGATGTTGGCGCGCAGCGCCTGGTTCAAATGGTGGACGACCTGGGTGTTCTCGAAATCGTAGAGATTCTCGCCTTCGAGCAGGCCACTGGCGAGCAAGGCAGCTTCGGCGCGCTCGGTGCCGCCTTCGGTGAGGATCACCGACTTGGCCTTTTCGTCGATCTCGTAATCGGGCGCGGTGAAGGTCTTCACCACCGCGTCGACCTGCATGTAGAGTTCCGACTTGTCGTCGGTCGGGCCGGAGATGATCAGCGGCGTGCGCGCTTCGTCGACGAGCACCGAATCGACCTCGTCGACGACGGCGAAGTGGAAGGGCCGCTGCACCATCTGCTCGCGGCTGTATTTCATGTTGTCGCGCAGATAGTCGAAACCGAATTCATTGTTGGTGCCATAAGTGATGTCGCAGGCATAGGCGGCGCGGCGGCTCGCATCGTCGATATTGGGAACGATGACGCCGACGGTCAGCCCGAGGAACTTGTAGACCTGGCCCATCCAGCCGGCGTCGCGCGCCGCCAGATAGTCGTTCACCGTGACGACATGGACGCCCCTGCCGGGCAGGGCGTTCAAATACACCGCGAGCGTCGCCACCAGCGTCTTGCCCTCGCCGGTGCGCATTTCGGCGATCTCGCCGCGGTGCAGGACGATGCCGCCGACAAGCTGGACGTCATAATGGCGCTGGCCGAGGGTGCGCTTGGCCGCCTCGCGCACCGTCGCAAAGGCTTCGGGCAGCAGATCGTCGAGCCTGGCGCCGCCTTCCAGCGCGGCGCGGAACTTCGCCGTCTGGGCGCACAGATCGTCGTCGGAAAGCGCCGAGACCTGGGGCTCCAGCGCATTGATCTTCGCAACGATCGGCGCCAGCGACTTGACGTACCGATCGTTCGACGAGCCGAACAGCCGCTTGGCGAGACCGCCGAAACCGAGCATGAAATTCCTGACGCAAGGCGAAGGGCGCGGCGTCGCCACCGCCCCTGTTGGACCCGCGCGATGTAGGCAGGCACCACCCTTTCGTCAATTCGGCGGCGCCATGACGGCGCTGTAACCCCGGCGCTGGCGATCACCGAATCCATGCGAGGATTGCTGCACTGCCGTGCTAGACTCGCCGGTACCGCTGCTTTGCCCAAGCGTTCGAGGGTGAGTCGCGGGTGGGCCAGGGTTCCGGGGTCGGGGCGTCCGCCACCACGATGCGGGAATTGCAATGTCTGCCGATCTGCCGTTCGACGGCGCGCCGCCACCCGAGGCCGGGCTGGCGATGACGCTTGCCGTGGTCGCGGCGGCGGCAACGCCGCTGCTGCTGCTCGATGGCGAATGCAGCATCTTTGCCGCCAGCCAGTCGTTCCGCGACGCCTTCGGCCTGGCACCGGTCCCGGCACCGCTCGGGTCGATCTTCGATCTCGGCGGCGGCGAGTGGAATTTGCTGCGGCTGCGCTCGCTGCTCGAAGCGACGCTGGCCGGCGACGAGAGCATCCCGGCCTATGAGCGCGACCTCGCACTGCCCGGCCGCGGCCGGCGGCGGCTCGTCCTCAACGCCCGCAAACTCGTCTATCCGGGCGATGGCGGCCGCCAGCAACTGCTGCTCGCCGTCGCCGATGTCACCGACCTGCGCCTCGCCGACGAGGCCCACGAGCGGTTGCTGCGCGAAAAGGTGCTGCTGCTGAAGGAAATCCAGCACCGCATCGCCAACAGCCTGCAGATCGTCGCCAGCGTGCTGATGCAGAGCGCCCGCCGCGTCAGCAACGACGAAAGCCGGGTGCACCTGTGCGACGCCCATAGCCGCGTCATGGCGATCGCCGAGCTGCAGACGCACTTGTCGGGCGCTCCCGAAGGCCAGGTCGATGTCCGCAGCTATCTCGACAAATTGTGCCAGAGCGTGTCGGCGTCGATGATCGACGACCATAAGCGCCTGACCATCGTCGTCATCGCCGACAGCGGCTCGGTCAGCGCCGATGTCTCGGTCAGCCTCGGGCTCGTCGTCACCGAACTCGTCATCAATGCGCTGAAACACGCCTTCGCTCCCGACATGCGGGGGCGGATCACCGTCAATTATCGCAGCAATGGCGACGAATGGCGGCTGGAAGTCTGGGACGATGGCAGGGGCATGCCCAAGGTCGCCGCGGCGCCGGGGCTGGGCACCAGCATCGTCACCGCGCTGGCGCGCCATCTCAAAGCCGACGTCACCGTTTCCGATGCCAAGCCCGGCACGTCGGTGGTGATGCGCCACCGCGGCAGCGGCGACGCCAAGCCTGCCCTGGCCGAAGCGGCGCTCTGACCCTGGTCAGACCTCGGCGGCGGGCGGCAGCCGCGGCCGGCCCCGCCGCCGCAGGCCGAAATCGATCGCCCGCCGCACGCGGGGATAGCGCCGCGTGTGGCGGACATAGCGGCGCTTGGCCCAGCGTGAATTGCGCAGCACCAGCGCCAGGCCGGCAGCGAACAGCACGAAACCGAGCGGGCCCGGCGTCGGCAGCCCGATGATCGGGCCGAAGACCATCAGCAGCACACCGCCGCTCAGCCCGGCGAGGCGGGCCAGCGGACGGCGAGGGCGCGGCGGCGACATTGCGCCGGTTTAGGCGGCGCCAGCGCAAATGCCAGCCGGCAATCGCCACCCCCGCAATCGCCACCCCCCCCAATCGCCACCAATGTGACGCTTTGCGCCGCGCCGCGGCTTGAGGGAAAAAACCTGCCCGCCTAGGCTGATAACGGCGCCGCAACATTGGCGCCGGGGGAAGGCGATGGTCGCGCATGTCGGCACGGTGGCGTTTCTGGGGCTGGAGGCGCGCGCCGTCGACGTCCAGGTCCAGATGGCCGGCGGCGCCGCCAATTATTTCACCGTCGGCCTGCCCGACAAGGCGGTCAAGGAAAGCCGCGAGCGCGTCCATGCGACCCTCGACGCCATCGGCCTGGCGCTGCCGCCGCGCCGCATCGTCGTCAATCTGTCGCCCGCCGACCTGCCCAAGGAAGGCTCGCACTATGACCTGCCGATCGCGCTGGCGCTGCTCGTCGCCATGGGGGTGGTGGCGCAGGATGCTGTCGACGGTTTCCTGTGTGTCGGCGAACTCGGCCTCGACGGCCGGCTGGCGCCGGTGCCGGGGGTGCTGCTCGCCGCGCTCCATGCCGCTGGCAACGAATTGGGGCTGATCTGCCCGGCGAGCCAGGGCGGTGAGGCGGCCTGGGCGGGCGAAGTCGACGTCGTCCCGGCGCCCGACCTTTTGTCGCTGCTCAATCATCTCAAGGGCACGCAATTGCTGTCGCCGCCGGCGCGTGCCCTCGCCGAAATCACCCGCTCGGGCCCCGATTTCGCCGAGATCAAGGGCCAGGAAACCGCCAAACGCGCCGTCGAAATCGCCGCCGCCGGCGGGCATAATCTGCTGATGAGCGGCCCGCCGGGGTCGGGCAAGTCGCTGCTCGCCGCCGCCATGCCGGGCATCTTGCCGGCGCTGACCCCCGCCGAGGCGCTCGAAGTGTCGATGGTCGCCTCGATGGCGGGGGAACTGGAGGGCGGCCGCCTCATCCGCACCCGGCCGTTCCGCGCGCCGCACCATAGCGCGTCGATGCCGGCGCTGGTCGGCGGGGGCATGCGCGCCCGGCCCGGCGAAGTCAGCCTCGCGCATCTCGGCGTATTGTTCCTCGACGAGCTCCCCGAATTCGGACGCGGCGTGCTCGATTCGCTGCGCCAGCCGCTCGAAACCGGCACGGTGATGGTCGCCCGCGCCGCGGCGCACGTCACCTATCCGGCACGCGTCCAGCTCGTCGCGGCGATGAACCCCTGTCGCTGCGGCCATCTCGGCGACGCGGCGCAAGCCTGTTCGCGCGCCCCCAAATGCGCCGCCGACTATCAGGCGCGCATCTCGGGGCCGCTGCTCGATCGCATCGACCTCCATGTCGAAGTCGGCGCGGTCTCGGCCGCCGACCTCGCGCTGCCGCCGCCCGCCGAAGGCTCGGCAGCGGTCGCGGCACGCGTCG
>LJHX01000112.1 GCA_001295935.1 alpha proteobacterium AAP81b
CTCATGCCAGCGGTGCCCAGCGCGGGAAGACTCCCTGCGGCGGTGGCAGGGGGGTGCCAGCGGGGACCCTGGCGTCGAGGTCGGCGAGCGAGCGCGCCCCGGCAGCGACGCCCAATTGGTCGAGCAGCGCCGCCGCTGACGCCGGCATCACCGGCTGCACCAGTAGCGCAATCCGCCGCGACGCGTCGAGGGCATGCGCCAGCACCGAGCCTTGCGCCGCGAGATCCTGCTTCATCGTCCAGGGCGCGCTCGCCGCGAAATAGCCATTGGCTGCGCTCACCATGCCCATCACCGCCTCCAGCCCACGGTGGATGGCGAGCGCGTCCATCGCCGCCAGATAATCGGCCGTGCCGCGCGCCAGGGCCTCGGCAAGCGCCGCCTCGCCCTCGCCGCCCGCGCCGGCCGCCGGCATGGCGCCGCCATGGCCCTTGGCGACCATCGCCAGGGCGCGCTGGGCAAGATTGCCGATACCATTGGCGAGATCGGCATTGCAGCGCTCGACAATCGCCTCGTCGGAATAGCTGCCGTCCTCGCCGAAGGCGACGTCGCGGCAGAGGAACCAGCGCAGCCGATCGACGCCGAAAACCTCGGCCATCGCCATCGGATCGACGACATTGCCGACCGACTTCGACATCTTCTCGCCGCGGTTGAGCACATGGCCATGGCCGAAGACGCGCTTCGGCAAGGCAACCCCCGCCGACATCAAAAACGCCGGCCAATAAATGGTGTGAAAGCGCACGACATCCTTGCCGACGACATGGAGGTCGGCCGGCCACCATTCGCCGCAAAGTTCGTCCGCTCGGCCCCCCGCCCCGGTCAAATAGTTGGCGAGCGCATCGACCCAGACATACATGACATGCCCCGGCGACCCCGGCACCGGCACCCCCCAATCGAAACTGGTCCGCGACATGCTGAGGTCGCGCAGGCCCTGCGCCACAAAGGCACGCATCTCGTTGCGGCGGCTCGCCGGCTGGATGAAATCGGGGTCGCCATCGTAGAGCGCCAGCAGGCGATCACCATAGGCCGACAGGCGGAAGAACCAGCTTTCCTCGATCGTCCATTCGACGGGGGTGCCCTGCGGCGACAGCCGGACCGCCTTGCCGGCGCTGTCGGTACCGTCGATCAGCTCGCTTTCGTCATAATAGGCTTCGTCGCGAACCGAGTACCAACCCTCATAGCGGTCGAGATAGAGGTCGCCATTGGCGGCCATCCGCTGCCAGAGCGCCTGGCACAGCGCCTTGTGGTCGGCATCGGTCGTGCGGATGAAGCGATCGAAGCTGATCCCCAGCTGCGCATCCATCGCCCGGAAGGGCTCGACCATGCGGTCGACATAGGCGCGCGGGTCGACCCCCTCGGCGCGCGCCGCCTGGGCGATCTTGAGGCCATGTTCGTCGGTGCCGGTGAGGAAGCGCACCTCGTCGCCGCGCAGTCGGCGATAGCGCGCGATGACGTCGGTGGTGATCACCTCATAGGCATGGCCCATGTGCGGCCGGCCATTGGGATAGGCGATGGCGGTGGTGATGTAGAAGCGCTGAGCCATGGATGCCGCAATGCGGGAGAATTGGCGGAGGCGCAAGAAACCGGGGCGACCGCCAGCTTAGGCGCCCGCCGCCGCCAACCGTCTGGCGATATCGAACGCCACCGCCTGGGGATCGAGCGCCAGGGGCCCGGCGCTGGCAGCGAGGCGGGTGGCTTCCTCCCAGGCGGCGATGGCGCGCGCCCGGCCGGGGCCGTCGTGGCGGCGCGCGGCGGTCGCAAGCATCGCGGGAGCAAGATCGAGGAAGGCGTCGTAGCGCGCGGCGGCGGCCTTGCCGGCGAGGCCGCGCGCCAGCGCCAGCGCGCGGTGGGGGGCGGTCTCCGGGTCGGCGGTGGCGAGGGCCGCCAGGTCGCGCTCGAGGCTGGCGACGCCGGCATCGGCAAAGCGCAGCGCGCGGCCGGGGGCGCCGGCGGCGAGGCGGATCAGCGCGTCGCGGTCGTCGTCGGACAGGTCGTCGGCCTGGGCATCGAGGATGCGGCCGACTTGCGTGTCGGTCAGCCGCGCGAAGCGCAGCGTGCGGCAGCGCGAGCGGATTGTCGGCAATAGCCGGCCGGGGGCGTGGCTGACGAGGAGGAACAGTGTCCCCGGCCCCGGCTCCTCGAGGTTCTTGAGCAGCGCGTTGGCGACGTTGCGGTTCATGTCCTCGGTAGCGTCGACGATGACGACGCGCCAATCCCCCAGCGCCGGGCGGCTCTGCAGAAGCTCGTTCAACGGCGTATCGGCGGTATCGTCGCGCCGGACGATCTGACCCATGACGATTTCGGCGCGCCGCTTGCCGGTCTTGGGGTTTTCGGTGCGTTCCAGCCGCTTGAAATCGAGGTGGCTGCCGGCGCGGACGAAGCGCGCCGCCGGGGTTTCGGGATCGACGGCGAACCCTGCCACCTCGGGTTGCCCGGCGAGCACCCAGATCGCCGCCGCTTCCGCGAACAGCGACTTGCCAAGGCCCTGCGGCCCGGTCAGCAGCCAGGCGTGGTGCGGGCGACCTTCGCTGAAGGCGGCCTTGAAGGCGGCGGTCTGGGCGTCATGGCCGATCACGGCGCCACCGCCGCGGCAATCTGCGCCGCCAGGGCGTCGATCGGCTGGGCGGCGTCGAAGCCGCGGCAGCGCGCCGGCTCGGCGTCGGGAAGCGCGTTGAAGAAAGCCGTGACGCGGGCGTGGAAGCCGTCGCCATGGCTTTCGAAACGGCGCTCGCTATCCCCGCGCGTCGCGGCACGGGCGAGGCCGATGCCGGGATCGACGCGCAGCACGATGGTCAGATCGGGCCAGAGGTCGCCGCACGCAAGCCGGTGCAGCACCAGCAGCTCGGCATCGGCCAGCCCCTTGCCGGCGCCCTGATAGGCGCGCGTCGAATCGACGAAGCGATCGCAGACGACCGTGGCGCCGCGCGCCAGGGCGGGAGCGATGACGCGGGCGATATGATCGGCGCGCGCGGCGTTGACGAGGCAGGCCTCGCTCCAGGCGTTCCAGCGCGCCGCCTCGCCAGTGACGAGGAGCGCGCGGACTGCCTCGGCGCCGGGCGTGCCGCCGGGTTCGCGGGTCAGTACAACCTCTTGGCCGCGCGACTTCAACCAATCTGCAAGCAATCGTGCCTGGGTCGACTTGCCGCTGCCCTCGCCGCCTTCGAAGCTGATGAAGGCCCCCGCCATCGCTTAGCCGAAGAACCCCGTGATCCAGTTCCACAGGCGCAGCATCGGCCCGGCTTCGGCAACCGCGGCGCCGGCGACGAGCGGCAGCCGCGCCGGTGGCAGGCCGGGAACGGTGACGACGAGATCGGCGACCTTCTGGCCCTTGGCCACCGGCGCCTTCAATCCCGCCACCGGCACCACTACGGTCTTGCGCTCGGCAGCGAAACCGCGCGGGCTCGACATCGCGAGGTCGCGCGCCGCGACGGCATCGACCTCCGTCTCGGCGCCGCCGGCGACCTTGACCTTGCCGGCGCTGCCACCGGCCTTGAGCACCGACACCGCCTCCCAGGCGTTGAAGCCCCAGTTCATGAAATCGACCGAAGACGAAACGCGGGCATTCCACGACGGCAGCCCTGCGACGACCATCACCAGCCGCCGGCCGTTCTGGACCGCCGAGCCGGTGAAGCCATAGCCGGCTTCCTCGGTATGGCCGGTCTTCAGGCCATCGGCGCCGGGCACCTTGCCGAGGATGGGGTTGCGATTGACCTGGGTGATGTCGGCACCGGCGCCCAATGTCTTGCCCCAGGTGAAGCTCGGCTTGCCGTAGAAGCGGCGATAGAGATCGGGATAATCGCGAATCGTCGCCTCGGCGATCGTGGCGAGATCGCGCGCCGTCACATATTCGTTGGGATCGGGCCAGCCATTGGTGTTGGCGAAGCGGCTGCCCTTGAGGCCGATCTTTTTCGCCGCGGCGTTCATCAACGCGACGTAATTGGCCTCGGTGCCGCCGAGCCCTTCGGCGAGCACGACACAGGCGTCGTTGCCCGACAAGGTGACGATGCCGTGAAGCAAATTCTCGACGCTGACCTGCTCGTTCACCGACAGGAACATCGTCGAGCCCTGCGAATGCCAGGCCTTCCACGTTTCGGGGCGGACCATCACCGTCTGGTCGAGCCGCGCCTCGCCGCGCTTGAGCATCTGGAAGGCGACATAGACGGTCATCATCTTGCCCATCGACGCCGGCGGCATCCGCGCATCGGCGTCCTTGGCGTAGAGGATGGCGCCCGTCGCCAGATCCTTCATGAAGGCGCGCGGCGCCTGGGAGGTATATTGCGGAATCTGGGCGGTGGCGGGCGCGGCCAGCGCCAGCGTCAGTGCTTGGGCGGCGAGAATAGCAATCGGGGCAACACGCATCGCAATCGGGACTTTCAGGAGCATCAGGGGGCGGCGATCGTCACCAGCCGGGCATCGGTGTAGCCGGCGGCGCGGACTTTCGAAAGCGCCTGGCCCGCACTATCCACATCATTGTACGGCCCAAGGCGGACCCGGGTCAGCCCGGTGGGGGTCTTCTCGGTGACGACCGGCCCGAAGGCGCCAAGATAGCCGGTCAGCCAGGCGATGCGGCCGGGGTCGCCGAGCGCCGCGACCTGGACGAAGCTTTGCCCGGCGCGGGGCAGGACGGCGGGCGACGTCGCGCCGCCGGGAATGGCGACGCTGCGCACCGGCGCGGGTTCGGCATCTGGCGGCGGCGGCGGCGTCACGACGACGGCAGGCACAACCGGCGCCGCGGCGACTTCGACCGGCGGCGCCTGCGGCGGCGGTGCTTGCGGCTGCAGGGCAACCTGCATGGCGCCATCGGGAAACACCCGCCGCACCCGCACCCGCGCCGTTCCCGGCCGATCGACGCCGAGCAACTGCGCCGAGCGCCGCGACAGATCGATGATCCGCCCCGCGACGAACGGGCCGCGATCGTTGACGCGAACCGTCAGCCGGCGGCCATTGTCGAGGTTCTCGACCTCGACATAGCTCGGCATCGGCAGCGTCTTGTGGGCAGCGGTCAGGCTGTCCTGGTCGTAGCGCTCGCCATTGGCGGTATCGAGGGCGTGGAAGCCGGGACCATACCAGCTGGCAAGGCCCTGCTCATCATAGTTGCGGTCGTCGGCCGGGTAATACCAGACACCGAATACCTGATAGGGCTTGCCGATCTTGACCTGCCCCGATGCGCGCGGCGCCGCTGTGGTGGGCGGTGGTTGCGCCGGCGCGGCGGCGGCGGCGCGCGACGGCGGCCGCTGCGGGCCGGCACACGCCGCCATCAGCACCAGCGGCACCGCCAGCCAGATTCGTCCCCCCTGCCCCATCCGAGCGCCCCCTATCGCGTCGCCGGCTCGACCGCATCGCCGAGCAGCGCCACCGACAGCGCATAATAGTTGGAGCAATTATACGCCATGATGGCGCGGAAATTCGCCGTTACCAGGAACGCTCCCGCCCCAGGGCCGTCGGGCTCGACCAGCGTCATCGGCGTCGTATCGGCCGGCCAGGGAGCATTGATCGCAATGACGCCGCGCGCCCGCCAGTCGGCCGCCGGCAGCGCCCGGCTGTGGCGCGACAGCGGCCGCGCGCAAGCCGCCGGGGCCACCGGGTTGGCAACCGCGGCGCGGTCGAGGCTGGCGGGAACGATGGCGCGAAACCCCCAGGGCTGCCCGCGCTGCCAGCCATTGGCGGTGAGGTAAGCGGCGATCGAGGCGAAGCTGTCGGGCACTGAGGCGATGATGTCGGCACGGCCGTCGCCGTCGCCGTCGCGGGCATAGACGAGGTAGCTCGACGGCAGGAACTGCGGCTGGCCAAAGGCGCCAGCCCAGCTGCCCTTCAAACTGGCGCGGTCCTCGCGGCCCTCGCCGATGATGCGCACCAGCGCGTCCAACTCGCCGGTGAACAGCGCCGCACGGCGGCCGTCGAAGGCCAGGCTGGCGAGCGCCGACGGCAGGTCGAAGCGCCCGGTGACGCGGCCATAGAAGGTCTCGATTCCCCAGATGGCCACGAGGATTTCGGGCGCGACGCCGCTGTTCGCGGCGATGCGCTGTAAGGCATCGCGATGCGCGCCGGCGGCGCTGCGGCCGGGGCCGATGCGCGTCGGCAGCTTGCTGTCGAGATAGGTGGCATAGCCCGTCGGCGCGCCGGGCGAATCGGGCTGACGGCGATCGCGCGCGACGACGCCGGCATCGAAGCTGGCGCCGGCGAGCGCCGCGTCGAGCCATTCGGCCTTGAGACCACGGCCGATCGCGCCGGCGCGATAATTGTCGAGCCAGAGCTGGAACGGTGAGGCTTGCATGGGCGCGGGGTCGGCGGCGTCCGCGCCGGCCGCTGGCACTGGCGCATTTTCCGGCTCGGGCGCGGGCTCCGGCGCCTGGTCGGGCATCGCCTCGTCGGGCCGTGCCGTGCTGGCTGGGGGGAGGTCGGCTGGCGCGACCGCAGTCGGTGCCGCCGGCGGCACGACAGGGGTTTGCGCCGCCACGGGGGCGGCGAACAGGCAAAGGCCAAGAGGCAGGAAAACACGCATGTCGCCCCGCTGCCACAGCTTGTCGTCGTTCGCCACCGCCTTGGCATTGCCTTGGCGCGCTTGGTGCGGCAAGGCGCCCCGAAGTGCCGGCGTGCGGGCAGGTGGCCGAGCGGTTTAAGGCAACGGTCTTGAAAACCGTCGTGGGGGAAACTCCACCGTGGGTTCGAATCCCACCCTGCCCGCCAGCGTTGGGCGCGTCCCTATCCGTTGCGCTGGGCAGCCTGCCGCCCGGCGGTCTGTTAGCCTCCGGCAATGGCTTCCCGGTCTGCCACACCCGCGCGCCCTGCCGCTGCGCTCCGCCGGCATGCCACGGCGCGCCGCCCACGGGCTGGCGCTTGAGCACGGCTCCGCCCCCTGCCCGCGGGCCCGTCGCCCATATCAGCTATGGCATCGGCGCCGCGGCGTTCGGCATCAAGGACCAGGGCTTTTCCTACCTGTTGCTGATCTTCTACAATCAGGTGCTCGGGCTACCCGCCGCCACCGTCGGCCTGGCCATCCTGATCGCGCTGTTCGCCGATGCCGTCTTCGATCTTGCCATCGGCCAGGCTTCCGACGCGACGCGGTCGCGCTGGGGACGGCGCCACCCGTGGATCTACGCCGGCGCCATCCCGGCGGGGCTGGCCTATTGGGCGCTGTGGAACCCGCCGGCGGGGCTCGATCCCGCCGGGCTGTTCTTCTGGCTGCTCGGCTTTGCCATGCTCGTCCGGCTGCTGATCTCGACGACCGAAATCCCCAGCGCCAGCCTCGTCGGCGAATTGACCGACGACTATGACGAGCGGACGCGCTTCCTCGGCTGGCGCTACCTGATGGGCTGGCTCGGCGGTATCGTCGCGGGGGTACTGGCCTTTGCGGTGTTCCTGCAGCCGACCGTGGCGCAGCCTGTCGGCATCCTCAACCGCGCCGGCTATCAGGGCTATGCCATCTTCGCCGCGGTCGCGATGGCGACGGCAACGCTGACGTCGGCGCTGCTCACCCATCGCTATATCCGCGGCCTGAAACCGCTGCCGCCACGCGCCGGCCTGGGCGAGGAGCTCGCCGCGGCGCGCGCCGCCCTCGCCAATCCGGCTTTCCTCACCATCCTGTCCGCCGGGCTGTTCAGCGCCATGGCGGTCGGCCTCGCCACCGCGCTCAACGTCTATATCAACAGCTATTTCTGGGGGCTTTCGACCGACGCGCAGTCGCTGCTGGTGCTCAGCAGCCTGGTCGGCGCGGTCAGCGCGCTGCTCGTCGCGGCGCGGCTCGGCGCACGTTTCGGCAAGAAGCACGCCGCGATGACGGCGTTTCTTGCCGCGATTGTCGTGGGCCCGAGCCTGTTGCTGCTGCGCCTCGCCGGCGTGCTTCCCGGCAATAGCGATCCGGCGCTGTTGCCGTTGCTGCTCGGCCATGCCGCGGTGCTGGTCACCTTTTTCGTCACGGCGTCGATCCTGATCGCTTCGATGCTCACTGACACGCTCGAAGCCAATGAAGCCGCCACGGGGCGCCGAACCGAGGGACTCTATTTCGGCGCCAGTTTCTTCATCCAGAAATGCGTCACCGGCATCGGTGTCTTTGCCTCGGGGACGATCATCGACGCCATCGGGCTGACGGTCGGCGCGCGCCCGGGCAGCGTCGCGCCGGCGGTGCTCGATCGGCTGGTGATGGTCTATGTGCCGCTGAGCACGATCCTGTTCCTGCTCGCGCTCACCTGCCTGTCGCGCTACGGCATCGATCGCGCCGGTTTCGAGGCGACGCGCGCCGAACTGGCGCGGCGCCGGGGGTAGATCTTCTCCCCTCCTGCGCGCGGGAGGGGCTGGGGGTGGGAAAATCCTGGTCCCTGAACCGCGTTCCGATGGTGAGCGACTTCCCACCCCCGACTCCTCCAGCGAGCGGGAGGGGGATGCGATCCGCCGCATTGCGGCGGATCGCACCCAGGCGCATGGACTGTGCGTGACCTCCCCGCCGTCCCTGCCCGACCCCGGCCGCGCCGTGCCAACGGGGCGTCTGAGCCGCTTCGCGCGCTTCGGTGGCCTGGCGACGGGGATCGCCGGCGGCCTCCTCGTCGATGGCGCGCGCCAGCTCGCCGCCGGCAAGCGCCCCGCGCTGTCCGACCTGCTGCTCACCCCCGCCAATGCCCGCAAGATCACCGACCAGCTCAGCCAGTTGCGCGGCGCCGCGATGAAGCTCGGGCAGCTGCTGTCGATGGGCGGCGACGACCTGTTGCCGCCGGCGCTCGCCGAGATCCTCGGCCGGCTGCGCGCCGATGCCCAGCCAATGCCGGTGCGCCAGCTCGACCAACTGCTGATCAGCGAATGGGGCAAGGACTGGCGGCGGCGTTTCGAGCGCTTCGACGTTCGCCCGATCGCCGCCGCCTCGATCGGCCAGGTCCACCGTGCGCAGACGCGCGACGGCCGCGACCTTGCCATCAAGATCCAATATCCCGGCATCCGCGCCAGCATCGACAGCGACGTCGACAATGTCGCGCTGCTGATCCGCCTGTCGGGATTGCTGCCGGCGACAATCGACGTCGCGCGGATGCTCGCCGAGGCCAAGCGCCAGCTGCACGAGGAAGCCGATTACGCCCGCGAGGCCGATTGCCTGGCGCGTTTCGGTGAGCTGCTCGCCGATGCGCCCGATTATCGCGTGCCGGCGCTGCACCGCGACCTGACGACGCGCAACGTGCTGGCGATGGATTTCGTCAAGGGCGTCGCGGTCGAAAGCCTTGCCGACGGCCCGCAGGCGGTTCGCGACCGGGTGATGACCCTAGCGCTGGCGCTGGTTCTGCGCGAGTTGTTCGACTTCGGGCTGATGCAGACCGACCCCAATTTCGCCAACTACCGCTATGATGCCGCCGACGACCGGCTCGTGCTGCTCGATTTCGGCGCGACGCGCGCTTTCGCGCCCGAGGTCGGCGAGCGCTATCGCGCGCTGATGCGCGCCGGGTTGGCGGAGGATCGCGCCGCGGCGGCCGAAACGATGCTCGACATCGGTTTCTTCGGCGCCGACACACCGGCGCAGCATCGCGACACGATTGTCGGCATGTTCGACACCGGGATGGCGACCTTGCGCACCACCGGCGTGTTCGATTTCGGCGACACCAGCCTCGTAACCGACATCCGTGACGACGGCCTGGCGATGGCACGCGACCGCGATTTCTGGCATCTGCCGCCGATCGACACGCTGTTTTTGCAGCGCAAGTTCGCCGGGCTTTATCTGCTCGGGCGGCGCTTGGCGGCGCGGGTCGATGTCGCGGCGCTGCTCGCGCCCTATCGCTAAGGCCCGATCGCTAACGCCCTATCGCTGACGCAACGTCAGTCGGTGTAGCCGATCGCCGCGTAGAAGTTGCGGGCGTAGAAGGCGATCTTGTCGGCGCAGTCGAGCCCGTTGATGATCTTGCGGGCGTTAAGCCAATCTTCTTTCGTTGCGTCGAAATACTGCGAAAGCTTCCTGCCGGTGAAGATGCCCTCGGTCATCCCCTTGAACATGATCTTCGCGGCGAGCCCGGGCTCGAGCGCGCGGTCGGCGGCGGCGGCGTTGCTGGTCAGATCGACGCCGAAGGCGCTGCCCATCTTCTCGTAATTTGCCCGCCAGGTGATCTGCACATAGCCGCGGCCATAAAAGATGACGCCATCGCCTGGGCGGGCCTTCATCCGGCGCGCCAGACTGGCACGCGCCGGCACGGCGCTCTGCGGGTCGTACATGCGGAAGAAATAGCTCGGTCCGCCGAATTCGCGGATCGGCTGCATCGTGAAGGCGGTTTCGTGATGCGCGGTACCCAGCGCATAGGCCAGCCAGCGATCGTCCTTGCCGCCGGGGAGCGCCTCCCAGACATCGAGAACATGCGTCAGCCCGGCGACCTGCCCGGCCGAAAGCTTGCCGGTATAGAGCGTCGCGCGAACCTGTTCGAAAAAGAACTTCCGGTTGATCATGGTCGCCCGCCTCCCAGAGGAAATTTACGTCGTTGCGCCGAAACACTTCATCGCATTGTGTTTAACGCTCGATAGGCCCTACCGGCACGAAGGATATTTTCGCGTAACAACAGCGACGGCGTCAACTGCCCCGCACCGGCGGCGGTGGCGGCGCGACGTTGAACACGCGCGCGATCACCGCTTCAAGCGTCGCGAACACTGCCTCCACGCCGAAGCCGGCAATGAACGACAGCGCCGAGCTCGATAGGCTGACGGTGCCCAAGACATTGGCGCCATCCCCCCCCGGCGGGCTGACGAACAGGCCGATACAGGCCCCGACGACCGCGCCGAGCGCCAGTTGCTGAAGCGCCAGCGTCTGGTCGCGCGGCATCAACAGGCTGAGGCGCATCCGCCCGGCGAGCAGGCGGAGGACCGAGGCACCGGCGCCGAGGATGCCATAGAATACCGGCAGTACGCCGCCGCCAAGCACATCGAGCCATGACGTGGCCGCCAGAATCGCCGCATTTTCAGCGCCCGGCTTCGGGTCGCTGCGCAGCCAGGCGCCGACGTTGGCGCGCGTCGCGGTGGCGTCGGCGCGGGCAGCGTCGATCGCGATGCACTGCGATGGCCGCGGCGCAGTCGTGGCCGGCGGCGGCCGGCAGGCAGTGAGGTCGGTCGTGCTGGCGTTGGTGCCGGTGGCGCCGCCACTGGCGGCCGTGCCGCTCACCGCCAGCAGCGCCGGTGCCTCAAGCTTGGCGAGCGTTTCGACCGCGCTCCGGTGCTGGCCGATCCGCGCGTTGCCGAGCGCGATGTAGAAGGACAGCAGGCAGGTCAGCGACAGCCACACGCCAAGGCCATAGCCGATATACCACATGACCCGGCGAAAGGTGCGCGCCTTGTCGACGAGGCCGGGAAACGCCGTGCGCGCCAGCGAATTGCGCGAGAAGGCACGCCCCGACTGGCCGCTGCGCAGCGCCGCCATATCGTCGACGGTGTCCTCGGCGTCGCGCGAATTGTCTTCCTGCGCCACTAGCAGCGTGAAGGCCACCGACGCGCCGCTCGCCGGCGCCGCAAGCGTGTTGAGATAATCCTTGACCTTGACAAGCAGCGCCTCCTCCTCGGCCTGCGCTGCCGCGCTGCCTGCCGGCGGCCAGCTGATCCGGCAGACCTTCTCGATCCAGTCCTCGTCCAGCCCCGCCGCCACGGCGGCGGCCTTGTCCGGCAGGCGGCGGGCGGCGTTGCCCGAGACGAAATCGATCAGCAACTGCACTTCGCATAGCTGTTGGGAGAACACTGCCGCCGGGGCGATACCGTCTTCGCCGGCCGCGCCGGCTGCGGCGGCAAGCGCCGGCGCGGTCGCGGTCGCCATCGGCAACACGGCGCGAGGCCCGGCAAGCTCGGCGACGGTTGTTTCGGTCATGACATCGGCCTCCCCGCCGCGAATGTGCACGCCGGCCGCCACTGCGCAAGCGCGACGGCGGCACGCGACCGCCAACAACCGCCGAAATGGTGCTTGAGGTCGCGGCGACACGTCAGCCCGCCGCCAATTCCCACGCCGCCCAAAGCCGATTAGAAGCGCCGGCATGACGCCTGCCGACCTGCCGCTGACGGGCCGCCTCGCCGGCGGTCGCCATCTGCTGCCGGTGCGGGTCTATTTCGAGGACACCGACCTGACCGGCATCGTCTATCACGCCAATTACCTGAAGTTCTTCGAACGCGGCCGCACCGAGACGCTGCGCGCGCTCGGCATCGTCCACTCGGAACTGATGGCGGCCGGCGCCGGTTATTACGCCGTTCATGCCATGTCGGTCACCTTCCATCGCCCTGCCCGTCTGGACGATCAATTGCTGGTGACCACCGCGCCCGCCGAAATTCGCGCCGCCGCCACCGTGCTGGCCCAGGAAATCCACCGCGATGGCACGCGCCTCGCCTCGGCGCGCATCACCGCGGCCTTTCTTGGCCCCGACGGCCGCCCGCGCCGCCAGCCCCCGGCGTGGCGCGACCAGTTTCAATCGCTTCTCGAGGCTGTCTGAATGGACCCAGTCACCACCGCCGCGCCCAGCCTCGATCCACTGACGCTGTTTCGTGAGGCCGATATCGTCGTCAAGATCGTCATGCTGGCGCTGCTTGCCGCCAGCGTCTGGTCCTGGGCGATCATCATCGAGCGCTCGCGGCGGCTCGCCCGACTTTCCGCCCAGGCCGCTGCCTTCGAGGAGTGGTTCTGGAAGGCCGACAACCTCGACAGCCTCTACGATCCCGCCGTCAAGGCGCAGCACCCGTCGGCGCGGCTGTTCATCGCCGGGATGAACGAATGGCGGCGCAGCCTGGCGCGCGGCCGCTTCGACCGCGAGGCGTTGCGCGCCCGGCTCGAATCGGCGACCGAAGTCAGCATCGCGCGCGAGATCGACGCCCTCGGCGACCGCCTCAACATTCTCGCCACCATCGGCTCGGTGTCGCCCTTCGTCGGGCTGTTCGGCACCGTCTGGGGCATCATGCGCAGCTTCACCGCCATCGCCGCGACCCAGAATACCACGCTTGCCGTCGTCGCCCCCGGCATCGCCGAGGCGCTGTTCGCCACCGCCATCGGCCTGTTCGCCGCCATCCCCGCGGTCATCGGCTACAACCGCCTGCTGCACGGCGTCGGCCGTCTCGAAGCGCGCCTCGGCGCCTTCGCCGATGAATTCCGCAACCTGCTGTCGCGCCAGCTCGACAGCATGGATTCGACCGGTGAGCCGCGCTGATGGCGATGGGACTTGCGCAACGCCGGCGCCGCGGCGGCCGCGCCGCGCCGATGTCGGACATCAACGTGACGCCGCTCGTCGATGTCATGCTGGTGCTGCTGATCATCTTCATGGTGACGGCGCCGCTGCTCGTCGCCGGCGTGCCGATCGACCTGCCCGACAGCCGCGCCAAGGCGCTGAAGGCCGACGACACGCCGATCCAGATCAGCATCGACGCCAAGGGGGCGGTGTTCATCGACAAGCTGGCGGTCGCCGACGCGGGGCTGGCCGCCAAGCTCGCGGCGATCCGGGAAGCGCGTACCGACTCGCCGCGCGTCTATGTGCGCGCCGACCGCAGCCTCGACTATGGCCGGGTGATGGAGGTCGTCGGCGAGGTTTCGGGCGCCGGTTTCACCAAGGTCGCGCTGATCAGCGAAGGCAAGCGGGAGCGGCGGTGAGGCCGTACGCGAGTCCGCCGGCATGACCGAACGCCAATCGGTGCTGCTTGCCGCCCTGCTCCATCTGGCGCTGGTCGCGGCGCTGAGCCTGGGTTTCGTCTGGCAGCAGCCGGTGCTCCCGCCCGCCGAGGAGGCAGTGCCGGTCGATATCGTCGATATCGCCGATGTGCCGCGCACGCCCGTGCCGCCGGCGCCCTCCCGCGAGGCGGCGCCGCAGGCCACTGACGCTCCCCCGCCGGCTCCTGACCCCGCGCCCGCACCGCCGGAGGCCGCACCGCCACCGCCGACTGCCAAAGTGCCGCTGCCAGACACCAAGCCCGAACCGCCGAAGCCGACCCCCAAGCCGACGAAGCCCGCGCCCACAGCGAAGCCGCTCGATACCAGCCAGCTCGCCAACCTCATCGACAAGGCTCTGCCCAAGGCCAAAACCAAGCCGCTCGACACGTCGAAGCTCGCCGAAACCATCGCCGCCGCTGTGCCGAAGACCGCCGTTGTCGACCCGCGCGCCGCCGCCACCCTGGCGCAGGCGATCCGCGCCCAGGTGGCGCCGTGCTGGAATCCGCCGATCGGCGGCAGCGACGTCCGCAAGATGACGGTGTTGATCCATGCCGAATTCGGTCGCGACGGCCGGGTGATCGGCACGCCGTCGCTCGTCGCGCAGCCCGGCGCCACCACCGGCAACGCCGATTATGCCCGCGCCTTCCGCGATACCGCCATCCGCGCCGTGCTGCGCTGCCAGCCGCTCAAATTGCCGCCAAAGCTTTATGATCTCTGGAAATCCGTCGATATCAACTTCGATCCCGAAAGCATGACTTGACCCCTGCCGGCCTCCGCGGCGAAGGCTGGGGCGATGCAGGGCAGCAGCGACAGTCTGGCCAAGTTTCTGGAAAGCGAACTGCGCTTTCCGGCGGCGTCGGCGCTTGCCATCGCCGCGCGCGCCCGCTCGCGGCGCTTTCCGGCGCGCCAGGTCATTTTGCGCCAGGACGATATCGCCCTCGACGTGCTGCTGCTCGTTGCCGGGCGCGCCCGTGTCCGCCACCTCAGCCTCGATGGCCGGCTGGTATCGCTCCACGATCTCGGCCCCGGCGACCTGTTCGGCCGCATCGATCCGTCGCGGCCACGCCAGGCCGCCGAAGTCGCGGCGATCGAGGCGGTGACGGCGGCATTGTTCGGCGGCGGCGATTTCGTCGCGCTTACCGAGCAACATGGCAGCCTGGCGCTGCTGCTGGCACAATCGCTGCTGCGCCGCCTTGCCAGCCTTTCCGACCAGCTCATCGCCCGCACCACGCTGTCGGCGACGGGGCGCGTCCATGCCGAATTGCTGCGCCTCGCCGGCACCGCCAATCGCATCGCGCCGCCGCCGGTGCTGACCGAACTGGCGGCGGCGGTCGACACGACGCGCGAGACAGTATCGCGGACGATCAGCACGCTGGAACGCCGCGGCATCATCGCGCGCGACGCGGCGGCGCTGACCATTCTGGTGCCGCGTCGCCTCGAGGAGCTAGTGATCTGAACGACGTCAGCGCGCCTTCAGGGCGTAGAGGCGCTCGGGTTCGGCAAGCGGCGCCAGGCGCAGCTCGCCGATGAATTCGGCGCGCCAACCCGCTGCCGGCCCGGCGCGCAACGCCGCGGCGAACACTTCCGAAACGACAATGCCGGTATCGGGGGTGGCGGTGCTGATGCGCGCCGTCTCGGCCGGCAATGGCCCCAGCATCTCGCCGCCGGGGCCGCGCAGCAGCGCGCCATAATGGCCGGCGATATGTACCGGCCCCGAGGCCAGCAGCGCGGCGCGCAGCGCGATCGCCGCTGCCGCCGCCTCGGCGGGGCGCGCGAAGGCGAGCAGCGCGCCGTCGGGGGTGGCGAGCCGCGGTGTCAGTTCGGCAACTGGTGACGGCGGCAGCGGCAGGCGGCCGCCAAGATTGACCAGCGCCGCGGCAAGATCGCCCGGCGCGCCATTGAGCGACACCGCCAGGATCGCGGCGAGCTGAACGTCGGGAATCGCCGCGAGCTCGTCGCCGCCGGGCAGAGTTGGCGTCGTGACGATATGCTGGCGCCGCCCGGCGGCCTGCCACAACGCCGCGACGCGGGCGCTGTTGGCGCCGCCGCTGGCGCCGCGGACGATCAGCTGGATCGCCTCGGTCTGCAACAGGTCGGCGTTCATCACCGCCAGCCCCATCGCGACTTCATCGGCAAGGCTGACGGCAAGGCCGAAGGCAGCGGGGTCACCGATGGCGCGGACGCTCGCCGCGGCGCCGAGGATCCGTTCGAAGCGCGCTTCGGCGGCAGCACCGAAAGGCCGCACCGAGCGTGCGACAAAGTCCGCCTCGCCGCCCGGCAGCAATATTTCCAGCTCGGCGCCCGCCGCCAGCAAGCGCTCGGCGATCAGCAGGTCGGCGCCGGCGGCGAGCGCGCCATGGCCACAGCCGATGCCCTCGCGCGCCAGCAAGGCATCGATTTCGCCGGCAAGGGCGGTTTCATCGCCCCCCAGCCGCATCGCCCCGGCGAAGTGCAGCCGGCGCGGCGGCCGGAAAGCGTCGAGCCAGCCCGCGTCCCCCTTCTGTTCGGCGATGATCGTCGCGAATTGGCGCAGGGTGACGGCGTGGTCCTCCCAGGCGCGCGGCGCCGCGCGCCGGGCCGCCGCCAGCGCCGCCTGCGCGGCATCGGTCTCGCCACGCAGCAGCAGCGCCTCGGCGCGCGTCGCCGCCTGCCACCAGGGCGTATCAGGCTCGGGGGTGGTGTCGAGCAGCGCCAGTACGGCATCGGCCTGGGCCACGGCGGTGGCGGCATCTCCAGCGATCAGCGCCAGCGTCGCGGCGTTGATCAGCGGATAGGTCGCCGGCTTGAGCCGCGCGGCTTCTCCATAGGCAGCGGCAGCCGCCGCGGCGAGGCGGCGGCGGTCGCCGGTCGACGCCGCCGCCAGCGCACGGTCCTTGAGCAGCCGGCCGTGCAGCGCCAGCGCCGCCGGATCATCACGCCGCGCGTCGAGCCCGGCGGCGGTGAACAGCCGCCAGGCGTGGTCGAGCGCCCCTGCCCGCGCATAGGCGGTTATGGCGGTAATGCTGGCAGGTTCGGCGGACATCGGGTGGATCGCTGGACTCTCGCGCGAGTGACCGGCGACGCTTGTCCCGACGGGCGCCACGGGTCAATTGCCGACCGCAACCAACTTGGCAGCATCAGCCCGGCGGCTTGGGCAGATTCGAGCCGTCGGGATCGATGATCACCGGCAGCAGCCGCTTCGACCCGGCGTCGACGAAGTCGACGTGGAAGTTGATCGCGGTGGTACCGGCCTCGATCGCTTCGCTGACTTCGAAGGACACGGCCCGACAACCGCTGGCGTCGGCAAATTCCTCGGCGCCACAATCAGTCAGGCGATAGCCGACCAGCCCGGCATAGCCCGGCCCCGCTTGCGGCAGCTTGGTGGTGATGCCCGGCGCCGCGAACTGCCAGAGGCCGCCGACCAGGCGAAAGACCACCAGCTGCTTCCCGAAGGTGGTGAAATCGAGCAGTGCATCCGCCTGCGCCGGCGGCTTGCCATCGGCATCGGGGCGCGCCACTTCCGGCGCAGCGAGGAACTCGGCGATCAGCTTTTCGGTCGTGTCGGCATCGGTCGCCGGCGTACCGCGTCCAACGCCGCGATCGGCTTCGGTAAAGCCGACGATATGCCAATCGAGCGCGGTCACCGGATCGGCGCCACTCCCGGCGGGAAGGGTCAGATAGATACTGTACCGCAACACATGATCATGGGCGCGGGGGCCCGGCAGACCGGGCAACGGAGTGGCACTGGTCATAGCATTTTCCTTTCGACATCACGCATCATTTGCACCCGTCCAGCGGTTACCTTGTTGTCCGGATCGTTATCGGCGAGCCGGGTGATCCCGACGATCGCCCGGCGAATCCGCGCCCGCGCCGCGCTGCGCTCGCCGGCACGATATTCGAGCCAGGCGAGATTGGTCTGGCAGCCAAGCTGGTGATCGACGACGCGCACATCGTCAGGAAAGCGCTTCGCCAGTTCGTTCAGCAGGGCTTCCTGCTGCTGACGAAACCGGCGTGCGGCGGCAGGGTGGCCGACGATCACTTCGGCGTCGGCGCTCCAGGCCAGCCGATTGACGACGCGCAGCTGCGCCGCGATGTCCCCGGGCTTGCGCGCCGCCGCCGCGGCAAGGAAATCGAGGGCGCGGCGGCACTGCGCGATCAGGCCATCGGCGCGGCGCCGCAGGACGCCGATATTGCAGCGATTTCCGGCGCCGAACCCGGCTTCCTCAAGGCTGCGCGTCGCCGCCGGCGCCAGCGCCAGCAATCGCCGCGCCAGCCGATCATATTCGACATAGCCGGCCTCGGCACCGCCAAGATCACCGCGCCCTTCGACCATCGCCGCGCGCCAATAGACGCTCTGGGCATGGTTGAAGAGGCGATCGGGGTCGCGCGGCGCGGCGGCATAGAGCGCCCCTGTTGTACGCAACGCCTCGTTGGCAGCGGCGGCGGCGTGGCCGAGGTGCCGGCGATTGGCTTCGTCCTCGGCGAGATTGTGCAGCGCCGTGGCGCGGCGTTCGAGCGCCGTCGGCGACAGGTTGCGCAAATCCTGGCCGCCGAAATAGGCCAGCGCGCGGCGGTTGGCGGCATCGAGCAGGTCGAGGCGTCCGGCGGGCTTCAGGCGCTCGCGCAGATCGGTGAGCATGAAATCGACCAGGCCCTCGGCCTCGGCACGCTGCGCCTGGGCTTCGGCGCGCCGGCGATCCGCTTCGTTGCGGGCATTGAAGGCCACCAGGCTCATGGCAAGCATTATTAAACCAAAAATAAATATCGCTGCCGTGACGACCATCACGCGGCGTGTCTGGCGCTGGCCGTCGCGCTGCACCAGCGAATCGAGCGCCACCCCGGCGATCCCCGCGATCAGCTTGAGTTCGCCGAGGCGCCGCGCGCTGCCGCGGCCGCTGAGATCGGCGGCAAGCGGCTCGACTCCGCCGGCGGTCAGCGGCGCCGGAAAGGCCGCCGCCGGCAGGCCTTCGAGCAGCGCCGCAAGCACCGGCCGATCGGGATGCAGCGCCCGGAAGAGCTCGATCTCGCGCGCCACCCAGGGCGAGGCAGCGGCATTCGGCGAGCACAGCACGACGAGCGTATCGCTTTCGGCGAGCGCCGCCTGGACCGCCGCCGACAGGCTGTCGGCCGCCGGCAGGTCCTCAAGGTCGCGAAAGATCGGCGCCAGTCGCGCCGGCACGGGGCCGCGCGGTCCCGGCTGGCCGACCAGCCGCCCCGGCACCCGATAGCCTTCCAGCCGGCGATGGAGTCGCGTCGCCGCCACCGCGTCGCGGTGCGAATAGCTGATGAAGGCGCGATACCGCCGCGCCTGCCGGTCGCTCGCCCCCTGCATGTCACACCCCTGCAAGGCCTTGTTTGCCAGAGCGGATATCGCGCCGCAACAAAGCTGCGACGAATTGCGCCAGCGTGACGGCGATCACGCCGCCATGGCGAGTCGGCAGGTATCTCTCTTGGTCAGGGCGGGGACCTGCGTCCCCGGGGTCGATTTTTTGCAGGGGTGATTGCGGCATGGCCAGTGTGAGTCGTTCGAGCATCAACCCGCGAGCGCCGGCGAGCGCCGCGGCCTTGCCGGCGTTCGCGGCATTTCCCGCCGCCATCGCCCCCGGCTTCGCGCCGCCGGCGCTGGCGCGGCTGCTTGGCCGCGCCGAAGCCGCGCTGGTGGCGTGGCGCTCGCCGGCGGTCGTCGTCGAAATGCTCGTCACCGGGCTGCATTCGCTGCGCAGCACCCTCAATCGCGATCGCTGGCTGGCATGCTGCGCCGCGATGCAGGCGCATCCGCTTATGGCGTTGCTCCGCCAGGACCCACTGATCGCCCGCAGCCTCGACAAGCCACGCGGCTATGCCGGCGACGCCGTGGCGATCGACATGATGGTCCGCCACGCCGATCGCCGCGGCGACCTCGCCGGCGCCTCGCCGCTCGGCCGCGGGCTGCATCTCGCCAGCACCGGCACCGAGATCGCCGCCGCCGTCCGCCGGCGCCAGGCAGCGCTCGCCAAGGCAATCGACGCCGCTGCCGACCGCACCCATGCCGCCGGCCGCAGCGCCGACGTGCTGGCGCTCGCCGCCGGGCACCTCCGCGAGGTCGAAGCCGCGCGCGCCCACGCCGGCGCTCGCCTTGGCCGCATCGCCGCGCTCGAGCCTGATGAAAAGACCGCCAGCGTCGTCGCCAAGCGCTTGGCCCGCCGCGTCGAGGTCGTCGCCCAGCCGGTCAGCGCGCTGGCCCGCGGTCTGTTCGACGATCGCGGTTTCGATCTCGCCTATGCCACCGGGCTCTACGACATGCTCGACCTTCGCCTCGCGACGCGCCTGACGCGTGCCGTTGCCGAGCGGCTGCGCCCCGGTGGACGGTTGCTGTTCACCAGCATGGCCAGCGATCTTTGGGACGCGGGCTTTCTCGAAGCGGCGATGGCCTGGCATCCGATCCTGCGCGACGAGGCGGAGCTGCAGGCGCTGCTCGCCACGGCGACGCGCGGGCTGGAGGGCATCGCGACGCGGACCTGGGCGGATGATGCCGGCAGCCTGATCTGGTGCGAGGTGGCGCGTTCGGCTTGAGCGGGTGCGGCGGGCCGGGAACCCGCCGCCATTCGTCCGCTGGTCGGGGCGAGAGGATTCGAACCTCCGGCCTCTGCCTCCCGAAGACAGCGCTCTACCAGGCTGAGCTACGCCCCGACGATTGGAAGGCGGCCTATAGCGACGCCTTCCGGGCCGGGCAAGCGGCTTCGCGCGGCTAGCCAAGCAGGCCCAACATCTCGGCGACAGTAACGAACTTTTCGCGCGGCGCGCCGGGGCGGGCGCGGCCGACCTCGTGCTTGTCGAGCGCCTGCCAGTCGCCGAAATGCGTCGCGCGGACGCTGCGGCTCGCCAGCAGCGCGTCCAAGGCCGCGCCGGCGTCGCCGCCCTTGCCCGCCGGCACATCGGCGGCGATCGCCTCTACCACCGAAAAGCCATCGGGGCGGTTGGTGCCGATCGTCCCCGACGGCCCGCGCCGCGCCCAGCCGCTGGCGTAGAGGCCGGGGAAGATCCTACCGGCATCATCGCTGACGAAGCGGCCGCGGCCGGCGTCATAGGGCACGCCGGGGATCGTCGCGGTGCGATAGCCGATGCAGGCGATGACCAGGCCGCAGGGGATGGCGTGGAGCTCGCCCGTCCCCACCGCCTGGCCGCCTTCGAGGCGCGTCGTCTCGACGATCAGCCGCTGCGCGCGCCCCTCCCCCTCGACCGCCACCGGGCGGCGGAAGAATTCGAAATGGATCGTCACCGGCTTCACCGGGCGGGGTTCGACGGCGAAGCTGCGGATATGGCCGACCATCTTGCGATGGCCCGGCTCGAGCGCGGCATCGTCCTCCAGCGGCGGCAGGTCGCCGGGCCGCACCACCGGCACGGCGCGGTCGAGATGGCCGAGCTCGCCCGCCTCCTTGGTGGTGAAGCTCGCCTGGTGGGGGCCGCGGCGGCCGACGATATGGATATCGGTGACGGCGCTGCCCGCCAGCACCTCGAGTGTATGGCCGGCGATGTCGGTCGTCGCCAGCTCGGCGGGCGTCTTGGCGAGGATGCGCGCGCAGTCGATCGCGACATTGCCATTGCCGATGATCGCGACGCCATGGTGGCTGAGATCGACGGGCAGATCGGCGAAATCGGGATGGCCATTGTACCAGCCGACGAAGGCGCCCGAGCCGACGACGCCGGGCAGATCGTCGCCAGGGATGCCGAGCGCCTTGTCATGCGGCGCCCCCACCGACAGCACCACGGCGTCATAGAGCTTGAGCAACTCGTCGATCGAGACGTCGCGGCCGAGCATGACATTGCCGAGGAAGCGCACGCCGGCGCCGAGGTTGGTCGCCTCATAGCGCTTGGCGACCGCCTTGATCGACTGGTGATCGGGGGCGACACCGGCGCGGATCAGGCCATAGGGCGTCGGCAGGCGATCGATGATGTCGATCTTCGCGGCGCCGCCCCAATGCTTGAGCGCGGCTTCGGCGGTGTAATAACCGGCGGGGCCGGCGCCGATGATGGCGATGTTGAGGGTCAATTCGCTCTCCGTTGCAGTCGTGCGGCTAAAGCCAAGCGCTTCCCTCGCGTCAAGCAAGCCTCGCTTGGCTAAGCGATAGCCGCATCATCGAGCCCCGTGCCGCGCAGATAGAGCGCGCCATCGACAGTGCGCAGGATCGCCAGCGCCGTCCGCCCGCGCTCGGCGTCGGGCACATCGAGCCGCGCCGCGATCCAGGCGAGAAACCCTGCCGCCAGCGCCCCGCCGGTGGCGCGGTAGAAGGCGTTCCCCCGCGCCGCCAGCGCCGTCACCTCGAACGCCAGGCACATGAACGGCCAGACCTCGGGGCCACCCGTCAACGCCAGCATCTCGGCCTCGAGCTGCGCCGCCGGCCGCGGCGTTTCGGGGATCGCCGCCAGCCGCGCCGCCAACCGCCCGGCGGCATGCTCGAGCGCCGCGGCGATCAACGCGTCCTTGTCGGGAAAATAATAGAGCAGCATCCGGTCGCTGGTACCGGCGGCCTTGGCGAGCGGCCGGAGGCTCGCCGCCCCCAACCCCTCGGCCAGCAGAAAATCCGCCACCCGCTCGATGATCGCCTCGCGCCTGATCGCGGCCTTTGCCATGCCCAGTGTTTTACCGACCGCCACGCGATTGTCATGACAAGAAGCTGCCCGCTTCACCTCTCCCCCCGGGGGAGAGGTCGAGAGACGCGCGAAGCGCCGCCCGGGAGAGGGGCCCGCCGAAACCAATCCCTCCCGAATCCCGCGCCGACACCAACCCCCCTCCCCCTGTAAGCGAAGCTAACAGAGAGTGGGGGAAGGTCGGGGTGGGGGCCGCGCTGCAAAACGATCCAGCCCTGACAAAAGCCCGGTGCTACGGTAACAGAGTAAGCAATTGACAGGTTTGCCGCCAACAAAGACCCCAACCCTTCGCTGGCGGCAACTTGGCGCAGCTTGAAGCGAGCACCGGCCGGACGCTGATACCGCATCGATCGGGGCCGCAACCAGCTCGGCAGGAAGGCAAATAAGTATGATGTCCCCAGAACATTGTGTAACCCCCCAAAGACCTGCCATTAGGCCTGTGTAACGATCTGGAAGTACTTACAATTTATCATAATTCGGTTGGCCTGTAGCGCTCGAATGGCATGAGCCCATCTTCTTCGTATGCGGCCATGTTCGAAAGACGATGCAGCTCGACATTCTCTTGTATTTCTCTGGCTTTCTTCAATTGCTCCTCACTCATTTCAGCCTGCAGTATTGGCCCCAGCCTCTCTGTCATCGCTCGATTGACGCCGTCAAACGAAAAGTCATTTTGCCAGCCTTTCCTTATGACATGCGCGAGTAAGCGCGATGAGTTGTATGGAATTTCCTTCCCCTCAACGTAACGTTTAAATATCCATAATACTAGATCGGAAACCTGTATTCCAGGACTATCTGACGAAGCCAAAACCCTAAAGTCCGAGCCCGCCGCCTTCTGTAGTACGTAGGTCTCTCCAGGCCTCAAGACGGGCTCAGGAGATGCATTGGAAATTAGTCTATGCCACTCCGCTAAAGCGGCCTCGAATTGTGACTGTCTATCGTGCGTTATCCGGCGAATTCTACGGTTCCATAGCTTAGATAAATTCTCTAGCCCTTCCAGCAGGTTCGTGAACGCCACCATGTTAGGCATGTGGCCATTTCGTGCTTGTCGACTTGCAGAGAAGAAATCTAGGGCGTTGGGATGGTTTCTAGACCATTGCAGTGCTGCTGAGATAATTTCTCTTGACCGCTGATCGGGTAGGCGAGCCACCCTGGTGAGCATTGTATCGCAGATCGCTGGAATCATATCGTGCGCGCGAGTTTTTGATGTCTCCATCAGCATTGCCCAGAATTTTCTGGCAATTTCGTCGTCCAGAAGTGACGCCACCTTGAACGCAAGTATAAGGCGTAAAGGCCGGATGTTATATGCTGTCCATGGGACGGCAGGGTTTTCACCGCTGTCAAAAAAAGTGTCAAAAAACTTTGTCGCAACAAGATAGCGTTTTTCGACGCGTGAAATAAAGAAACGCGCATCACAGGCTTTTAGAAGCTGTAGGATTTCCGGCGCAATCTGCTCAATTGGTCCGAAACCTAGTTCTGAGGCGTGAAGCGCCTTTATGTCGTGTTTATGAAGAATGTTGTTTAATTTACGAGACTGAAGCACGTCAAAATCTGCTCGTGTTACAAAGGCAGCCGTCAAAAAAAGCGGCTGATTCTCATCAAATATGTTAGCGCCCGTGTTTCCCGTCTCATCTACGAAAGCGAACATATATTTCTACCTGTCATCCGCATTGTGATTTACCCAAAGTGCCCGAATGCCGCCGCGACCAGTTTTAATCAACATAAATTACGGCGACGGTGGGAAATAATTCATCGATATGGACGTTGATCATAGCTGCCGTTGCTGAACACACTGAACCTCTGAATAGCAGATCACTGCGACCTGTCAAATTTGCGCATTGCAACGATGTTGTATATAATGTCACGGTCTAGTCTGGGGACTGCCGTCGGAAATTGGTTCAGGCCGTTGCTCGAAAGGGGCGATGTCCCATTAACAGGCGCAGTATAGCGAGGAACGAGCTTCCGGGACTTCGGCGCGGCGCCGCACCAAATATAAATGGGTCAAGGGCCTCAGGCCCTTGCCGCCGGAGACTCTCTTTCTTGGCTCTCGTGTCTTTGACGGGCCGGCGCCTACCCCTCTCCCCGCTCGGTGCGAGCGCCGAGTCGCCCTCTCCCGCAAGGGGAGAGGGTAAGTGGCGTCGGCGCTCGCTGTCGTCCGCCCACCCCCACCCCGCGACCCCGCGCGCATTTGCCCCCTTGGGCTCACCCTGCTAGGCGCAGCGGCAAATGACCCCCCAGAACCGCATCCGCAATTTCTCCATCATCGCCCATATCGATCATGGCAAATCGACCCTGGCCGACCGGTTGATCCAGACCACCGGCGGGCTGCAGGCGCGTGAGATGTCCGAGCAGGTGCTCGACAATATGGACATCGAGAAGGAGCGCGGCATCACCATCAAGGCGCAGACCGTCCGCCTCGATTACACCGCGCGCGACGGCCAGGCCTATGTCCTCAATCTGATGGACACGCCGGGGCATGTCGACTTCGCCTATGAGGTGTCGCGCAGCCTGGCTGCCTGCGAGGGGGCGCTGCTCGTCGTCGATGCGGCGCAGGGGGTCGAGGCGCAGACGCTCGCCAATGTCTATCAGTCGATCGAGCATGATCACGAGATCATCCCGGTCATCAACAAGATCGACCTGCCCTCGGCCGAGCCCGAGAAGGTCCGCAAGGAAATCGAGGACGTCATCGGCCTCGACGCGTCGAACGCCGTGCTGACCAGCGCCAAGGCGGGGATCGGCATCGAGGAGGTGCTCGAGGCGATCGTCACGCGCATTCCGCCGCCGAAGGGCAATATCGACGCGCCCTTGAAAGCGATGCTCGTCGACAGCTGGTACGATCCCTATCTCGGCGTCGTCGTGCTGGTGCGGATCATCGACGGCGTCATCAAGCGCGGCCAGCAGATCAAGTTCATGGCGGCCGACAGCGTGCATCTGGTCGATCGCGTCGGGGCGTTTCGGCCGAAGCTCGAACAGTTCCAGGAGCTGGGGCCGGGCGAAATCGGCTTCATCACCGCGCAGATCAAGGAAGTTGCCCAGGCGCGCGTCGGCGACACGATTACCGACGCGAAGCGGCCGGCGAATGACGCGCTGCCGGGGTTCAAGGAGGTCCAGCCGGTGGTGTTCTGCGGGCTGTTCCCGACCGACGCCGCCGATTTCGAGAAGCTGCGCGAGTCGATCTCGCGGCTGCGATTGAATGACGCTTCGTTCAGTTTCGAGATGGAGACGTCGGCGGCGCTGGGCTTCGGCTTCCGCTGCGGTTTCCTCGGGTTGCTGCATCTGGAAATCATCCAGGAGCGGCTGACGCGCGAATATGACCTCGACCTGATCACCACGGCGCCGTCGGTGGTCTATCACATCCACTTGCGCGACGGTTCGACGGTGGAGCTGCACAACCCCGCCGACATGCCCGATCCATCGTCGATCGAGAGCATCGAGGAGCCGTGGATCGAAGCGGTGATCTATGTGCCCGACGATTATCTGGGCTCGATCCTCAAGCTCTGCCAGGATCGGCGCGGTATCCAGAAGAACCTGACGTATGTGGGCGGCCGGGCGCAGGTGACCTATGATTTGCCGCTCAACGAGGTGGTCTTCGATTTCTATGACCGGCTGAAGTCGATCAGCCGCGGCTATGCCAGCTTCGATTACCACCAGACCGGGCATCGCGAGGGCGACCTCGTCAAGATGTCGATCATGGTCAACAACGAGCCGGTCGACGCGCTGAGCATGATCGTCCACCGCGGCGCCGCCGAAAGCCGCGGCCGCCACATGTGCGAGCGGATGAAGGATCTCATCCCGCGCCATCTGTTCAAGATCCCGATCCAGGCGGCGATCGGCGGCAAGGTCATCGCGCGCGAGACGATCGCCGCGCTGCGCAAGGATGTTACGGCGAAATGCTATGGCGGCGACGCAAGTCGCAAACGCAAGCTGCTGGACAAGCAGAAGGAAGGCAAGAAGCGGATGCGGCAGTACGGCAATGTCGATATACCGCAGGAGGCCTTTATCGCGGCGCTGCGCATGGGCGACGAGAATTAGCCGCGACGCAAGCGCCGGCGCGCGCGGCCGATAACGGCTCTTGCCGGCCACTGTGTCGCCGGCTGCTCCGGAGCCTGCCCCATGCGCTTTCTTTCGATCCTGACCGCCGCTGCCGTCATCGCCGCAACCTCGGCCGCCGCGTCCGAGCCGACCCCCCACGCCCCCGCCACCCCGGCGGCGACGCACCCCGCGCCGGCGCCGCATCCCGCCCCGCATTCCGACGAGCATCCGGCAAGCGACGCCGCGCACAACAAGCCCGCCGCCGACGCCCATCACGACAAGCCGGCGGCGCCCAAGCCCCACGCCGATTGACCTGCCGCGCCCCGGGGGTTGCCACACCCCCGGGATCGCCCGCAGGTGACGCCGCGCGGCCGAAGCGCTAGGCTGGCGCGATGACACGCATTCTGTGCATCGAAGATGATCCGATGACCGCCGATCATATCGCCGGTGGGCTTGGCGAGGCGGGTTACACCGTCGATATCGTTCATGACGGCCGCGAGGGCCTGTTCGAGGCGAGCCATGGCCGCCACAATGTCATCCTGCTCGATCGCATGTTGCCGGGGATGGACGGGCTTGCCGTGCTCGCCGCGCTGCGCGCCGCCGGCGTTACGACGCCGGTCATCATGCTGACGGCGCTCGCCAGCCTCGACGAGCGCGTCCGAGGGCTTCGCGCCGGGTCGGACGATTATATTTCCAAGCCCTTCGCCTTCACCGAACTGCTGGCGCGGATCGAGGCGGTGCGCCGCCGCGTCGCGTCGCCGCCCGGCGGTGCGCCGGTCACCCGGCTGGTCTATGACGATCTCGATATCGACCTGCTGGCGCGACGCGTCACGCGCGGCGGCCGCAAGATCGAGCTGCAGCCGCGCGAGTTTCGGCTGCTGGAGTTCCTGCTGCGCCACCGCGACCAGGTGGTGACGCGGACGATGCTGCTCGAAGGCGTCTGGGACTATCATTTCGATCCGGGCACCAACGTCATCGATGTTCACGTCAGCCGGCTGCGCAAGAAGCTCGACGATGGCGGCGCGCGGCCGCTCCTGCATACCGTGCGCGGCGCCGGTTACCGGCTTGGCGAACGCTGACGGTAACCTGGCGGCGCCACGCGAGTCGTTACGGTTCGGCAAAGTTTCAATAAACTGCAATGATTCTGTCTTCCGCTGCGCGCACATGCCGCGATGGCTCGGCGCCTTCGAGCCCAACAGGCAGAGAACCATGGCCACCGGCCCCTCGTCATCCGCGACGCCGTACATCGTCGCCAGCGAACCCAATGTCCGCTACACCTCGATCTTCACCGTCGGTGACTCGGTCAACAACAAGCCCGGCACGACCACCCCGTATCGCTTCGTAGGCATCCCCGATGGCATCGGCGCCTTCGACAATGGTAACGGCACGATGACCGTGCTGGTCAACCACGAACTCGGCGCATCGGCGGGCGTTGCCCGTGCCCATGGCGGCACCGGCGCCTTTGTCAGCAAGCTGATCGTCAACAAGGCCGATCTCAGCGTCGCCGATGCGTCGGACCTGATCCAGACGCTCAAGGTCTGGAACGTCGGCACGTCGAGCTATGTCACCGCCACCGGCTCGCTCAACAACCTCGCCCGCCTCTGCTCGGGCGATCTCGCCGAGCCGAGCGCCTTCTACAATGCCGCCACCGGCAAGGGCACCCAGGCGCGCATCTACATCTCGGGCGAGGAAACCGGCCCCGAAGGCCGTGTTTTCGCGCATCTCGTCACCGGCAGCGACGCCGGCACCAGCTATGAACTCGCCCGGCTCGGCAACACCTCGTTCGAGAACAGTGTCGCCTCGGCGTTCGGCGGCGACAAGACGATCATCCTGTCGACCGACGATGCCACCCCCGGCCAGGTCTATCTCTATGTCGGCACCAAGACCGATAACGGCAGCGACATCGAAAAGGCCGGCCTGACCAATGGTCAGCTCTATGGCATCAAGGCCGCGGGCATCGGCTTCAACGCCACCTCGGAAGCTGCACTGAACGGCGCCACCCCGACCTCGGGCGCCTTTACGCTCGCCGCCTTCGGCAATGTCGAGAACATGACCGGCGCCCAGCTGGAAACCGCCAGCGACACCGCCCAGGTTTCGGAATTCTGGCGTCCGGAAGACATCGCCTGGGATCCGACCAACGGCAATGTCGCCTATTTCGTCACCACCGCCAGCTTCACCGGCCTGTCGAAGCTCTACAAGCTGACCTTCACCGACATCAACGACCCGACTGCCGGCGGCAGCTATGAAGTGCTGCTCGACGGCACCGAGGGCCAGCGCATGATGGACAACATCAGCGTCAACCAGGACGGCACACTGATCCTTCAGGAAGACGTCGGCAACAATGCCCGGCTCGGCAAGGTCTGGCACTATGACCCGGCCACCGACAAGCTGCAGGAACTCGGCCAGCACGACCCGGCGCGTTTCGCTGCGCCGACCGCGCCCTTCAACCAGGACGAGGAAAGCTCGGGCGTCATCGACGTCACCAGCATCCTCGGCGATTCCGATACCCAGGCCTTCCTGCTCGATGTCCAGGCGCACTACACCATCAGCGGCGAACTCGTCGAAGGTGGCCAGCTGCTCGCCATGTTCATCGACGAAGTCAAGAACGGCGGCGCCGGCAATGATCGCGTCGCCGGTGATGCCAACGACAATTTCGCGCTGAACGGCTTTGCCGGCAACGACGAAATGCTCGGCGGTTCGGGCAATGACGGCCTGCTCGGCGGTCGCGGCGCCGACACGCTGGTCGGCGGTCGCGGCAGCGACGTGCTGCAGGGTGGTCTCGATGCCGACACCTTCCTGTTCGGCACCGTCACCAACACCATCGGCGACTTCACCGCCGGTGCCAACGACATCATCACCGACTTCCGCATCTCGGACGGCGACACCATCAACTTCGGCGGCGCCACCGTCATCGACGTTCGTGTCAGCTTCCTCGCGGTCGAAGGCAATGTGAACGGCATCGATCTCGACAACAGCGCGCGTGCGCTCGACCTCGAAGTCACGCTGGTCAAGGGCGGTGTCACCCAGAAGGTCACCATCCTCGACGCGTATAACTTCCAGTCGAACGCCTATTGGGAAGGCGTCCTCGGCGTCGACCTGACCTACCCGCGTCCGCTGCCGACCGGCTCTGCCTTCGTCGACATCGGCTGAACTACGTCTCAGGCTCCGGCTTGACGGAAGGGGGAGCGGGCAACCGCTCCCCCTTTTCGTTCGCGCCGGCGCTCAGGCGGCGATGATGACGCCGTGGCGCTTCTTGCCGGCGCTGACCTTCTGCCCCGGGCCGACCAGCGTCGCCTCGCCCGCCGCTTCGCCATCGACCCGCGCGCCGCCCTGCTGGACCAGCCGGCGCGCCTCGCCCTTCGACGCGGCAAAGCCGAGCCCGACCAGCGCTTCGACGATCGCGACCGGCGCGGCGACGGCGAAGCTCGGCAGATCGTCGCCGGCGCCGCCCTCGGCAAAGGTCGCCGCGGCGGTGGCGGCGGCGGCTTCGGCCGCCTCACGACCGCGGCACAGCGCCGTCGCTTCGGTCGCCAGCATGATCTTGGCGTGATTGATCTCGGCGCCTTCAAGACTTTCGAGCCGGGCGATTTCCTCGAGTGGCAGATCGGTGAACAATCGCAGGAAGCGCCCGACGTCGGCGTCATGGGTGTTGCGCCAGAATTGCCAGTAATCGAACGCCGGCAGGGCATCCTCATTGAGCCAGACCGCGCCCTGCGCCGTCTTGCCCATCTTGGCGCCGTCCGCCCGGGTGATCAGCGGCGTCGTCAGGCCGAAGGCGTCCTTGCCGGCAATCCGCCGGATGAGGTCGGTGCCGTTGACGATATTGCCCCATTGGTCGCTGCCGCCCATCTGCAGCGCGCAGCCATGGCGGCGATTGAGCTCCAGGAAATCATAGGCTTGCAGGATCATGTAGTTGAATTCGAGGAAGCTCAGCGGCTGTTCGCGATCGAGGCGCAGCCGCACGCTGTCGAAGGTCAGCATGCGGTTGATCGAGAAATGCCGGCCGACATCGCGCAGGAAGGGAATGTACGCCAGCCCCGACAGCCAGTCGTCGTTGTTGACCATGATCGCGTCGGTCGGCCCGTCGCCGAATGTGAGGAAGCGTTCGAAGATGCGGCGGATACTCGCCATGTTGGCGGCAATCCGGTCGTCGTCGAGCAGTTGGCGCCCCTCGTCCTTGCCGGAAGGATCGCCGACCTTGGTGGTGCCGCCGCCCATCAGCACGATCGGCTTGTGACCGGTCGCCTGGAGGTGGCGCAGCATCATGATCGAGACGAGATTGCCGATGTGGAGGCTCGGCGCGGTGCAGTCATAGCCGACATAGGCCGTGATGACGCCGGCGCTGGCCGCAGCGTCGAGCGCCGCGGGGTCGGTGATCTGGTGGAGATAGCCGCGCGCGCTGAGCGTGCGGAGAAAGTCGGAGCGGAAGGTCTCGGTCATGGCCGTTGCGGTCTAGCCAAGGACACAGTTTCGCGCCAGCGCCCCTCTCCCGCTCGCGGGAGAGG
>LJHX01000113.1 GCA_001295935.1 alpha proteobacterium AAP81b
GCCGCCCACCAGCCGAGCCGCGCGCCGGCATCGGGGCGGGCGGCCAGGCCCGGGCGCAGCGCCGCGAAATCGCGCGCCAGCGCGGCCCGCGTCACCGGCGCGGTGCCGAGCGCTGCGATCGCCGTCACCGCTTTCGGGAAGCGCGCTTCGAACAGCCGGCGGATCTCGGCATCGAGGGCGCCGAGCGCTCGGCCCTCGGCAAGCGCGCGGCGGGTCAGCAGCAGCGCCAGCAGGCTTTCGGCGCGCGTCGCCGTCGTCGTCGCCAGCGTCGCGGCGGCATCGCCGCGGGCGCGATCGGCGGTCACCGCCGCCGACAGCGCGCCGAGCTCGGCGGTCAGCCGGTCGACGCGCTCGGCTTCGCGTGCCAGTTGATCACTGCTTGTCTCGATCTTGGCTTCGGTGCGCGCCAGGCGTTCGGCGGGCGCCGGCGCCGTCGTCACCCGGCGTTCGAGGGCGGCGATGCGCGCCTGCATCGCCGCGACATCGGCATCCTCGGCAGCACGTGGCCCGAGCGCTTCGGCAAAGGGCAGGCGATCGCGCACCGCCGCCTCGAACCAGGGGTTGGCGATCATCCCCATGGTGAAGACGAACAGGCCCCCGGCGATCACCCAGGGCAGGCTCGATCGCGGCGCCTGGCGCGGGCGCGGCAGCGGCTGTCCGGTCAGCCGGGCGCGCAGCCGCTCGGTGGCGTCGAGGCTGGCGCGGTCGACATCGTTGCGCTCGGTGGCGCCCCGCTCCAGCGGCAGGTCGAACGGATCCTTGGTCGCCATCAGGACCGCTCTTCGCATGGCAGGGCAAGCGCCGCCAAGAGCGCGTCTTCATGCGGCGCCGCGGCGACGACGACCGCGCCCCAGCCGCCGCCCGCCGCCGCCGCCACCGCCGGGCTGAGTGCCGCGAGGCGCAACGTCGCGCGCGCCACCGCCAGCCGGTCGCATTCGGCGGCGAAGCGCGCGGCGCTGCGCGGGCTGTAGAGCAGCACCCAATCGGCGTGCGGCGGCGCCGGCAGCGGCAGCGGCACCGTGCCATAGACGATGCGGGTGACGATGCTGAGCCCCACAGGCAAGACGACCGGGGTCCGCTCCGCACCGGCAAGGTGGAGGATTTCGGTGACGCCAGTGCTCGCCAGCGCGTCGAGCAGCGCCTGCACCGTGCCGGCGCCGGTGTGGACCTCGCTGAACCCCGCTGCGCGCGCTGCGGCGGCGGTGGCGTCGCCGACGGCATGGCAGGGCAGCGCGCGCAGTGCCGCCAGTTGCGGGCCGGCGAGCCGCGCCCCCGCCGCGCTGGTCAGCAGCACCGCCGGCGGCAGCGGCTCGGGCAACGTCCAGTCGCGGGCGGCGGTGGCCAGCAGCGGTGCCACCGTCACCCCATGGCCCAATTCGCGCAGCCGCGCGGCGGTGGCGCTGGCACCGGGTTCGGGGCGGGTGACGAGGACCCGCATCGCGCTCAGGGGTGGAACAGCGCGTGCAGGCCGGGGCTGGCTTCTGCCAGCAGTTCGGCGGCAAGCGCCGCGACGCGGGGCATCGCTTCGGCAAGCGGCGCCTCGAAACCGCCGCGGCGGACCTCGCTGCCGTCCTCGGCAAGCAGTTCGCCGCGAAAACGGACATGCTCGCCGTTGATCTCGGCAAGCGCCGCCACCGGGCTGTGGCAGGTGCCACCCAAGGCCGCGAGGAAACCGCGTTCGAGCGTCACCGCCTGATGGGTGGTCGCATGATCGATTCCCGCGAGCACGGCCAGCGTCGCCTCGTCGCCGCGCCGGGCGGTGATGCCGACAGCCCCTTGCGCCGACGCCGGCAACATCTCGTCGGTGCCGATCAGGCTCCCGATGGCGACGCCCAGGCGGTCGAGCCCGGCGGCGGCGAGCAGCGTCGCGTCGATTGCGCCGCTTTCAACCTTGGCCATCCGCGTCGCGACATTGCCGCGCAACATCTCGATGGCGAGATCGGGGCGCCGCGCCCGCAACTGCGCCGCGCGCCGCGGCGACGAGGTGCCGACGCGCGCGCCCTGGGGAAGGTCGGCGATGCTGGCGGCGCCGAGCAACCGCTCGCGGACATCGGCGCGCGGCAGCATCGCCGCCAGCACGATGTCGGGATTGAGTCCGGTTTCGACATCCTTCATCGAATGGACGGCGCAATCGATCCGGCCATCGATCAGCGCCGCGTCGAGTTCCTTGGTCCACAGTGCCTTGCCGCCGATTTCGGCGAGCGGGCGATCCTGGACGCGGTCGCCGGTGGTGGTGATGACGACGATCTCGGTGGCGATGCCATGAGCCTCTTGCAGCGCCGCCGCCGTCATTTCCGCCTGTGCCAGCGCCAGCGGCGAGCCGCGCGTCCCGAGCCTGATCATTTCCATGCCGGCGTTGTGAAAGCCGGCGCGGCGCTTGGCAAGCATCGGCACCGCTGCCGCCGATTGTCACGCTTCTTCACGGCGCCATTTTTGCCTAGAGAGCTGCTGCGATGACGCAAAACGACTGGCAGACCCTCGAACGCTTCGCCTTTGGCGATTCGCCCGAAATGGCCGGCCGCCTGCTGGCGCTGGTCGTCGCCGGGCAGAAGCGCGCCACCTGCTGGTCGATCGCCGATGGCCAGCAGACGCATGTCGGCAAGCATATGGTCGTCACCGCCGGCGACGGCAGCCCGCGCGCCGTCATCGAAACGCTCGAACTCACCCAGCGGCGCTTCTGCGACGTCGATTGGGACTTTGCCCGCGACGAGGGCGAGGGCGACACCTGCCTCGCCGACTGGCGCGCCGGCCATCAGGCCTATTTCGAACGCAATGGCGGCTTTGCCCCCGACATGCTGCTGTGGTGCGAGCGCTTCCGCTTGGTGGCGGTGCTGCCGGACGCCTCGGCAACGAGTGACGCATCGACTCCGGACCTGCCGCCGGGTTAGGCGGACGGGTCAGGGGAGCCGTGCCGATGCGAAATGACCAAAGTCCGGCCGGTTCCCGCCCCAACGGCAATCCGCTGCTCGACGGGCCGATCCTGCCGAAACTGCTGCGCCTCGCCCTGCCCAACATGGGGGCAATGCTCGCCGGCTCGCTCGCCGCGGTCGCCGAAACCGCCTATGTCGGCAGCCTGGGCGTGCCGGCGCTGGCCGGCATGGCGATCGTCTTTCCGACCATCATGTTGCAGAACATGCTGTCGGGGGGCGCGATGGGCGGCGGCGTGTCGTCGGCGGTGGCGCGCGCGCTCGGCGCCGGCGACCGCGACCGCGCCGATGCGCTTGCCGTTCACAGTTTCTGGCTGGCGCTGGGCATCGGCATCACCGTCACCATGGTGATGCTCGCCGCCGGCCCGGCGCTGTTCGCGCTGCTCGGCGGCCGCGATGCGGCGCTCGAAGCGGCGATCGCCTTTGCCTCGGTGGCGTTTCTGGGCGCCACCGGCATCTGGCTGGTCAATCTGCTTGCCGCCGTGCTGCGCGGCGCCGGCGACATGGCGGTGCCGTCGTCGACTCTGCTGGCGACGGCGGCCTTGCAGATCGCCGTTGGCGGCGGCCTCGGATTGGGGCTTGGGCCCTTGCCGGCGTTGGCCATGCCGGGGGTCGCAGCCGGGCAGGTATTCGCGTCGGCGCTGGGGTCGCTGGTGCTGATCCGGTACATGCGCTCGGGTCGCGCCGCCGTGACGCTGCGGCTGGGCAGCGTCCGCCTCGAACGCGCGCTGTTCGCCGACATCCTGCGCGTCGGCGCCACCGCCGCCATCGCGCCGCTGCAGAGCATCCTGACCATCGTCCTGCTCAATCGCTATGTCGCCGGCTTCGGCGCCACCGCGCTCGCCGGCTTCGGCATCGGCACGCGCTTTGAATTCCTGCTCACCCCGCTGGCCTTTGCCGTCGGCGTGGCGGCGGTGCCGCTGGTCGGCAGCGCCATCGGCGCCGGCCGCATCGACCGTGCCCGCCGGGCGGCGTGGATCGGCGCGGCGGTCGGCGGCAGCGGCCTCGCCGTGCTCGGCGTCGTCCTGGCGCTGGTGCCGGAACTATGGGCGCATGTCTTCACCAGCGATCCCGCCACCATCGCCACCACCGCGCTGTATTTCGGCTGGGCCGGGCCGGCCTATGGCTTTTTCGGGATCGGCATGGTGCTGTATTTCGCGTCGATGGCGGCGGGGCGGGTCGGCGGCATGGTGCTGGCCGGCACGCTGCGCCTGGTCGTCATCGCGGTCGGCGGCGCGCTGCTCGTCGGCGCCGACGCGCCGCTCTGGACGATGTTCGCGCTGATCACCCTCGGCATGGCGTGCTACGGGCTGGCAGCGGTGGTCGCCGTGCTGCGCACGCCCTGGGGCGTGGCATCGACGCCGGCGCCGGTGGTCGCTATCGAGGCGGCGTGACCGCGCTTATTCTCGGCCTTGAATCCTCCTGTGATGAAACCGCGGTGGCGCTGGTGCGCGGCGATCGCAGCATCGTGGCGCAGCGCATCGCCAGCCAGGACGAGGCGCACCGGCCGTTCGGCGGCGTGGTGCCCGAGCTGGCGGCGCGCGCCCATGCCGAGCGGCTGACGCCGATGGTGGCGGAAGTGCTCGCCGAGGCGGGTGCGGCGCTGGCCGATCTCGACGCCGTCGCCGCCACCGCCGGGCCGGGGCTGATCGGCGGCGTCATGGTCGGCCTGGTGACGGGCAAGGCACTCGCCATGGCGGCGGGCAAGCCGCTGATCGCGGTCAACCATCTCGAAGGCCATGCGCTCAGCCCGCGGCTGGTCGATGCCGGCTTGCGCTTCCCCTATCTGCTGCTGCTGGTGTCGGGCGGCCATTGCCAGCTGCTCGGCGTCGAAGGCGTCGGCCGCTATCGCCGGCTGGCGACGACGATCGACGACGCCATCGGCGAGGCCTTCGACAAGACCGCCAAAGTGCTGGGGCTGGGCTTTCCCGGTGGCCCGGCGGTCGAGCGGGCGGCGCGGGAGGGCGATGCGCATCGTTTCGCGCTGCCGCGGCCGCTGCTCGGCACGGCGGAACCGCATTTCTCCTTTGCCGGGCTGAAGTCGGCGGTGCTGCGGCACTGGCAGGCGCTGGCCAGCCCCGGCGATGCCGAGCGCGTCGACCTCGCCGCCGCCTTCCAGCATGCAGCGACCGACTGCCTTGTCGACCGCACGGCGCGCGCCATCACTGCCTTTCCGACGGCGACCGCGCTGGTGGTGGCGGGTGGGGTCGCCTCGAACGTAGCGATCCGAACCGCGCTGGCAACGCTCGCGGCGACGCATGACTTGCCCTTCGTCGCGCCGCCGCCCTGGCTATGCACCGACAATGCCGCGATGATCGCCTGGGCCGGCGCCGAGCGCCTGGCGCTGGGGCTGACCGACGGCCTCGACTTTCCCGCCCGGGCGCGCTGGCCGCTCGACCCTTCCGCAGAAGCCGCGCGCGGCGCCGGGGTGCGGGCATGACGGTCGGGGTCATCGGCGGCGGCGCCTGGGGCACCGCGCTCGCCCAGATGGTGGCGCGCGGCGGCGAGGACGTCATCCTGTGGGCGCTCGAGCCCGATGTCGTCCGCGCCGTCAACGATCTCCACCAGAACCCGCTCTACCTGCCGGGCATCCGCCTCGATGGCCGCATCCGCGCCACCGGCACGACGGGGGACCTCGCCCGAGCCGACCTCTGGCTGGTGGCGGTCCCGGCGCAGTTCCTCCGCGCTGTCCTTGCCGAATGTCCCGTCAGCCATGGCGCGACGCTGATCCTCTGCGCCAAGGGCATCGAGGGCGCGAGCTTCGCGCTGATGACCGATGTCGCCGCCACCGTCGCCGGGCCGGGCGCCAGGATCGCCGTGCTGTCGGGGCCGAGCTTCGCCGATGAAGTCGCGCGCGGGCTGCCGACCGCCGTCACCCTTGCCGCCGCCGACCGCGGCCTCGGCGAAACCCTCGTCCGCCGCCTCGCCCGCCCCAACTTCCGCCCCTATTGGAGCGACGATGTCGTCGGCGCCGAAATCGGCGGCGCGGTCAAGAACGTCCTCGCGATTGCCTGCGGGGTCGTCGAGGGCGCCGGGCTCGGCCGCAACGCCAATGCCGCGCTGATCGCCCGCGGCTTCGCCGAAATGACGCGCTTCGGCCTCGCCCGCGGCGCCCGCGCCGAGACATTGGCCGGCCTGTCGGGGCTGGGCGACCTCGTCCTCACCTGCTCGTCGGCGAACAGCCGCAATTACACGCTTGGGATCGGCCTCGGCCAGGGCCGCCCGGTGCGCGACCTGCTGGCGACGCGCAGCGTCGCCGAGGGCGTGACGACGGCGCCGGTGCTCGTCGAGGCGGCGCGCCGCGCCGGCGTCGAGATGCCGATTGCTGCCGCTGTTGCCGGCTTGCTGTCGGGAACCGACCTCGCCGCAACGATCGCGACACTGCTGGCCCGGCCGCTGCGCGCCGAGTAGAAGCACGACTTGGGAGACAATGATGCGCAAGGTGATTTTTGCAACGGCGATGATCGTGGCGGCGGGGCCTAGCCTGGCGTGCCATCCGCTCGGCCCGGCGACGAGCAATTGGGCGAGCTGCGCGGCGATGCTGCTGCCGGCCGACGCGCGCCGCCAAGTCGAAACGCTGCCCGCCGGCGCCGCGGCGCCGCGTCAGGCCTGGCTCACCGCCTGGCGGCCGAAGCTCGCCGCCGGTTGCGGCAGGCTGACGGCGGCGCTTGGCGACGACGCGGCGCGGGGCCGCATGCCGGTCGCCGTTCGCGACGAAATTGCCGTACTGGCGCTGACCCCGGCTTCGTAGCCTTGGCATCCTGACGCGCCATCTCGCTTGGAGCGTCGCGGCGCCCTACATCGGCCGGGTGCTGCCCGCGCCCATCACTGCCTGGTTCGACCGCCGCGGCTGGTCGGTCCGCCGCCACCAGCGCGAGATGCTCGCCGCGGCGGCCGACGGCGTTCACGCCCTGCTGGTGGCGCCGACGGGATCGGGCAAGACGCTCGCCGGCTTCCTGCCCAGCCTCGCGGCGCTCGCCGAGGCGCCGCATGACGGCCTCCACACCCTCTATGTCTCGCCGCTCAAGGCGCTCGCCGTCGACGTCCAGCGCAACCTGCTGACGCCGATCGCCGAAATGGGCCTCGACATCGCCGTCGAGACGCGCACCGGTGACACGCCGTCCGACCGCAAGAAGCGCCAGCGCGAGCGCCCGCCGCAGATCCTGCTGACCACGCCCGAGAGTCTCGCGCTGCTGCTCTCCTATCCCGACAGCGCCGGCATGATTGCGGGGGTCAAGAGCCTGATCGTCGACGAAATCCACGCCCTCGGCACCACCAAGCGCGGCGACCAGTTGAGCCTCGCCATGTCGCGCCTGCAGGCGCTCAGCCCCGGCATGCGCCGCGTCGGGCTGAGCGCCACCATCGCCGACCCCGAGGCCTGGGCCGGCTGGCTGGCGCCCGATGCCGATGCCGGCATCGTCCGCATCGTCCATGGCGACCCCGGCGCCGAGCCGGTGATCGAGGTGCTGATCCCCGAGGACCGCATCCCCTGGGCCGGCCACAACGGCCGCTGGGCGGCGCGCGCCGTCATGCAGCGCATCGCGGGCGCGCGGCTGACCATCGTCTTCGTCAACACCCGCGCCGTCGCCGAGCTCGTCTTCCGCGATCTCTGGGCCGAGAATGACGATTCGTTGCCGATCGGCATCCATCACGGCAGTTTGAGCCCCGAAGCCCGCCGCAAGGTCGAGGCAGCGATGGCGAGCGGGCGCCTGCGGGCGATCGTCGCGACGTCGAGCCTCGATCTCGGTATCGACTGGGGCGATGTCGATCTCGTCATCCAGATGGGGGCGCCCAAGGGGGCGTCGCGGCTGATCCAGCGCACCGGCCGCGCCAACCACCGCCTCGACGCGCCGAGCCGGGCGATCGTCGTTCCCGGCAACCGCTTCGAATATCTGGAATCGGTCGCGGCGCAGGACGCGGTGCGCGACGGCGAGCTCGATGCCGATGCCTTCCGCGCCGGCGGGGTCGATGTCCTCGCCCAGCATGTCGTCGCCTGCGCCGCCGCCGCGCCCTTCCACGCCGATACGCTGTTCGCCGAGGTCCGCAGCGCCGCGAGCTACGCTGGCCTGACTCGCGCCGAGTTCGACCGGACGCTAGAGTTCGTCGCCACCGGCGGCTATTCGCTGAAGGCCTATGAGCGCTTCGCCCGGTTGAAGCTGGATGGCGACGGCCGCTGGCGCCTCACCCACCCGAAGCTGGCGGCGCAGCACCGCCTCAACAGTGGCACCATCGTCGAGGCGGTGCAGATGAACATCGTCTTCGGCAACCGCCGCGGCGGCCGGCGTTTCGGCCAGGTCGAGGAATGGTTCGGCGGCCAGTTGCGGGTCGGCGATTCGTTCATGTTTGCCGGCCAGGTGCTCGAAGTCACCGGCTTCGAAGGGCCCGACATCTATGTCAGACTCGGCCGCGGCGATCCCAAGGTGCCGACCTATGTGGGCGGCCGCATGCCGCTGTCGACCAACCTCGCCGCACGGGTGCGCGGGCTGTTCAACGCGCCGGAACGCTGGGCCGAAATGCCCGGCGACGTCCGCGAATGGCTCGAAATCCAGGCGCGGCGGTCGCGGCTGCCGGGGCATGACGATTTGCTGGTCGAGACCTTCGAGGAAAGCGGCCGCTGGTACATGGTCGCCTATGGCTTCGCCGGCCGCAACGCCCATCAGACATTGGGCATGCTGCTCACCCAGCGCATGGCCAAGGCGGGGCTGGGGCCGCTCGGCTTCGTCGGCACCGATTATGTCGTCGCGGTCTGGTCCCTGGAACGCGTGCGCCATCCAGCGCCGCTGTTCAGCCCCGACGTGTTCGAGGACGAGCTCGCCGATTGGCTGGCGGCGTCGCCCTTCCTGCGCCGCGCCTTCCGCGAGGTCGCGATCATCGGCGGGCTGATCGACCGCCAGCTTCCGGGCACGCACAAGACCGGCAAGCAGATGAGCGTCTCGTCGGACCTGATCTACGACACGCTGTGCCGCCACGAACCCGGCCATCTGCTGCTGACCGCCGCCTGGACCGACGCGCGCACCAAGCTGACCGACATCGAAAGGCTGGCGGGGCTGCTCGATCTGGCGCAGCGCAAGCTGGTGCTCGTGGAACTCGACCGCGTCTCGCCGCTTGCGGTGCCGGTGCTGCTCGAGGTGGGGCGCGAATCGGTGCCGGGGGCGGCCGATTCGCAGCTGCTGATCGAAGCCGAGGCGCTGGCAGCGGTGGCGATGGGCGCTTGATGCCCCTTGCGCCGAGGCCACGCCGCAAGCATAGCGCCACCATGGCTGTTTCCCTTTCGTTCGCGGGCGAGACGCTGGTGCCGCTGCCCTGCGGCGCGCTGCACTGGCCGGCGCGGGCGACGCTGTTCGTCGCCGACCTGCACTTCGAAAAGGCGTCGTCCTTCGCGCGCGGGGGCCGCTTCCTGCCGCCCTATGATTCGATCGACACCCTCGCCGCGCTGATCGAGGCGCTGCGGCGCACGCGCGCTCGCCAGGTCGTCTGCCTCGGCGATTCCTTTCATGATCGCGGTGGCCCGGCCCGGCTGCCGGCGCGGGCGCGCGCGGCGTTGACCTTGCTCACCGCCAGCCTCGACTGGCTGTGGATTACCGGCAACCACGACGACGAAGCCGCCGCGGCACTCGGCGGGCGGGTGCTGGCCGAGGCGCGGATCGGGCCGCTGACCCTGCGCCACGAAGCGGTTCCGGGGTGCCGCGAGCCCGAGCTGTCCGGGCATTTCCACCCCAAGCTGACCGTCCAGACCCGCGGCCGGCGCATTGTCCGGCGGTGTTTCGCGCTCAGCGACTCGAAGCTGGTGCTCCCCGCTTATGGGTCGATGACCGGCGGGCTGTGCGTCACCGACCTGGCCTTTACCGCGGCGCTGGGGCCGCGGCGCGAGGCGGTGTTCGTCGAGGGCGAGCGGTTGCTGCGCTTTCCGGTGGCGGGGCAGGTGGCGGCGTAAAGGGGGACCTGTTGTCCCGCCATACTTCCGATAAACCCGCTTGTGCCGAGCGCAGTCGAGGCACGCTCCCCTGGCCCCAGCGTGCCTCGACTTCGCTCGGCATGAGCGGTGGTGAGGTTACAGTGGGCGGGGAAAGACGCTCTTCATTTGAGCCCTGCCAAGAAAAAGGGCCTCCGGCGGCCAGGGGCTCAGGCCCTGCCCGCCGGAGGCCCCGCTTTTCTTGAAACTCAGGCGATCGTCAGCCGCTCATAGCGCGCCAGGTGATGATCGACCGAGCCGAACTGGCCTTCGATCATCGTCGCGCGCTTGAAATAATGGCCGACGGCGAGCTCGTTGGTAATGCCGATGCCGCCATGCGTCTGGACGGCGTTCTGGCCGACGAACTTGCACGCCTTGCCGACCTTGGCCTTGGCCATCGAGACGGCGGCGGCGCGCTCGGGCGTGTCGAGCTTCAAGGTCGCCATCAGCGTGATCGAGACGGCCTGTTCGACTTCCATGAACATGTCGACAAGGCGGTGCTGGATGACCTGGAACTCGCCGATCGCCTTGCCGAACTGCTTGCGCTGGCGGGCATAGTCGAGCGTCGCGGCGTGCAGCATCCGGGTGACGCCGCAAGCTTCGGCGCACAGCGCGGTGGCGGCTTCGTCGGCGATCTGCTCGACGATCGGTAGCGCGGCGCCGTCGTCGCCGAGGCGATGCTCGGAACCGATCGCGACATTCTCGAAATAGATTTCCGACGCGCCGGCGCCATCGACGGTGGCATAGTCGCGGCGGACGATGCCGGGCAAATTGGCGGGGATCAGGAACAGCGAGACGCCTGTCGCGTCGCGCTGGGCGCCGCCGGTGCGCGCCGTCACCAGCAGGTGGTTGGCATAGGGGCCGGCATAAACCACCGCCTTGTGGCCATTGAGCACATAGCCGGCGCCTTCCTTGCGCGCGCTGGTGCGCAAATCGTGGAGGTCGTAGCGGCCCTGGGGCTCGGCATAGGCGAAGGCGATGATGGCGTTGCCGGCAATGATCTCGGGGATGACGGCGTCGGCGAGCGCGCCGCCGGCGGCCTTGAGCGCGCCGCCGCCGATGACGACGGTCTGCAGATAGGGCTCGATGACGATCTTCTTGCCGAGTTCTTCCATGACGATCATGTTCTCGACAGCGCCGCCGCCAAGGCCGCCATGGCTTTCCGCGAAGGGCGCGCCGAGGATGCCGAGTTCCTCGGCGAAGGCCTTCCAGATCTCGGGGTTCCAGCCGGCGCCGGCCTTGACCGTCTTCTGGCGGCTGTCGAAGTCATAGCGATCGCCGAGATAGCGGCCGACGCTGTCCCGCAGCAGCGTCTGTTCTTCGGTGGTGTTGAAATCCATCTGATCCATCCCCGTTTCTTGAATACCTCTCCCCTTGAGGGAGAGGTCGGACTCGGCGCTCTTGCGCCGCGCCGGGTGAGGGGTCCTTCGACGCCGAAGCCCCCCCCCCCCCCCCCCCCCCC